>JAVHOI010000086.1:0-10897 GCA_036169975.1 Ferruginibacter sp. | reverse complement strand
CCACCCGGATATACGCCATACGCCTCTGTTTGCGGCGTAAGGCTTACAATCATCCGCCAGCTTGGGCCATGATCCGGTTTAGCCGCATTGATACAAAAGGTTCCTCCGCCAATGGGCAGGTCCAACCGGCTCAACGCATCCAATTTTGTAAGATGCTTTACACTTGTCGCTTTATATTTCGCCCATTCAAGCCTGTTTGCCATTTCAGCATTGCCCAGTTCAGTCATCGAGTTTTTAAAAGCCGCAGTTACGTCATCCGCCAAAGTTTCTTTTTGGGTGGTTGTTATATTATCTAAAAATTTATAGGCGCTGTCTTTTAAAATACCTTCCAGCAAATTACTTTCATAAGGATTCATGATTACCGTGGGTGCGTTTTTAAATTCATCATCAAAAACCGCATGGTTGAAATTAGCCCACAAAACCTCAAAAACTGTTGCCGCCTTTGAATCGGGGGAATTATTATAATCCCAGGATTTTAATAAATTGAGGTATTGCTTTTCCACCTCATTCAATTCATTTTCCCTGATACTTTTTAAAAACAAGGGCGTTGCCATTTCCGCGAATACATTGTAATTATTGGTTTGTAATGCCATCATATCCTGCGGCGTAATATCGTTCATTGCATGTAGCTTCCTGTTAATGATCAACCCCCGGAATATCGGGTATCCCCGGCCAAGGTAATAGGGGTAGGTAGAATCCGCCGGATCCTGGTTAGCGCTGCTTACAAAATTTCTTTCGGGGTTATGAAGAAAAGGGGTTTCATCAAAAGGTATCATACCCTGCCACATGTAGCGGCTATCCGTACCCGGCATTACAAAATCGCCCTGCCCCTTCCATTTAGCTGGCCATTCCCCCTGCGTACGCATAGCAATATCGCCGGTTTTGGCGGCAAATGCGAAATTCTGTCCGGGTGTTTTCATATTGCCAACAGCGGCTAAATAATCAGGATAATTTTTAGCACGGTCCAAAAGGATAAACGCTTTTAACTCATTGCTGCTGTCATGCGCTTTCCACCTCACGGCAAAGTATCTTGAATTGTTAGCCCTGTCACCACTAAAGGTTTTATCATACATCACCGGGCCAAATATAGTATAGGCAACCGTATCGTAATAAGTTGCCGAATCTTTTACTTTGATTTCTTCGTACCTGAATTCCGTTTTTTTCCAGGCACTGTCATACCAATACTCCTGCCTGCTGTCGTCTTTAAATTTAATTTCATAATAATCCCTTACATCCCTGCCGCCATTGGTAACACCCCAGGCAATGCTGTCATTGTATCCGATTATGACACCAGGCGCCCCGGGAAATGTAACGCCATAAACATTATACCCCGGCGCATTCAGTTGCATTTCAAACCAAAGAGAAGGAAGGTTTAAACCGAGATGGGGATCGTTGCACAAAATTGGTGAACCGCTTTTTGTTTTAGCCCCGCTAACAGCCCAGTTATTGCTGCCATTGTTTTTATCAGGTTTCTCTTCCTGAGTAACCGCGATATCCTTATTGCTGAAATAGACAGTATCCGCATCTGTGGGAACCTGTGGTATTACCTGCGGTTTGCCATAAACGGTCCCTTTGGGTATAATGGGATCCAATGAATCCTGATGCAGGGGATATAGTTTGGCAAAATCTTCTTTATTAAAAAAACTTTTTGCATTGGTCATTTCAAAATCATTTTCACCGCCCGCTAAATTTTCCGACATATTTTTCAGGAACAAAGCCGTTTTCAGGTTGCTCCAGTTTTCGGGCTTATAGCCTATCAGTTTATATTCCAATGGCAGGGTGCTTTCCGTAAGCGTGGCGATGTAGGCATTTACTCCGGCGGTATATGCATCACAACTTAATTTTGTAATCGGATCACTTTCCATTTCTTTTAATGACGCTTCCGCGGCATACACCATACCCAGCCGCCTGAATTCACGATCATGCCTAAGCGCAATACTACCCACAATTTCGCTGGCCCTTCCGGCTGCCGCATGCGTCTGTAGTTCCATTTGCCATAAACGAAATTTGGCATGAAGGAACCCCTGTACGAAGTAAATATCATTTTCTTCTTCGGCAAAAACATGAGGCACAAGACGCTCATCCAGATAAACATTCACCCTGCCTTTAAGTTGAGTGAATTTCAGATCAGTGCTGAAATCATTATTGGTATTTTCCGCATTTTGCCATACGCCATGTTGCGGGCTTAGCAATTTGCCTAACGGAGCAGGGATTAATAATTTTGTATTTAGCGCTACAACCAATCCGGCTGTAATTGCTGTGGAAATAATCAATGGCAAAATTCTCATTGGTAATAAATTATTCACCTAAATTAATAAAACCATCCTTACCAAACCAAATTAGATTATTTATTTTTGCGTGATGAATACAGGGAGCATTGATGTAAAGAATATACTCGGACTTAAATTGCCTTCTGATCCACGGTGGGTAAACCTTGCCGGAATGCAACTGGAAGAAATATTAACCGACCATGCCTGGTGTGAGCAAAAGGCGGCAACCACCTGCATTACATTGATACAACGCTATCCGGAAAAAGAAGAATTAGTAGCCGGGTTAAGCCCGGTTGTTACTGAAGAATGGGGGCATTTTCGCCTGGTGCTGGCGGAATTAAAGAAAAGAAACCTGACCCTTGGCAGGCAAAGAAAAGATGTTTATGTAAATAAATTAATTGAGTTTCAGTTGAAAGGAGGAAGCCCCGACGACCGGTTGCTGGATCATTTATTAACGATGGCATTAATTGAAGCCCGGAGCTGCGAACGCTTTAAGCGTTTAAGCGAAGGTCTTGATGATGCGTACCTGCGCAAATTTTACCGCCGCTTCATGGAGAGTGAAGCGGGGCATTACACCTTGTTTATTTTATTGGCGGATACTTACCTGCCTAAAGATAAAGTAAGGAAACGCTGGCAACAATGGCTGAATTATGAAAACAAAGTGATGGATGAAATGGAAGTGAGGGGAGACAGGATACATTAAGCCCCCCCACAATCCACGCTACTAATCGGGGGCTTTTAAAGAGTATTTATAACTTCAATAATATTCATTTTTAAATAAACATATTGCTGAAATTATTTGATTAAGCCTTTTCCTCATCAGGGCTAAAGTAAATTTTCTCCTCCTCAAAATTTATATAAGGGTACTGCTTGCTTAGTTGCATAACTTTATCAAAGTTGGTTTGCAAAAATTTTTTATGTTGCTCAGATGTTGGATGGAATGGCTTATGATTCCTTGCCGCATTGATGATGTTTATTTCTTTCATCAGCTTTTGCGTAGCTTCATCAATACAGGCCGCGACAAATTTTTCCCACACATAATTGGTTGCCGCATAATTAGGGTGTACCATATCTTCCGCATAAAAACGATAATCCCTTAAATCATCTATCACCAATTCGTAAGCAGGAAAATAAAATATTTTTTCATCCGCATCAGTCAATTGATGAACCGCCTGTATCAATGCCGATTTACTCCGGTTATTTTCCACAAACCCATCTCTCAAATGGCGGACCGGGCTGATGGTAAAAATTATTTTCACAGTTGGATTAATCACATAAAGTTCATCAAACATATTCTTAAAAATGGTAACCACTTCTTGTACGGTTAATAATCTTTTATGAAATTTATCCGTAGGTACTTTGTGGCAATTGGCAACTACTTCACTGTTGCCCAGTTCGTACACAAAGGCTGACCCTACTGTTATGAATATCCAATCCGCCTTTTTAATAAACTCATTTGCCGCCTGCTGCGATTGATTGATACCGTGTAAACATGCTTCCCAATCGGGATGCGAAAAACGGCTGTGGTGTTCCCAGCTATTCCAGCATTCGTTTTGATAAAACAAATCCCCTTCCGCATATCGTTTATTGAAAATATAGGAATGAATGGATTTTGAAATGCTGATGGGATTGAATAAAATTCCATTGGGATTTTCGAGCATCTCGAATTTATATTGCTTTAGCCTGGCGCCGATATTTTCCGTAAAGCAGGAACCAATCAACAATAATTCATGTTGATGATGAATGGCTGATGAAAACCGCCCTGGGGTAAATTCTAAATGAAAGTTCATATTGTTGTTGCCGCTATTGCACGAAATTACAGGAATGTATTTTAATGCAAGGAATATGGGAGTGCATAGGTACATTTCAAATTCAATGGCTATCGGATATTGCACAGGCATTGCCAACCATTTATTGATTCTTATTATTTGAAACCAGTTTTAGGGTTGGCAACCCTCCAGAAAATAGTTCGACAAATTGAAATGCCCCCTTGAAAAGTATAGGTTGCAATCCCCAAAAAAAACAACTAAATTTAGCAGGATATTGGGTTAAAAATAATTAATCCCTTTAGAAAAGATAACAACAGAACCATTGGATAACGAAACATCAATTCTTTTAAACTGTTCCGGTGTATTTGAAAATATTTATTTTTTAAAAAAAAAGTGGAGACCAGCTACCACTACAAAAACGGGGCTGCCCCACTCAGTTATTTTAGTGGGGGCGTTACCGAAAAGCCAAACGAGTAGGAAACTAAAAATTTATTATTATGCCTAAGTATGTAATTGAAAGGGAAATTCCTGGTGCAGGAAAACTAACAGCAGAACAATTGAAAGGTATTTCACAAACTTCCTGCGGTGTTTTAAGCAAAATGGGTCCGCAAATTCAGTGGGTAAACAGCTATGTTACAGCCGACAAAATCTATTGCGTTTACATCGCACCAAATGAAGAAATGGTTCGTGAACACGCAATGCAGGGCGGATTTCCTGCAAATGCTGTAAACCTGGTATCTACAATTATTGACCCCACAACCGCGGAATAATTCCATAAGCCAGCAAATGGATTAAGGATACTAGCGACGGATGCCTTATTTTTTTAGTTTCGGGAAAACGATTAAAAATTTTAAAATTTCAATTGTTTTCCTTTTTGCATTTTTACTGATTCTTCTTTGTGGGTATTTTGCAAAAAAATCCAAAAGCAGAGTCTGAACATCAACGAAATAAATTCTGTTATTACAGGATCGTTAGTACCGATAGAACTAATAAATGCCGCACCCACTACCAGTCTTTGAAACCGGAATTTGAAACCTGGTTTATTATTGTACTATACTAACAGCAGGGTAATTTCCGTGTAATGATTTGATTAAAAGAAATTCCACAGTTGATTCGTTATTGGCAAATCCTGTTGATTCCAATAATATAGCTCACCTCCCGCATTAATAGTTTTAAAACAGGCTATAATTTTGAAGTATAAATTTTCTTTCAAACCATGGTTAGCAAATGACAATAAATTATTCGAATGTTAAATAACAGTTGTTTTGGGTTACACTTTTTTCATTTTTAAATTGATTATTGTTTTCTTCCAAAGCAGGCATACGCATAACTGAAAAGAATTATTTAAATATTCAATTATTTTTTAAAATTTTAAATAAATCGACAAACCACTACTGTTTATTCCCCTCGAATGTCATACCAAGCGCATTCATTTTTACCTTAATGATTTTGCCATTTGCATCCCGCAGGAATGTGGTGGTGGAGCCATCGGCGCTGCTGAACTGGTCCCTGGCATTTTTGACAGGTTCCAATTCACCACTGTTGTTAAAAACCTTCGCGATTAATTTTCCATTCACCGCGATAATCTCTATCAGGCTTACCATACCACTATCAACTTTGTATTTACCAACATACTCATCCGTATTGATAGCTGCAACCGCATCCGCTTTTTTTGACGCCACTAAATGATACACACCCGATCCCATTTGCAATACCACATAACCATCTTCCGTACCGGTAACTTTTATATCGGAACCGGATAATATTGATTTTCCACTTTCAGTAATAGCGGCTGCATTTTCGGCAGGTACAAATACGGTAGCGGTTGTGTTGGCAGGTATTTCCACCTCCATTACTATTTTATCATTCTCCACTTTCCATCCGCTGCTTACCGTACCATAATAAGTTTTTAACGATGCCGATGCATTGGTGAAACCACCGCCAATATGCGGCATTATTTTGATGTGCCTGTAACCCACTCCATCTTCATAGGTATCAATGCCTGCCATCCTTCGATACATCCAGTCGCCAATAGCGCCATAGGCATAATGATTGAATGAATTCATGCCGGGTGTCTGAAAGGTGCTGTCTGGTTTTTGCCCATCCCATCTCTCCCAAATAGTAGTTGCACCCATCTTTACGGGATACAACCACGAAGGGTAAGTATCCTGCAACAATAATTTATAAGCTACATCCGTAAATCCAAAACGGGTGAGTACATGACAGAGATAAGGCGTACCCAGGAAACCCGTGGTTAAATGGTTACCATAACTTTTTACATTATCAGCAAGCCGCTGAGCGGCTTGCTGACGCAGATTTTCAGGAAGCATATCAAAATTGAGCGCCAGTGTATAAGCGGTTTGCGTACCCGAAACAAGGCGGCCGTTGCCGGTAACATATTCTTTATTGAATACGGCTTTTATTTTTATTAATAGTTGTGCATAGTTTTCCGCATCCTCTTTTTTATCCAGCACTTTAGCCGCATTCAATAACAACTGTGTAGAGTTTGCATAAAAACATTGCGCTATTAAATATTTATCCGTTACCGCGGATCTTCCATCATTATCATCCTCGGGCCGATAAAACAACCAGTCACCAAAATGAAAGCCGGTATTCCAGAGATCATCCTTCGCATTTTTGCGGATGCTTTCCACATAGGCTTTCATGCTGCCGTATTGGTTTTCCAGTAAGCGTTTATCGCCATAAGCGAGATACATATTCCATGGTGCGATTGTAGCAACATCCGCCCAGCCCGCACTGCTGATAGCGGCGCCCAATACATTTGGAATTACAAAGGGCACCACGCCATTTTGCTGGTCGGCTTCGAGGTCTTTCAGCCATTTGCCGAAGAAATTATTTACGTTCATATTGAATGCTGCGGTACGGGAAAATGCCTGTGCATCACCAGTCCAGCCAAGACGTTCATCACGCTGGGGGCAATCGGTGGGCACATCAAGAAAGTTACCTTTTTGCCCCCACTGAATATTGTGTTGCAGTTGATTGATCAAAGCGTTGGAAGAAGTAAATGTTCCAGTTGGCACCATATCGGAATAAAGGGTAACCGCTTCAAAATTCTCCGGTTTTATTTCACCTGGATAACCTTCTATTTTTACATAACGGAAACCTTGCCACGTAAAATGCGGTTCGAATATTTCTTCGCCGCCACCTTTTAAAATATAGTTGTTCTGCGCTTTGGCGGCACGAAGGTTGGCCAGGTAAATATTCCCTTTTTTATCCAATACTTCCGCATGGTACAGCGTTACCTTATCCCCCGCATGGCCATTTACTTTCATCACCACCCAGCCTACAAGGTTCTGGCCAAAGTCAATTACTTTTTCACCGGCGGGAGTGGTAAATATTTTTATTGGTTTAAATACTTCATGTTTTCTTACCGGTTCATTGGATGTAGCCAGCAATACATTCATCGGATGATTGGCGACTTTTACGCCACTCCATGCGGCATCGTTGTAACCGGCTTGTGGCCAGCCTTTTTTTTCAAGGCGTAAATCAATGGTTTCGCCATTATAAATCTCCGCATACCTTATAGCTCCGGTAGATGATTTCCAGGAACCATCAGAAACAATATTTTCAATAGCGCCATCGCTGTAGGTAATTACTAATTGAAAAAGTAAAGCAATATCTTTTCCATAAACATTTACACTATTGGTAAACCCAATGATGCCACGATACCAGCCGCTGCCCAATGTAACGCCTATCGCATTAGGGCCATTGGCGACAAGGTTGGTTACATCATAAGCCTGATACTGCAACCGCTTTTTATAACTTGTCCAGCCGGGAGTTAAATAGGCATCCCCTACCCGATGGCCATTAATCTGCGCTTCATACATGCCATGTGCGGTAATGTAAGCGACAGCGGATACAATTTTTTTCTTTGCCGAAAATTCTTTTCTGAAAATGGGGCTTGGCCTCATCACGGAATCTTCCACGTAGCCCGGTTCAATCCATTTTGCTTTCCAGTCAGCGGCATTGAGCAATGCCATTTGAAAAAATGCCTGTTGGCTCCAGGGAGAAGGCTTACCATTTTTATCCCACACCCTTACCTGCCAGGTATATTTTTTACCACTCTGCAAGGCGGTGCCGGAATAGGCGACCTGTACGGATTGGCTATTGGCAACTTTACCTGTTTTCCATATCGGGGTTTTATTTTCCGAAAGAATTATCTCGTACGCCGATTGCGCTACATTTCTCTTATCACTTACCAACTGCCACGAAAAGCGTGGCTGCTGCGCATCTATGCCAACAGGATTGATTAGGTTTTCTGTAAGCAGGCGATGGATTTTAACCTGTGCAAAACTGAAAAGCATACACAGTTGAAGGAGTACCGGCAATACAATTTTTTTTTTCATAGCAAAACAATTTATTTAGTTTTTAAGATCTTGTACAATTAAGGATTTCAAAGTACCGCGGAAAATTATGATAACTATTATGTACTGTCCTGAATAGCGCCTTTCTTTTAAGGCCGCCAACCTTTTATATGCCCTAATTCCATGAAGATCCCCTGAATGGGTTGGCAATTAGG
The DNA here is from genome assembly GCA_036169975.1 of Ferruginibacter sp. Lineage (GTDB taxonomy): Bacteria > Bacteroidota > Bacteroidia > Chitinophagales > Chitinophagaceae > Ferruginibacter. The sequence continues at coordinate 2,318 of JAVHOI010000086.1, read as the reverse complement.
AACAACATTTCATAGCTACTGGATTGAAATGTACATTCAGGCGAAGCTCAACCAATAAAAGCATAGCTTAAAGCCTGGTTCATCTTATCAGAATATAGTGCTGACTGTTACCCCATAAGTTTTAGGGTTTCCAAGATGAACAGCCCCAAAATCATAAGCGTATTCAATGAATTTGACATTGGTTAAATTTCTAACCCAGAAAAATATATCCAGGTGTTTGCTGCTTTCGCCAAGCCTTGTGTTGAACAGGTTGTAAGGCGATTGCTGAACGTTATTGGAAAGATCAAAAAAACGTTTGCCCAAATAAAACCACTCTCCCCTTGCAATCAATTTTATTTGTTTCCTTTCGTTTATCAGATAACTGTATTGCAGCATTAGCATGGAAGTAACATCTGGCGTAAAAATTTGTTTCTTCCCATCCAGGTTTACCACATCACCGTTAGCCGACACTTTCAATGATGTGTACCTGGCATCCGTATAACCAAAACTATACTCAAGCTGCAATCCTTTTACAGGTGTGGTTAACAATTCCAATTCTGCTCCCTTGCTATTCAGTGATCCGGTATTTTTCGTGACAGTAATGGCATCAGGTAAAACCAGCGTGGGCACTTGTGCGTTATTTACATGCGTTATAAAAAGAGAGAGGTTTAACCGGAGGCGGTTATTGAATAAATCATTTTTTAAACCTACCTCCAAATTATTGCTGTACTCCGGTTTATAAGGATACAATGGGGGCTGCGAAGGATCGGAAGACAATTGCGTAAGCCCGCCGGTCCTGAATCCACGGCTGTAGCTGGCGTACAAATTACTTTTGGCAGCCACCTGATATTGCAAGCCAAGTTTTGGGGATACCGCACCAAAATGTACCGCCGCGGCAGTATCTGGTGTTGTTACAAAAGCATCCTGGCCGTCCTTCCGGTATTCACCTTTTACATCCAGTTTTTTATTTTCATAATCATAACGCATGCCTGCAATCACCGTTAATTTTTTTGTAGGCATATAATTTATTTGCCCATACACGGCAATGCCTGTATTTCTTCCTTTGGTAATATTTAGCGTGGAAAAATCGGTATCGGGTACACCAAGCAATCCGGCGTCTTTACCAAAATGTGTAGCCTGCTTTACAGGATTGTACTGGTGAAAAAAATAAGTACCCGCAGTCCAGTCAAAGCGGGCCGGTTTATTTGCAGGTGAATTAAATTTTAATTCGTGTGTTATTACTTTTACATTGTTCCACTGGTTGCCATAATCGTTGATGATGGTGACCGCATCAAGCGGAGAAAAATCCCCATCAATTGGCGCATCGTAATACCGGTGATTATTTTGCCAGGCCAGTTGCGAACTGAAATTAATCTTATCCCCTGCATGATTTACAGACAATGAAGCATTCAACGTATTATCAATCATTTTACCAACCGCATTTTGATTTAACTGAAATGGATTGCTGAATGCTTCCTGCACACCATTCACCAGCGGGAAAGCGCCATTGTTTTTATTATTCTGATGTTTCACGTTTAAGGTGATGGCCCATTTTGCATGAGGCAAATATTTTAAAAAATAATTGCCTGAAAACCCCTCCTGCTTATCGAAAGAAGTATTGGTGAATTGGTTTTGATAGAACCCGTTTCGCTTATTGAAAACGGCTGAAACACCTAAGTACAATTTGTCTTTTACAACAGGTGTGCGTATCCCGGTGCTGTACCGTTGTTGATTATAATTTCCCGTATTTAATTCAATGAAACCATCCGCGCTATTGGTGGGCTGCCTGGTAATAATATTGATAACCCCGCCCATCGCGTTTCTTCCATACAAGGTTCCCTGCGGGCCACGCAACACTTCTATTCTTTCAATATCCGATAACTGCGGCATGTAGGTATCCAGATTAAATTGATTCACGCCATCAATATAAGTAGCCACCGCGGGATCATAAGAGGTGGTGGTAATGCCACGTATAGACGTCACATTTCTTTCATCCCCTGAATTGCCGGAATATAAATTAGGAATAACCGCCGTTAAATCCTTGCTGTTCCAAAGCCTCAATCCGTTTGCCTGGCCGGATGAAATAGCGGTTACGCTTACCGGTATGTTTTGCAACAATTCTTCTTTTTTTTCAGCGGTTACCGTTACCGCTTCCAGTTGTATCAACGCATTTTGCAATTGGAAAATGAATTTATTTTCATTCTTTCCCTTCACCCCGATTTCGCCAGCGAAAGTAGCATAACCTATAGCTGATAACCGGATGGTATATTTACCAGCCGGTACGTTTTGAATGCTAAAATTTCCATTCCTGTCGCTAAGGGTAGTTGACTGAGTGTTCA
>JAVHOI010000085.1:0-4348 GCA_036169975.1 Ferruginibacter sp. | reverse complement strand
CACATGGCGTGGTAGCGGGTTCTACCCGGATTGGAAAAAATTGCATGTTCAGCGGCCAGGTTGGTATCGTTGGCCATTTAACGCTGGCCGACAATACTATTGTAACCGCACAATCAGGCATATCAAAAAGTATTACCAAAAAGGGTGAAGTATTAATGGGTTCGCCCGCATTTGATGCTAACAAATACAGGAAAGCGTATATCCATTTCCGCAATCTCGATGCACTTGTGCAGCGGGTAAATAATATAGAAAAATTGCAAAAAGAAATTGAGCTGAAGGAAGGATAAAATTATTTTTGATTTTTTGATGTCTGATTTTTTTCAAATTGTTACCGTTACCCTGTTTTGATTTATCAGTTGAAAAATTATTTTTGGAAATTTTGATAAAAATATTTTACGAATACGAACGCCACTCATTTGAGTGGCGTTGCCGTTTACATGTGCCGTGTAAAAAACATCTTATAAAAAATGGGGCTTAACTACATCCCATACTGTTTCCGCAATTCAAGCATTTGTAGCAGGTGCCGCTGCGCACGGTAATATGCCCGCAGGTATTGCAAGCCGGAGCATCGCTCTGCATGCTTTTAGCAGCCGCATTTACACCATCCAATCCATTGAACTGTTCGGCTGCACTTAAATTATTCTTTATACTTTTAGCTGATTGTACATTTCCGGCAGGAGAAGACTTTCCTATCACCCTTAATTCACTCAACTCCTGCACCCTGTTACCAATAGTTGGTGTTGACTGGTCCCAGGATTCATTACCCAGGTTTTGAACTTCCGGTTTATCCAATACATGAACCAAATCATTTCTGCCAAGGTATTCATAAGCCATGGCCCGGAAAATGAAATCAATGATGGAAGTAGTGCTCTTGATATTTGGATGCTCCACCATGCCGCATGGTTCAAAACGGGTAAACACGAATTTTTCAACAAACTCTTCCAAAGGAACACCGTATTGCAATCCTATAGAAATAGCAATGGCAAAGCAGTTGAGCATACTTCGTACGGTAGCGCCTTCTTTTGCCATGTCAATGAATATTTCACCAACTGTACCATCACTATACTCACCGGTACGCAGGAACAATGCTTGCCCGTTGATCTTCGCCTTTTGCGTAAAGCCCCTGCGCTTGGCCGGTAGTTTCTTGCGCTCTACGATTTTTGCCAGGCGCCCTTTCAATACCGTATCAGGACTGCTTTGCATGCGTTTGCTTACTTCATCCAATAATTCATCCACCGTTAGTTTGCTCATATCAACAATATGAGAAGCGGTATTTTCAGTCGGTTCAATTCCTTCTTCCGCGGCATCAACATTTTTTTTCTTTTTGTCTGATTTATTGCTCAGCGGCTGCGACAATTTAGAACCATCACGGTACAGCGCATTCGCTTTTAATCCAAGCTCCCAACTCAGGCGATAGCAATCCGCTATTTCCCTTTCGGTTGCCTCGTTTGGCAGGTTGATTGTTTTACTGATGGCGCCACTTAAGAACGGCTGCGCCGCAGCCATCATGCGGATATGGCCCTGGGCCTGAATATAGCGTTCACCTTTTTGTCCACATTTATTGGCGCAATCAAATACCGGTAAATGCTCGTCTTTCAAATAAGGGGCGCCTTCCACAGTCATAGTGCCACATACATAAATGTTGGCTGCATCAATTTCATCATCTGTAAATCCAAGCGCTTCCAGCAGGCTCCAGCCAAAGTTATTGTATTGCTCTGCTGTAAATCCGAGACGCTTTAAAGTAGCTTCCCCAAATGTATATACATTGAATGCGAATCCTATTTCAAAAGCGCTTCCCAATGAAGCCTCTACCTTGTCAAGTTCTTCTTTGGTAAAACCCTTTGCCAATAAAGAAGGTGTATTGATAAACGGGGACCCTTCCAATGTAGCATGGCCCTTCGCGTAATTCACAATCTCTTCCAGTTCTTTTTCGTTGTATTTCAAATTGCGCAATGCTGCAGGTACGCTTTGGTTAATAATTTTAAAATAACCACCTCCACTTAACTTTTTAAATTTCACCAATGCGAAATCCGGTTCTACGCCGGTAGTATCACAATCCATCACCAGGCCGATAGTTCCGGTAGGCGCTATCACGGTCGTTTGCGCATTGCGGTAGCCATTCTTTTCACCCAACTGCACGGCTTCGTCCCACGCCCTGATAGCAGCGGTCAATAAATAATCAGGGCAATATTTCGAGTTGATTCCCTCAGGTTTTATTTCAATGCCTTCATAAGCATCCTGTGCATCGTAAGCCGCCGCACGGTGGTTGCGCATTACACGAAGCATGTTGGATTTATTATCTTCATATTTGCTGAAAGTGCCCAGGAAGCCAGCCATCTCCGCTGAAGTTTTATAGGCTGTTCCGGTCATTATCGCGGTAATAGCTCCTGCTATCGCCCTTGCGGCTTCACTGTCATAAGGGATGCCACTTACCATCAGCATACTGCCGAGGTTCGCATATCCAAGGCCCAATGTCCGGTAATCGTAAGAAAGCTGCGCTACTTCCTTTGATGGGAACTGCGCCATTAAAACGGATATTTCCAAAACCGCCGTCCACATACGGCATGTATATTCAAAACCTTTTACATCAAAACTATTATCACTTTCTTCAAAGAAACGGCGTAGATTAACGGAAGCCAGGTTGCAGGCTGTATTGTCGAGAAACATGTACTCACTGCAGGGGTTAGAAGCCCTGATGGGCCCGCCTGCGGGGCAGGTATGCCATTCGTTGATAGTGGTATCGTATTGTAATCCGGGGTCAGCGCATTTCCATGCGGCATGGGTAATTTTTTTCCACAATTCAGCGGCCTTTACTTTTTTCATTACCCTTCCATCACTTCTTCCTTTCAGTTCCCATTCGCCATCTTCATCCAAAACTTTAAAGAAAGCGTTAGGGATCCGAACAGAATTATTACTGTTTTGTCCGCTAACGGTACGGTAGGCTTCCCCTTCATAATCGCTTGGGTAACCGGCAGCGATTAAAGCCGCTACCTTATCTTCTTCTTCAACTTTCCAGTTTACGAATTTTTCAATTTCAGGATGGTCCAGGTCCAGGCAAACCATTTTGGCCGCACGACGGGTAGTGCCACCACTTTTGATAGCGCCCGCCGCCCTGTCGCCAATTTTAAGGAAACTCATCAAACCACTTGAGGTGCCGCCGCCACTTAATTTTTCACCTTCCCCGCGTATGCTGCTGAAGTTGGTTCCCACACCGCTTCCGTATTTGAATATCCTTGCTTCCCGTACCCAAAGATCCATGATACCGCCTTCGTTTACCAGGTCATCTTTTACACTTAAAATAAAGCAGGCATGGGGCTGTGGCCTTTCATAAGCCGAGGTTGATTTTTTCAATTCACCATCAATGGCATCTACATAATAATGCCCCTGTGGCTTTCCGGTAATTCCATACACTTCATGCAATCCCGTATTGAACCATTGCGGGCTATTGGGCACGCAGGACTGGTTGAGGATAGCGTAAACCAACTCATCATAGAAAACCTGCGCATCAGCCGGTGCGGCGAAATAATTATAGCGTTCGCCCCAAACCCGCCAGCAATGCGCCAAACGGTGTGCCACCTGCTTAATGGTTGTTTCTCTACCGCTGGTACCATCCGCCTGCGGCACACCCGCTTTGCGAAAATATTTTTGAGCTAAAATATCCGTAGCGATCTGGCTCCAGTGTTTGGGAACTTCCACATTATCCATTTGAAATACCACTTCGCCCGAAGGGTTCTTAATTACCGAAGTACGATAATCGTATCCAAACATATCATAAGGAGAAACACCCTCCTTTGTAAACTGACGGCTAAACCGGAGGCCTTTAGCTTCATTCTTTTGAGTAGGCATGTAATAAAATTGATTGATGGGTTAACTTGTTTTTAAGAAATAAGGGAGAACGAAAATATCTATACTAAGCGACTTTTCCACTCATTAAATATTAACAGGTGTGCACAAAAAAAGTGGATAATTTTTTAGATGTAATGGTGCAGGGGTTTTGGGCAGTTTTTATTTGTTTTAAATAAATATATTCCAGTCAGATTTTGGAAAGTTCATAAAAAATTTTAAATATTTTACCTCTTTAAATTTAATAATTTTTTTGATCAGGATTTTTCCTCACCTCCAAAATAACTTCCTTCTTCCTATCGAAAGTTCCTGTTGACCTCACCCCCCTTCCCGCCAGGAACTTCGGGACAGGCTCCCTCCAAAAGAGAGGGAGCAGTACTACATTGCTTTTCCAAACTACACAACTTCCTCTTCAGTATTATTTCTTCAATCAGCGCAATCTAACTACTCTTCACAAAACCGCATTATCGCCAGTAACAAATCAGGCATCAATAAATCAGGCATC
>JAVHOI010000084.1:0-4360 GCA_036169975.1 Ferruginibacter sp. | reverse complement strand
CCCCACATGGTGGGTTGTACATCGGCAACAGGCTTGTTTACCTGTACGGCAATGGCACTGTTATTTTGCGCCTGCATACGTGAAGGCAGCAACAAACCTGTTGTGAGCGAAACGGCAGCAAGTAACTTTTTAATACGCATTCTTTTATTTTTTTAATTATAGGGATTCAAAACTGTTTATCTTTTATTTTTCTAAGTGTTCCGGAACTAAAAAATTAAATAACATTGCAAAGGCAGTGGTGAACTTTGTTACAGTAATGGCCCTTCTTGTTTATTTTTTATTTAAGTGTTACCACAATAACTGCTGTTGGCGGAACTGTGATGGTCAAAATATTCTTGTTCAGCGCAAGCTCTTTAAAAACAGATGGCTTTATTTTTTCCGGTTCTGTAAATGAATTATAATCCTGTAATTTTTTTGATGTAACAATTTTTGCTGTTGCATTTTTTACTTTTTCATCGCCAATATTTATGTCTATTTTTTGTGCATGTGATGGATCAATATTCACCACTGAAATATGAACGGCGCCTGTACTGTCTTTAGATGCAGAAGCAGAAACAGCCGGTAATTTTTGTCCGTTAAACGTATAATCGTTGCCTGTAACCGTTAATGGCAGCAGCGTTGCGTTCTGGTGCACATTGTACATTTCCATTACATGGTAAGTAGGGGTAAGAATCATTTTTTCTTTGTTGGTCAAAATAACAGCCTGCAATACATTCACGCATTGCGCCAGGTTAGCCACACGTACCCTGTCGGCATGGTTGTTAAAAATGTTCAGTGTAACGCCTGCAATCATAGCATCCCTGATTGTATTTTGCTGGTATAAAAAACCAGGGTTGGTACCTTTTTCTACATCATACCAGCCACCCCATTCATCTACCACCAATGCTATCTTTTTGGCGGGATCATATTTATCCATCACGGCAGCATGTTTGGTTACCAGTTCCTCCATCAGCAATGCCTGCTTCATGATGCCAAAATATTGTTCTTCCGAAAATTCGATGGCAGGCCCTTTACTTTTCCAGTCGAGCACGGAATAGTGATGCATGGCTACACCACCCAGCATATTCAGCGGAATATTTTTCATAAGCGTTTCTGTCCAGTTGTAATCCGCATCACTTGCTCCGGAAGCAATGCGCAATAAGCCACCTGTATTTTCCCAGTCGGAAATAAAGGTGGCATACTTGCGGTATTCATCCGCATAATACTCCGGTTTCATGTTACCACCACAGCCCCAGGCTTCGTTTCCTATTCCCCAAAGTTTTACTTTCCATGGCGCTATTCTGCCATTCTTTTCACGCAAATCGCTCATCGGGCTTTTGCCTTTGAAGTTGGTGTACTGCACCCAATCGGCTAACTCCTGCACGGTACCACTGCCTACATTACCGGAGAGGTAAGGTTCGGCGCCCAGCAGTTCACACATGTTTAAAAAATCATGTGTACCAAAACTGTTATCTTCTGTAACACCGCCCCACCATTTATTTACCATGGCTGGCCGTTTATCTTTTGACCCAATGCCATCTTTCCAATGATAGGTATCGGCAAAGCATCCGCCTGGCCAGCGAAGGTTGGGGATTTTTAATTTTTTAAGCGCATCAATAATGTCGTTGCGCACACCGTTTGTGTTGGGAATTTTCGATGTATCACCCACATAAAACCCGCCGTAAATACAATGGCCAAGATGCTCCGCAAAATGGCCATAAATATTTTTACTTATGGTAACTTTAGCCGAAGCATTATTGAATGCAATCGTGTTTTGCTGGGCAAGTCCAAATTTTGATGCTGCTACCAATACCAGTAACAGCAACGCACCTTTTTTTTTCATACTTTTTGTTTTTATACATTTAATTACAACAATCAACCGAAGTTAAATAAATTAAATGCACATAGTTATTGCGGGTTAAATTTAAAAAGAAAAAATTACCGTAATTTCTTTGCCCAAACAGATACACCTGATGGCGTAAGTCCGGCATAGGTCAGGGTTACTTTTCTTGTTGCTGCTTCCCAGTCCCAGGCATCTGTTACAATATATTTGTTGCCATTGATGTTCAATAAATTTTTAGCAGCATCAAACGACCATCCGCCTGTAACTCCACCGCTTACTTTCTTATCTGCGCTCAATGTTACGCTTACTGAATGTTGTATCACCTGGTACTGATATTGTAAAGTGATCTGTTCCCAATTGCCCACCAGTGATTGTTCTGTAATGGTTGATTTGGGCACCGCTGCATACCTTTCAGGCATCACAACCGGCCAGCCATCTTCTGTCCATTGTATGCTCCTCACCTGCCCCATCATTAAAGCGTTCGACGCATTGATGCCTGGTACATCTTTTGGCAAACGCCCCTGCGATGCATAAAACCATTCTTTGGTATCGGGATTTTGAAATACCGCACAATGGGAAATACCCACCCAGCCAGTATGACTGTTGAATGCATACGGATGCGTTACTATCGGCCAGCATTCTGCGCCAGTGGTCACGTTGCCGCCATCCATACCCACATAAGGCCCCGTAATATTTCCTGACCTTGCAACCCGGGTATTGTATGCAACAGACAATTCATCGTAGGCCATGAAGAGATAATAATAACCTGTAGTTTCATTATATATAATTTCAGGCGCTTCCAAAGCCTGCCAACGGTTATTGCTTATATTACCACGGCCTGCAATTCGCACACCATAATCATTGATTGTTTCCAGCTTATCGGGCTTGCCGGTAGTAGGATTTAATTTTAACGCGGCAATACCTGTATGCCATGAACCATAGATCAGCCAATGCTCACCTTCAGGTGTAATGATAAAGCTTGGATCAATGGCATTGAATTTAAAATAGGCATTCCAGTCTGACCCTCCCTTTCTGATATAACTTTCCAATCCGTCAGGTTCAGAGCATACTACCATTCCCTTATCCGTCCATACATTGGTGGCCAGGTCATCCGATTCCGCAAGACCGATGAATGCCCTTTCAGACCAGGACGTATTGTAGTCGGTACCCACAATAGGATTCAATACCACCACACAATAATACAACCGGTATTTGTTGCCCACTTTTCTTATGCAGGGCGCCCAGTACCCATAGCTCGGATTTTCAATTGCAGGCAGTGCCGGCACCATCCTCGCCCTTTTATTATTTAAAGAATCTTTTACCCATGCAGGTACATTTGCAAAAGCCGTTCCCATGAAATCCCATTTCACCAAATCTTTTGAACGCCGGTAAGGATAATGGCCATGGCCATCCAACGCATTTCCATAAGAAGCATCCGTCTGGTACATGTAATAATATTCACCGCATTTTGTCACCGTAGGATCATGCACATTTGCCAGGTTCCATTGTGTACGGTTTTCCCAGCCAGCGATAGAGATATAATTATCGGGGTAGGTTGGCCCCGGAAAAGTGTCTGTTACCGGAGGCACTACTACCGGTGGCACTACAGACGGCACCGGTGCAGGTGGGCTTGTTTTACTACAACCTGAAAGAAAAATAATCAGGAATGCCGCAATAAAAACAATTAAGATTTTCATAGTGTAAATTATTTTGCAGTTTGGTTGAATAGAATAATTTCCGGCTTTATTTAACCTGATATGATTCATGCGAAAGATTTAATTTTAAAATCCATAATAAGAAATAAAATTTTTAAACCTGATTGGACAATCCTTAAAAATAGGGTTTCTTGTTTACTAAATAATTTTTATGCTGCTGAATATTTTATTAAAATTAAAATATAAACAGGCATTAAAAACTATTGGATATTTATTAAATTGAACAAAATAATTTTGTCCTGATTTTTATTTCTTTTTCAATAAGCACTTCGGTAATTTTTAAAATTTGAAACGCTTATATGTTAATACATGTAAAATGCATTTATAATTTTTACTTATTTATTTTCAAGGCAGTGCAACAGGTGAGTTTGTATAAAATATTTCGACAATTTCCCTGTTTGAAAACCCATCAATTGCCTCCGGCTTTAGCTGGAGAACCAGAATCAAATAAATTTTTCTCTTCGGCTTTAGCCGAATTATTTAAATTGCTGTTTACATCTGTATCAATTATTAAATCAGAAGTTTGCTAAAATCCATTTTTGGCTAAAGCCAGTGGCAATTCATCCGTGAATTAATAATCAGGGCATCCTGATTGAATTGTAAAAAATTACCGAACTATTGTTTCAATCAATAGTTCTCCAAACCAGGTTAGCTGTGCTGATAAAAATTATTGGTAAATACAATTTCCAAAATCTTAAAAAGCCGCACCAGATGTTTAACCATAAGATGCAGCTATTTTTCTACGACTGTCTGTTGCTATCTTTCTTACATTAATAACTTGCATTCTGGCTATAGCCCGGGTTGTTATCTATTTCAGTTTGCG
>JAVHOI010000083.1:0-4368 GCA_036169975.1 Ferruginibacter sp. | reverse complement strand
AAGATAAAAATAATGAAACTATTCATTTTTTTTACCATTCATTTTTTTAAGTTTTAATGGCTGGCTGAAATAAAATTTTGTTTCCCTTTTCTTCAGGCATAATGTGCTATACATATTCTATTTTCCGGTGAGGGGCGTACTTTTCAATTTTGGCTTTCAATTCAGCGGGTCTAAAAGGTTTTAAAACATAACCATCAAAACCTGCTTCGGCAAGCATAGTATCCATATTTTCCAATAATGTAGCGGTAAATGCAAGTACGGGTGTTGTGGTATCAGTTTTTCGGATTATTTTTATAGCGGTATATCCATCCATCTCAGGCATTTCCAGATCCATTAATATTAAATCAAAGCGGTGGTATTTTAATAGTTCCAAAGCGTGTACCCCATTTCCGGCTTCTTTAATCTGGATTTCCCATTTTTTCAGAAAACTTTTTAATATAGTCGCATTAATTTCGTTGTCTTCTACTATTAATATTTTGACTCCTCTGATATCAATGTCGTTTGTTGCCGCTGCTATTTTTTCATTGAACGGTTGTGTTTTTGCAGCAGTTTGAAAAGTGATGGTAAAATAAAATCTTGACCCTCTCTCCGGTTCACTTTCCACTTCCAGTTTGCCGCCAAAAATATTTACCAGCTTTTCACTTATGGTAAGGCCAAGCCCCGTGCCACCAAATCTTCTGCTGAGTTCCGCGGCATGAACCTGTGCGAAGCCCTGAAAAATTTCTTCCTGTTTATCTTTTGGAATGCCTATACCGGTATCCTTCACCTCAAATTGAATAGTGATTTTTTCATCATTGGTATTTTTTACTTTTACCATCAGTGTTACCTTTCCTTCAAGCGTAAATTTTAATGAATTAGATAAAAGGTTTGTGATAACCTGGCTTAGTTTTACTTCATCACTTACTACCTGCGCATTTTCAAGTTCCGGGCTTTGATCAATGATTAACTGAAGGTTTTTATTTTTAAACTGGCTTTCAAAAGGCCCCACTAAATTATCCATGCACTTTTTTACGTTGAAGGATTGTTTTTTAAGTTCAAGCTTGCCTGCATCTATTTTACTGAAATCGAGAATATCATTAATGATGCCAAGCATGTGTTCGGATGAATACAACAGTACATCTATGTGCTTTTGAATGGATTCGGGCAGGTTGGTTTCCGACTTTATTAAATTGGAAGTGCCAATGATACCATTTAGCGGCGTACGTAACTCGTGGCTCATACTGCTTAAAAACCGTGCTTTTGCCCGTCCCGCTTTTTCTACGCTTTCTTTATAAATGATCAACTCTTTTTCCGCATCCTTCATGTTGGTAATATCACGGATGCTAAGTATCTGGTATTTGTTTTCATCCCTGTAATAAACAACGCTTTTTACGTAACTATAAAATTTTTCTTTTTTATGTGTTATAAACCCGGCCTCACCATGCCAGTTATCCGGAATGCAATTCATCATCAGCTCTTTATTAGCGCTGTCTTCAGCGAGGTAGCGCATCATTACCTGGGTGATATAGAGATCCTTTAGTTCCAATCCGGCAGGTATTTCAAATAAGCCCAACATCCTTTTATTGTAATCAATCACCACTTTGGTTTCCTGGTTGAATATGATGTAAGCGTCAAGATAAGATTGAAACAATGCTTCGTGGTATTCTTTTCTGCTATCCGAATTTTGAATATAAGCTAATAAGGAAAACAAATTTTTTACCATTATCATCGTTAAAATTATGGCACCGGTAAAACGGAAAGTAATTAAATTATTTCTATATGGTAATAAATCGTGATGGGGTAAAAGAAATTGATTTGATAATAATGATGCTACAAATAACAATGTAATTATAATAAAATACCTTACCCTTTTATCGCTGCTGGAATTGGCCGTACCTGCGAAATAGACCATGGATGCGGGAAAAAAATAAAAATAACTTCCTGTTGTATAACCGCTTAAAATTACCAGGCCGAAAAGTGAAGCGATAGTTATAAAAAAAACAATTTGTGAATTGAAGAAACGGCTTTTATTATTCCGCATTACCAGTATGGCTATTATCTGGAGCAAAAAAATGCTGCTTATAATTATTGCCTCTGAAACTAAATAATTACTTAAGCAAAATAAAACATCCAACATCGCAAATACAAAAAAAAACAGGATGGATAGCGTTTGTGATATTACGTATTCCTTTTTATCTTCATTTAGGATAGTTTGTAGTTTTTGCAGCAGGGGATTTTTTTTACCGGATAAAAGCTTCTTCATTATCGTTAATTAATTAAAAAGGAGAGCACGCTTTGATAACGAAGGAATAAATGATTTATTGGGGAAAAATAAAAATCAATACACCTGACATGGTAATAAAAAATGATATTTTATAAAAAAGGAGAAAAATCCATTCATTCAATCTGGTAAAATATAAGTCAATTTATTCTTTTCACTTTAAAAGATAAATCCTAAAAAAATATTTGCCAACTTATGGCTACAGAATGAAGACTGATGGAACCGGCCTGGCAGAAAAGTTGATTAATAATTGAATGGTTCAAAAAAACATTCGCAAATATCCGTGTCATGCTAAATATAAAACAATATCCCGGCCCTTTTCTTATACGGCGGATAACCTATTCTTTTAATTCATCAATAATACATTTACGCTTCGTTGCAAAATATTAAAGGCTATTTCCGCCATCAGGTTTTCTTTATCAAGCGTGGGGTTTACCTCGGTAATTTCAAAACAACAAATCTTTCTGCTCTGCATAAATTTACTGATCAGGTCTTCCGCTTCCCTTTCTTTAAGGCCATTGCCCACAGGGGTACCCGTTCCTTTTGAAATGGAAGAATCAAGGCTGTCCACATCAAAACTTACATAGATATCCGTACAGTCCGACAGGTAGCGCAAGGCTTTACGGCTCGCACTTTCCGCACCATGCCGCCTTACTTCATTGGTGGTAATTACTTTAATGCCATATTTGTCAATCAGGGCTTTTTCTTCTTTTTCAAAATCCCTCAGCGAAATGAAAACAATATCTTCCGGTAAAATTTTGGGAAATATTTTACCAATATTTTTTAACTGGTCCCATATTTTTTGCGTCTTTTCATCCAGGTCATGCGCCTTGCATTCTCCGTTATCTTCCCCGATAGCGGTGGCCAAAGGCATACCGTGCATGTTTCCGGTAGGGGTAGTGTAAGGTGTATGCAGATCGGCATGGGCGTCAATCCAGATTGCGCCTAATTTACTTTTAGGTTTGGCTATTTTAATGCCGGCTATGGTTCCACCGGAAGTGCTGTGGTCGCCACTTAGTACCACTGGAAAAAAATGGCTTTTGATAGATTCACTTACGGCCTTACTTACCTTTTCATACAGGTTGAGCACCCCTTGTATCCTTTTGCCATAAGGTGATTGAATAGGCTCGAATAATAAATTATTTTCCACCTCAATTTTTTCGGAAGGGAAATGTACAAAAAAGTTACTCATAAAATCAAGTGCGGCGATTTTAATGGCATCTACGCCAAGGCTGGCGCCACGGGTACCTGCACCAATTTCACTCGGAACTTCTATCAGTTTGATATTTTTCATAAACGTTTTTTATCCACGGCAAGGTGATACATTTAGCAGGCAGGGAGATCGCTAAAATGCTGTTTAAGGCAAATTAAAATGTACCACTGCGTTTGTGTGGACGACAAATTTATAACTTTCCCGCCAAAGGGTCACTACCTTTGATAGTGCCAATAGTTTTTAGTGGTTTAAACCGTATAAACATATCCTCACTATACCAGTTTTCTTTTCTTGTTTTTTTTATTACTTCGGCGTGCTGCCGCATTTGATAGGCAAATTGTTTCATGGCTTCTTTGCTTTGCCAGATGCTGAGGGTAGCCTGCTTTATAAAGGGCAATTCTCCAATACCGATTGAAATAATTAAACCATCCACTCCGGACAATTGCACAGCTATTCCATTTACATTTTGCCAGAAGGCATTTAGTTTTGAAAGCCTTATTGTTGCCCTGGTTAATATGACGATTGGCCCTTCATAAGCGGTGTTTTTTGTAATGATGCCAAAAGGCGCTTTGCCATCCCAACTGCCATAGCCTTCTATAGGATCTAAAAATATAGTCCATGTTTCGCAATTGAAAAAGCGCACCCATTTACCGATAAATGATCCATGTAATTTGGAAATTGTATCTTCTTCCTTTAAATCCGTAGTTTCTGATGATTGCCTGCTTACCGTGAAGATGCCCCACTGTTGCCAGTCAGGATGTTTATCAAAAGTGCCATTCTTTCCGCAGCCCAATAGTTTATAAAACGAAATGTTTTTATTGAACCAAAAAGGAACCCTGTGTACAGCCATGGCCAATAGGGCAAAATAAATATATCTTTTTGGATAACGGATAAT
>JAVHOI010000082.1:0-4372 GCA_036169975.1 Ferruginibacter sp. | reverse complement strand
GTGATAATTTGCTAATTTACGGATTATTGAGTTAACAGAGGATTGTAATAAATAATTAATCAACCTCAAACCTCAACCTTAAACCTCAACCTTAAACCTTCAACCTTAAACCTTCAACCTTAAACCTTCAACCTTAAACCAACCATGATCCTCAGCGACACAAGAATTTTAGAAGAAATAGAAACAGGCAGCATAAAAATAGTTCCCTATAGCAGGGAATGCCTTGGAAGCAACAGCTATGATGTGCATCTCGGCAAATTTCTGGCCACTTATACCAATAAAGAATTAGATGCGAAAAAGCACAATACCATTGAACATTTTGAAATACCTGAAGAAGGGATCCTTTTACAACCGCACGAATTTTACCTCGGTGTCACGGAAGAATATACGGAAACGCACGCCCATGTACCTTTCCTGGAAGGCAAATCCAGTACAGGCCGGCTCGGTATTGATATACATGCCACTGCCGGTAAAGGCGATGTAGGGTTTTGTGGAAACTGGACATTGGAAATTTCAGTAAAACAACCGGTAAGGGTTTACGCAGGAATGCCCATCGGCCAGTTGATCTACTTTCCTGTAGATGGCGTTATAGAAGTAAAATACAATCAGAAGAAAGACGCCAAGTACAACGGGCAGCACAATAAGCCTGTGGAAAGTATGATGTGGAAAAATAATTTCTGACATTTTAAAATCCGAATAGCCTTTCCATTATTCTTTCAACCTTTTTATTTTGTACCATGCTTTGGTAAAAATATTTTATTGCTCAAAGGGTTTGCCATGGCGAATATTAAAATCAAATCAGCCCGTTAAAATCGGTATCGAAAAATATTTTTTTAGAATGGCTGAAGCATGATTCCTTTTTTATAAAAACAAATAATTCAACTGTTCAAATATCTCCATTATAACTTCCCGTATTTTTTATAATACGCAATAAGTAAACCGGTAACCTCGTCATAACTCAACATGCCGGAAGGTTGCTGATTGTTCTCTAAATATTTTCCATATACCCACCGGATTACAGGCTCCACGGGGTTTTTATGCCTGGCATTAAATTGCCGCCATTCCTTCAGGTCTTTCCTTACCGCCGGAAGAAGCCCCTTTGAAAACGCCTTTGCGGCCATTGAATCTGTTTCAAAGAGGTTATTGTTGGCATACAAAAAAAGATCGAGGTAAGTCGAATAATGAAAGTATGCGTCATTTGAATAAACCGCGGCCAGGTATCCCACGAAATTAGCTTCGTTTTCTTTTGCATACCCAATCTGGTGCGCTATTTCGTGGCAATTGATGAATGGCTGTAAAAATGTTGGTACGGTTGTATTTACCTGCCCCTCACCGGTAAATGGATTATAATATCCCATATAGCCGGTATAATTTCCCAGCCATCCCCACAAGGAAATTTTAATGGAAGACGGATGATAATCCAAAAAAGGATATTGCCTATTTACATCTTCGTAGGTTTTCACCGACTGGTTGAATATTTCTTTACTGCTCATTGACATTGCAGGTTTTTGCAAAAGCGAAGTTTTTGATTCGTTCACTTTTTGGAGCAAGATACCGTTCAGTGTTTCCAATTCATTCACCGAATATTTTTCCATTGATAACCCTAACTGGCTCGCTATCCCCTTCCGGTTATAGTTAATGCCCCAAAGCACATTAAAGAGGATATAGATTAATAATAGCACAACCAATACCTGTTGAATCACCGGAACGGATTCCCTTGAAAATAATTTCTTTTTAAACAATGCCATTCCCGCCTTTACTATTTTTATCAGCAACCATACAACGATCAAACCATATAATAAATCACCTATGCTAAAGGGGAGCCACCCAAACAGGTACCTTAAAAAAATGGAGATATATGGATAAATGCCGGTGGAATAATATTGCTCCACCATTAAGGAATTCGATGAAAACAAGTGAATGATCAAAGCGGCTACCGCCAGGATACCGGTTAAAATCCAGTTTTTTTTATTTATCATATATATTTTAAAAATAACTAAAAAGCCAATGCCCTTAAATATCAGGACAAAAATTCTTTAATTAATGTGCAAATTAAACCTAAAATTGCTACCTTCGCCGTCCTTTAAACCGGAGTTAATGGGAAAGAGAAGGGAATTTGAAATAGCGTTTGTGGGTTTAAAGCCCGGGATACATGAGTTTACCTTTGAAGTTGCGGACAGTTTCTTTGCTGATATTGAAACAAGGGATTTCAATAATTGCAGCGCATTTGTTAAACTGAAATTAGATAAAAAGAGCGGGTTCATGCTTTTGAAATTCGAGGTCGGTGGCAAAGCTGATGTGGAATGTGACCGATGCGGCAACAAACTTACCATGGATTTGTGGGATGAATTTAATATGTTGGTTAAAATGGTAGATGATCCCGATGAAATGAACCTGCGGGAAGATGACCCCGATGTGTTTTATATTTCAAAAACCGAAAGCCACCTGAAACTGAATGACTGGATTTATGAATTTGTAAGCCTGAGTGTCCCTTTGCAAAAAATGTGTAAAGAAGAAGAGATGGGCGGGTCAAAATGTAATAATGAAGTGCTGGATAAGTTAAATGAGATGAAGGTAAGTGAAGAAGCTAAAAATGCAAAAGCCCTTTGGAAAGACCTGGATAAGTTTAAGGATAAGTAGTTTAGGAATTGGATACTGGATACAAGGAATCAAACATCCGGAATCAAGAATAAAGAATCAATTTATTATTATAACAAATAAAATTTACAGACATGCCAAATCCGAAACGGCGTCATTCGCAGCAACGCAGCGCAAAGAGAAGGACGCATTACAAAGCAAGCGAAACTACATTAAGTGTAGATAAAACTACTGGAGAAACCCATGTACGCCACCGTGCACATGTAAGTGAAGGCAAATTATACTACAAAGGACGGGTGGTAGCGGGGAAAGCGCCACTTAAAGCATAATATTTTTCAAATGCTGAATTCTAAGTTCTAAATTCGATTATTGAATTTAGACTTGGAATTTTTTATTTAATGAATGTACCATGAATATTGCCCTTGATATGATGGGTGGCGACTATGCACCTTTGGAAGCAGTAAAAGGTATCTCCCTATTTTTGGCCGAAGTGGGAAAAAGTATAACGTTTACACTTATAGGCGATGAAGTTAAAGTGAAACCGTTGCTGGAATCTTATGCTATTCCTTTGGATAATATTACCATTGTACATGCTTCGCAGGTAATAGAAATGCAGGAGCACCCCACCAAAGCGCTTCGCGAAAAAAAGCAATCTTCCATTGCCATCGGATTTCATTTATTGGCCTCTGGCAAAACGGATGCCTTCATCAGCGCCGGCAATACGGGTGCGATGATGGTGGGCGCATTGTTCAGCATAAAAGCAATAGAAGGCGTTTCCCGGCCTACCATTGGTGCTTATATACCAAGAGAAAACGGCACACTCGGTTTACTGGTAGATGCAGGTATTAATGCCGATTGCAAACCTGAAAATTTAAACCAGTTTGCCACCCTTGGTTCATTATATGCCCGGCATATCCTGGATTATCAAAACCCAAAAGTCGGGCTTATCAATTTAGGAGAAGAAGAAGGAAAAGGAAACCTGCTGGCACAGGCTGCCTATCCATTATTAAAAAAAAATAAACACATCAATTTTATTGGGAATATTGAAGGGCGGGATATTTTAACAGATAAATCCGATGTAATGGTATGCGAGGGATTTACCGGCAATGTAGTTCTTAAAATGGCGGAAAGCATATATGATCTTGTAAAACGCAGGAACATACATGACGAACATTTTGACCGTTTTAACTTTGAAATTTATGGTGGTGTACCAGTATTGGGAGTAGCCAAACCTGTTATAATCGGGCATGGCATCTCACATGCCATAGCCTTCAAAAACATGATTAAGATTGCCGACAAAATGATAGAGAAGAAACTGATGGAAAAAATGAAGGAGGTATTTAATACTCCGGCATTATAGTTTTTTCCCTTCGTAACATTTTTTTCAATACCATCTGGTCATACAATGATTTTGAAAAATTCAATTAAAAAAAAACCAAACCTTCAAAAGCGTTCGGTCTTTTTATAAATCAAATAAAGGTTTTAAATATTTTCTATTTAAAATATATACGCCACCCTAAAACCCAAAGCGCCTAAAGTGCCGCCGCTTTTAGAATAACCATCATACTTAAAGGTGGCATCTAACGCCTTATCACTTTTGGTTTTAAATTCATAACCTATCTGTGGAGAATAGGCGAAGGCTGTTCCACCTCCGTTATTTAAAAATCCAACACCAGTCTGAACAGCGCCATACACACCACCTGCTAAAAAATATTTGACTCCAACCCTTAACGGTACAATTGTTTGCCCGGCGAATTTCAAACCCGATCCAAAA
>JAVHOI010000081.1:0-4385 GCA_036169975.1 Ferruginibacter sp. | reverse complement strand
ATGGCATTCGATCCGGCATTTTATTATCACCGGCCAGTAAATGTTTTCGCGGCACATGGCTACGGCCCCGCATTGCTCGCCGGCGCAGAAATGTACAGGATGGTCAGTAAAAATAAATTTGTCATCAATGACAGTTCGCTGCAGTTTGATGGGCCGAAATAAGTGAATGGTGAATGGTCAATCAATGTCATTTACTTAAGCTGTTTAAAGTTTATATAGCGTTTAATGCTAAGGCATAAAACAATGAAGTATATCAGTAATGTTTCGATCCAATAGCTATCGAATTTAAACCAGTAACTGGATAAGCTGCAACTTTTGCTGCGGTACCGAGGAAGCCGGTATTCTCCCGATCCTTATCGGGATGAAAGAAGCAAAAGCAGCTACGTTCCAGTTACGCAGCTCCGCCGGCTGAGGAGACGAAACCAACAAGTTTAAAAGAGCGAACGAATTTTAAAGACCAGGTAGGAGCGTTTTTGAAAAACAGGTCATTCGTTGGTACACTCTACTTTTCGAATCGTGGTTAATATCGCATCAACCACTCTTAAGTAAACGACATTGAATGATGAATGGTCAAATTGACCATCATTTATTTTTTTTCCCAAGTCACTATTCAATGTCAATTATTTAAACATTTCATGTTCCGTAGAACGTTATTCTTTGGCAGCGAGGTAATTATAATCTTCCATTATTTTTTGCAGAAAATCCAAGGCATACATATCGGTAGGTACTTTTAAAACATCCTGCACTTTTATGGCGATACGGTTACACATATCATAAGTATTGGTTTTTTTTGCCTGGTTAATCACATTTTTAATGGTATTAATATCCCGGTCGCTCAGGCGCATCACTTCAGGAAATTTTACTTTATAATCCGTTTGTGCCACGTGCATGAAAATGGTGTCATCAACTGTTAATTCGGAGGCTGTTTCTACCACTGCGGTTCCCGCTACAATATCGCCAAGGCGTTGGCTTTTGGGCGAAATGGAAATTATAATGATAGAAGTAATGCCGCCGATTATCAACCATAAAATTCCATAAGCACCGTTACCCCAAAATAAAAAGAAAATAATGAATGCCCATTCATAAAAACGCATAAACCATCTTAGCGCATACTGGCCCAATGTAGGTTCGCCCCCATCAAGGCTTACTACTTTTATTTTAAATATTTTTTTTCCAATCGTTTGCCCGTTCATCCATAATTCAGATAACATCGTGTAGGAAAGCATGGGCAATATCAAAATAATCAGTAACAATCCATAGCTTCCTTCGTCCACCCTGAAACCGCCATACAAGACGTATAGAACGCTAAGCATATACAACACCAGAATAGTAAAATCTATCAGATAAGCAAATAAGCGTTTGTGAAACGGGGCTATTTCAAAGGCAATGTCAATATTAAAAGGGGTTGATATCTGAATTTCGGGCATAGCACAAATTAAGTGATAACTGATTACAAATATAACATCAAATTCAAGTCGGTTTTGGATGAATTTCAAAAAGTACCGTTGGGTGGCCAACCTTTTCCAGGCGCTTATTTATTTGAAAACCTACTGACAGGGTTGGCTACCTTTCAGAAAATAGAGCGTCATCCGATAGTTATCGGATTTGAAATGTACCCTTGCTGTTTAGCTGAATTAAATTCAATTCACCGGGCAATAAATATTACACAGGGTACTGTTGAAGTGGTTTCCAAATAAATCCTGATGGCCGTTTCCACCAATAAAGCGTACCTTTATTTTCATTAGTATATTAATTCCAATCAATTATTCAATTTCTGTATCCCAACAGGAAATTTTAAAATCAATAATATGTACACTTATATTTGGAACAAGTACCTGTCGGTAATAAGGATTTTATTAAAAAAATCTTCTGGCGGAGATCAATTACTAAGTTTAAACCGGGATGATTTTGAAAGAGCCGGAACCGGTAGAAAGGCTGGTTATAAATTTACTATTGAATTTACGGACGGTAAAGTAAGTAATGTAATAAGCGGTTCAGAACTTGCCAGTCACCTGGCTGTGGCAATGCTTGAAGATGCAGCGACCAAAACGGTTTTGCGAAATGGACATTTTCAGGTTATATTAAATACCAAATTTCAGTTGACAATAAAAAATACAACACCACAGCCGGTTGAAACTGCCGCTGCAACAGAGTCGGTTAGTGAATAACCGAATAGAATTTTTGATATTTTTTTAAAATTTATTTTTCAATTTAATCAGCAATAAATATTTTGAAGTTTAAAGATTTTGGTTTCGACAAACGGTTACTGGAAGGAATTGAAGCATTTGGATATGATGAAGCAACACCGGTGCAGGAACAGGTTATTCCTTTGGTATTAGCTGGCAAAGATGTAATCGCTTCAGCCCAAACAGGAACGGGTAAAACAGCGGCATTTTTGTTGCCCCTTATTAACAATATTATTTCCACACCTATAAATCATCAAAGCATTACGGCGTTGGTGATCGTTCCTACCCGTGAATTGGCAATTCAAATTGCGCAGCACATGGAAGGTCTTTCTTATTTCACTTCAGTTAGTTCTATTGCCGTGTTTGGTGGCGGGGATGGAAACGCTTTCGTGCAGGAAAAGAAGGCATTAAGCGTAGGTGCAGATGTGGTAATCTGTACTCCCGGAAAAATGTTATCGCATATCAATATGGGTTATGTAAAATTCCAGGGACTGAAGTATCTGATATTGGATGAAGCCGATCGTATGCTGGATATGGGGTTTTATGATGATATCATGCGGATAATTCATGCCTTACCAGCCAAAAGACAGAACCTGTTGTTTTCAGCAACTATGCCCCACAAAATCCGTGACCTCGCCAGGTCAATTCTAAACAGGCCCGAAGAGATTAGTATTTCCATGAGCAAGCCCAATGACAAAATTACCCAATTGGCCTATGTGGTTTACGACACCCAAAAAATCCCTTTGGTAAAATACATATTGAATCAAAAAAACTTTTCATCAGTTCTGATATTTTGCAGCAGCAAGATCAGCGTTAAGCAATTAACCCGCGAATTGAAAAGAACCAACCTGCCGGTAGATGAAATACATAGCGACCTGGAACAGGATAAAAGAGAGGAAGTGCTGATGCATTTTAAAAGCGGCAGGGTACAAATACTGGTAGCAACGGATATTCTTAGCCGTGGAATTGATATAGATAATATAGGATTGGTTTTAAATTATGATGTACCTCATGATGGAGAAGATTATGTGCACCGTATTGGACGTACCGCAAGAGCCGCCGCTGAAGGCACAGCTATAACATTCATCAGTGTAAAGGAGCAGCGTAAATTTGCCGTTATTGAAAGGTTATTAGGTAAGCCGGTACCCAAGGCGGCCGTGCCTGAGCAATTTGGCGAAGCTCCTGTTTATAATCCGGGAGCATCAAGGCCCGAAGGGGGTAACAGAAACATGAAAAGACCCCAAAAATTTTCAGGAAAGGTATTCCGGTAATTTGCCTGGGGAAATTAAGTTGGTATTTTTTTGGAAAATAGAAACAGGGATTTTGTAAAATCAGGAAGGTTTTATGCTTCTAAAATTTTATTCAAATAAATGATGCCTGTTAGTTTACCTTTTGTTTATCCGGATGTACTAATCTCATTCCACCCAAATGTTTTTTGTTTCATCATATCAGAATAATAAAATAAAGCGGTAGGAAAAAGAATAATGGGGTTGAATAATTCATTCAGATAAAAATATCCGGTAAGGAAACAAACGGAATAAGCCGGGGATACTAATATTAGTATTAAGCTTGGCGCAAAGTATTGGATGTTCATGAATAAATAGCGTCTCTGTTTTCATCAAAAAATATTTTTTATTGTAACTTTTATCAATTTATGTTTGTTCCGAAATATTTACTTTGCCACAATAATTAAAAAAAATAGTTTGTTCCCACATTAACCGATGTATTATTGGTATTGCTATTTTCAATAGCTGGATGTAACCAAAAAAAATCTTCTGAAAAGTATAATAAAGCTGCTGCCAATCCCAAATTATTACACCAATGCGCTTTGCAATTAAAGGATGTAATTGTATAGGTCATTTTTAAGCCGCCGGTTGCCAGCCCGATATATGCCTCTGTCTCGCTGCGTATGAAATCATGCGGCAGCAACATCCTGAATACAAGACAATGGCTGGCATAATTTAAATAAAATATAAATAATTACACTCCGGCCAGTTATATTTAAAAAATTGAGTAAAATTTAAATTGGTTTAGAGGAATTCCCTGATATGAAAAAGTAAAGGATCAACCTCACCGCAGGTTGGAGGAGTTGAAAAATCATCTGGTAAATTCTTTCCTAAAAAGAGGAAATATTTAATCCGCCATAAATTCAGAACTCCTTACCTACCCTTAAATCGTGGTTTTGAGTTCGCAAAATAA
>JAVHOI010000080.1:0-19485 GCA_036169975.1 Ferruginibacter sp. | reverse complement strand
TGAAACAGGCAGACCTCGATGGCCGCTTTGTTTATTCGGAAATACGGATCATAAAATTTGGGGAGGAACAGCAATTTAAAGTCTATCCCATAATAACACAGGGTCCGTTACATATTGAGGGCATTACTGAACTTGTAAAAATTAAATTATTCAACAGCGGTGGCCAGTTAGTTAAAACAACTTCTGTAAACAACTCACCAGGTGCATTTGATATATCCAACCTGGCAGCAGGTATGTACTGGCTCCTGTTCGAAAGAAATGGCGAACTGCTGTTTACACAAAAAATTATAAAACAGTAGTTTTTTTGTCTTCATACAAAATTTCGCAAGCTACTAAACCAGTCTCAATAATTTGTAAAATAATTTAGTTTGTTTAAAATTTTGAGCATGTTGATATTTTAAAACGATTTTTTTTGTTGACCGTTCAAGAGCTCCCTTACCCATAAACTCTGATTATGATTAATTTGGTTTCCCTTAAATTAAATGGCTAAGATTCGAAGTGTGGGTTCGTGCTTTTTATTCAAAGGGTTTTTAATTTCGTGCCGCGGGTTGCAGGTTTGTTATTTTTTGTATCAGTTCGCAGGCAGGCAATGTTACGGTTTTTAGTTCCAGGTTTGTAAGTAACTGGTTTGTACAAACGAAGTTTTCTTTTGCTTGCAGGAAAAATATTTAAGATGAAACAGTTTACTTTTTTTATTGGCTTCAATCAGCTTAAATTTTTCCGCCTGCCTGAACACGGGGTTTGGCAAAAGGCTGGGTGACGGAAGAGCAATGGGCTGCAGTTCGCTATCAGCGATAGTTCCAGCGTAACGGAAGAAAATCGGCTTTTTGTTGTTAACTTCATCTGCAGTTTTTCAATCGGCTTTGGTTCCGGGCGAAACGTTATAAATTTCCAGCCCATCGCCAAGCCCTGCTCGTTAGTCAGAATTTTACCGATGCATCTCAAATAAAAAATGCACGATGATTCTCGGCTGTAATCCATAACTTCTTAAATTATTAAGCATGAAAAAATTGCTTTTAGTTTTATCTATTACTTTACCAACTCCAATTTTAAGTATGGCGCAATCCTCAAATGAAAAGACGTTTATGAAAAATGATACCATAATTACAACAGAGTTTCTTCAATCTTTTGCGGAAGCATTCAATGCTCACAACATAAAAACGATAATGTCGTTTATGACGGAAGACTGTGTATTTGAGGCTTCGGCAGGTGAGAAAGTGGATGGCGAACAGTTTACTGGACAGGAAGAAGTAAGGAAAGCATTTGAAAATGTTTTTGCAACATTTCCTGATGCACATTGGGGAAATGCCCACCATTTTATTTCGGGAAATAGAGGTTTTTCGGAATGGATTTTTACCGGAACAAAGTCCGATGGAAGCAAGGTTGAAGTAACAGGTTGTGATTTATTTACTTTTAAAAATGGCAAAATAGCCATTAAGAATTCTTATAGAAAAAATCGGATCGTTAGTCCGTTAAAATGATGGCAAAGCGGTATGTTGCTTTAATAGTAAAAAAACAACCGCAAACAAATAAGACTTCGTCGGGCACGCAGTGCCTCCGATGAAGTCTCATGTTGTACGGAACCGGTGCCTGTAACCGGGTTGTCATTGAGTGCAAAAAAAGAAGGCTCAGGAGTAAAATTAGACTGGTTTACATTTACCGAAAACAATACCAGTCATTACGATATCGAACGAAGCATCAACGGGATAAGTTTTGAAAAGATTGGGGAAGTACAAGCAATTGGTAACAGTAATAAACGTACCGATTATGGATTTACAGACTTGCTTCCCGGAAAGAAGCTCAACTATTATCGTCTGAAACAGGTGGACCTTGATGGCGGCTTTGTTTATTCGGAAATACGCGTTATAAAACCTGGAGATGAAAAACAATTTAAAGTTTATCCCTCTATAACACCGGGATCGTTATATATTGAGGGTATTACTGAACTTGTAAAAATTAAATTATTCAACAGCAGCGGCCAGTTAGTTAAAACAACTTCGGCAAACAATTCGCCGGGTACGCTTTATATATCAAATATGGCTGCGGGTGCTTACTGGTTAGTGATCGAAAAAAATGGTGAATTATTGTTTACACAAAAAATAATAAAACAATAAATTTAAGTTCTTCATTCAAAAAGACCTGTGGTAATTGACACAGGTCTTTTAGTCTAGTTTAAAAATGGATTATCCCTTATCTCTTCTCCAATGGTGGTAGCAGATCCATGCCCGCAGTAAACGACCGTTTCAGCAGGTAACACCATTAATTTATTTTTAATACTATTCATTAAAATCTGATGATCGCCCATGGGTATATCCGTTCGGCCAACAGACCCCTGGAACAATACATCGCCACTAATTACAAAATTTTGTTTGGCGCAATAAAAACAAATACTACCGGGCGAATGTCCTGGTGCTTCTATTATTTGTAATTCATTCCGGCCTGATACTATTTTGTCACCTTCTTTAAGGAAAGTAAATTCACCTTCGTAATTATCAAATGGCAGGTTGTACATCTGGCCGGAGGTTGGCGCATAAGCGAGCACAACCTTTTCCCTGTCATGTATCCGCAGGGCCAGGTGGTAGGTTTCGGCTATGAATTTATTTCCAAATACATGGTCAAGATGGCAATGCGTGTTTAGCAGCATGGTGGGCTGTAAACCATTATCGGAAATATAGTTTTTAATTAAATCCCGCTCTTCCTCATAATAACAACCCGGATCAATAATAATGCATTGTTTAAACTCATCGCAGAGCAAATAAGTATTTTCCCGCACAGGATTGAAAGTAAAAGATTTTATTTTAAACATTAGCAATTTGTTTACTTAATAATGCGATATTTTTATGATTGGGTTGAATAGAGTAATTTTATTAATAAATATTAAAATCAGTATGGTAAAGTTCAGCATAATTTTTACAACGTTGTGTTTTGTTTTGTTTGGCGCCAATACAACAACGGCCCAGGTAAATACCGTGGAATTTGGTAAAAACCGGGTACAATATAAAAAGTTTAAATGGCAGTTTTATCAAACTAAAAATTTCAATACCTATTTCAATCAAAATGGCCAGGAGCTGGCGAAATATGTGGCGCAGGTAGCCGAGGAAGAAGCGCCGAAAATAGAGGCCTTCACGGAATACAGCCTTCAGCGGAGGGCTTACATTATTGTCTATAATGAATTCGCCGATCTTCAGCAATCAAACATAGGGCAGGGTATCGACTGGCAAATAACAGGTGGCGCTACCCAATTGGTAAATAATAAAATGGTGGTTTATTTTAATGGCGATCATGCGCATTTGCGCAAGCAAATAAGGGAAGGTATTGCCAGGATACTTACCGATAATATTTTATTTGGCGATGACCTCGGTGAATTTGCCGGTAACCAGGCATTGTTGGATTTGCCAAAATGGCTAACAGATGGATATGTAGCTTTTGCCGGTGAAAACTGGAGTACAGCATTGGATAATGAATTGAAAAGTGAAATACTCAGCGGCAATTACCGAAAATTTTATCAGTTCGCTTTTGATAAACCCCTGCTGGCCGGGCATTCATTCTGGCATTATATTGAAGAAAAATATAAAAAAGAAAATGTTACTTACCTGCTATACCTCGCAAGGGTTTATAAAAATTTAAACCGGGCATGCGAGCAAATCTGCAAGAAAAAATTTAAAGCCGTTCTTGCCGATTTCATGGAGTTTGAAGAAGATAAATATTACCAGGATATCAGGAAAAGAAAGGCATATCCCAAAGGGAATTATATTGAAAGTTTCGACATAAATAAAAGTCAGGACTATTACCGGATAAACGTAAATCCCAATGCACGAAATAATTCCTTTGCAGTAGTGGAATATAAAAAGGGAATAGTAAAATTAAAATTAAGTGAAGATTTTGAATACACCACCATTTTGAAATATGGCATACGAAGTTATCAAAATGAAAACAACCCTGATTATCCAATAATGGCATGGGATCCAAAAGGTACAAGGCTTGCCATAATTTATAAAAAGGAAGGGAGGATAAAACTTTTTGTGTATGAAGTGGCCACCAGGATAAAAAATCCCCAGATTGATTTAACCGATCAATTTCAACAGATACAGGATGTAAAATATATGCCGGAGGACAGAACTCTTTTATTGAGCGCAGTAAAAAATGGGCATACCGATATTTTCACCCTTAACCTGGGAAATGAAAAAATAAAACAAATTACCAATGACGTATATGATAACCTGGATGCCACTTTCGTATCCTTCCCCGGTAAATCGGGAATTATATATTCCAGTAACCGCCCCGGCCCGGATGCGAAAAGCGGTGATACTGTTTTACCCGGTAAAAACAGGTACAATATTTTCATGATCACCAACCTGGGAGATAAAACGGAATTCAACCAGATCACACAATTATCTCACCTCAAATATGGCAACGCACGGTACCCAATGCCCTACAATTATCTTCATTTTACTTTTATTAGTGATGAAAACGGTGTAGCCAACAGGTATGCAGGCTTCTTTATGACCAAGGGCGCCGGCCTGGATACATTGGTTCTGATAGGCGATGAAATATTACGGAACCCTTCAGTAAAAGAGGTGGACAGTACTTTAAATGTTTTTAAGAAAACGGATGTGGATTCAATTGCTGTGGTGGCTTTATCGCAGGATACAGCTTATACGTTTCCTTTATCCAATTATGAAAGCAGCGTAGCGGAAACAAGAATTGCCGGAATCAATAACCAGGTAAGCGAGGTTACCAGGCAGAGCGATGAAAAAGTTTTATACAAGATGAAAATAGATGAAAATACGCTTCGCCGCCGCAATATAACGGTGCCCCCTACCGCCTATATGAAAGGAATAGTAATGGCGGATAAGATTGAAAAAACACCTACTGATAAATATGACAAAACCATTGGTATAACTGAGCCTCCCACAAATAAAGACAATGCTTTTCAAACTGAATTTGAAAATGAAAAAAAAGACAGCAGCAGGATCGGCAAGGCTTATGACGGCGATGAATTTGAGAAAAATACTGTGTTGAAAAAAGCGAAACTGTTCGTTTACAAACCGGTAAAATTTGGAGCCGATTACGGTGGATTGGCGTTTAATAATTCCGTATTATTTAATAGGTATCAACCCTACGGAGGATCCGATCAGGCAGGCCCCATCAATCTTTCTTCAAACTCCGTACTAAATGGTTTGATACGATTAGGTACTTCAGAGTTGCTGGAAGATGTAAAAATTACTGGCGCTTTTAAATTATCTACCAACTTACGGGACAATGAATGGTTAATGAGCTATACGAATTTAAAGCGCAGGCTGGATTGGGGGCTCACCTATTACCGGAATGTGTTGGGCGGAGGCAATTACAGAACTTTTACCAACCTTTACCAGGGCAGTGTATCCTATCCTTTTGATAACAGTAAAAAAATAAAACTTGATATTGGTATCAGGAGCGACAAAACAGTTTTCCTTACTGACTTTTACGTACCAAATGCTCAATCCCTGAAAGAACCAGATATTAAACAAAAATTTGTTACCACCCATCTGGAGTATGTGTATGACAACACTCTAAACCCTACTCAAAATATATGGAATGGCCTGCGGTATAAATTTTATTTTGACTGGAACTACGATATTAGTAAGATACGGCCAACTAACCAGCTTGATCCAGGAAACCCGGTTGGTAAATACAATTTCAACTGGGGTGCTGATGCCCGGTACTATTACCCCATTTACCGGAATTTTATCTGGGCCGGCAGGGCTGCGGCTGAATTTAGCTGGGGCGATCAAAAAACAATATATTATGCAGGCGGTACGGATGGAGGGTTGTTCCCGAAATTTAATAAAAACAAACCCGCTCCGGATAATTATGTTTTCCAAACCCTTGCTGTAAATCTAAGAGGGTTTAATCAAAATATTTCCAATGGAAATAATAACATTATCATGAACAGTGAGTTCAGGCTACCAATATTTACAACCCTCTTTAGCCGGCCTATCAACAATGCCTTTCTGCGTAATTTACAGTTGATTCAATTTTTTGATTTGGGGGCGGCGTGGAACGGAAATTTTAACGGGTTAAAACGTCCTTCAACTGTTATAGGCGACCCTCTGGATCCATTTCCACCTATACAGATTGTTACCAAAGTAGGCGGTATCGGGCCATTCGCAGGAAGTTATGGTTTTGGAGCCAGAAGCACTGTTTTAGGGTACTTTTTAAGATTTGATGCCGGATGGCAAATGAATGGTTTCTTTAAAAATAAACCAGTATTAAATTTAAGTTTAGGATTGGATTTTTAAACCAATTTTTACACACATTAAATATTTTAACCGCATTGTAAAATTGAAATCGCAAATAAAAAAGGGGCGGATAGTTTAAAACTATCCGCCCCTTTAAATTTATCCGGTTTCCTAAACCCTATCGCCTCAATGGTGTTGAATAAAGTACACAAATAATTTTTCAGCCGCTTCATTCAATTAGCTGAGGCTTTCCCTTCCCTGTTAAAAATCAATTTTAGAAAAGCAAATCTCATTACGAAAAGTACAGGGAACAATAATTTGCCTTGCCCCTACTTGCTTTGCCAATTTTGGCATAAACTCATAACCCCGGTCAATACTTCTAAGTGTTGGGTTCCTTTTCAAAGAACCATTAGACGTAATGATGTGATCCGTCAGCAACTTGTCCCTTTTTTCAATAATATTAAAAAGGAAATGGATTTCCGATTCCGTAATAAAAGTAGAAAAAGAAAGGAAATTATCCGTATCATCCGCATACTGTTCTTTATTAATAATTTTATTCCACTTCACTTCACCCGTGTTGGTCATTTCAATCAGCATGACATTATCATAATAATACCGTGTGCTTTGCATATTATTAAACCTGCTGTAAGGCCGATAATAACCACCAAAAGACGGACTGTAATAATAATAATCATAGGGACTTAAGAAAGGCGACCCATATAGATAATCCCATCGGTTCCATCCCATATTGTTACCACTTGTTTGAGATGAATAATCTTCAGCCGCCAACAGATAGCTGCCATCTTTTTTCAGTATCACATTCCGGATAAAAAAATTATTCAGTGAAAGCTTAATATTACCCTTCATTTTAGCGATAGCCCTGATACTATCATCCAGTTTGGTAAACACGTTGGCATAAGCGCTATCACCATTTACATCCCAGATAGCGGAATATATTCCGTCTATGTTCCCACGCTTTTCGGCGTAATAAAATGAATTGAGCAGGTATCGCTTATTTACATTATCAATTTTCATTTTTATTTCATCAATATACAGCTTGTTCAGATTTATTTTCTTTATGGAAAAGGTATCCTGAAGAGGCTTCTTGGTAATAAGGTCAAGTGAAGAAATGTTGGACCTATTGCCCGATTTTACGGCTTTTGTAAAAATAAAATTACCCTCATTATCCAATAAAAAATCACCGTAAACATCATTACGGTCATCATAATCAATTTCCAGTCGCGACCGGTGTACCAATTGAAGCTTGTTGTTCAACAGTAAGGTTTTAAAATTAAACTGGTTATCCCTTTTTTGGATCTTAAATATCATTATCAGCTTCTTGTCCTCACTGTTTATGGTACTGTATATTTTATTATCCCCAAAAGCGCCTACATGTGTGGTATCCAGTTGAATGGGTTTATCAATCAGGTGGCCATTGAAATCCATTTTTGCGCCCATGCAGTAAACCACTCCTTTTTTTTGAAACTGGTAAACAAAATAGAAATTATCAGGGAAGGCGATATAGTCCACATTAAAAGCCTTATCGGGAATAAAATCCAGTTTTACTTTTTCTTTCAGCGACATATCGTCAATATTGTAAACGGATACGGCGTATTTCCATTTGGCATTTTTAAATACGATGATATTATTGTTCATTTTACCGATGATATCAAAATTAATGTCCCGGTTATCTTCTTTTTGCGGTTCGGAAAATGTAATGCGTTGGCCAAAAGAAAGCGTTGGCAGCATCAGCAAAATCGTTATATAAATTATTCCTTTCATAGTATGTATATCTTTACAATAATAAAATTAAGCATTTAACAGCAATGATTTTGTGAATATCAACAAGGCGTAATATTTTTAGTTTTTACAAATTCTGATAATAATTCAATACAGTATGCGAACAGTATTAATTACGGGCGGCACCGGCATGATAGGCAAACAATTAACAAAGATGTTAACGGTTAACGGTTACCGTATTATTATTCTTACAAGAAAAATTCCTGTATCAACACCCGCCGGCCCTGCAATTGAATATGCTTTATGGAATGTGGCCAAACAAACTATTGATATCAGTGCCCTTCAAAAAGCGGATTACATTATACACCTCGCCGGAACCGGTGTGGTGGATAAAAAATGGACGGCTGCATATAAAGATGAAATAGTTAGGAGCCGGACGGAAAGCAGCGCCTTACTCGTTCATGCTTTACAAAATACCAATCATTCGGTAAAAGCGGTAATATGCGCATCGGCTATTGGCTGGTATGGCGAAGATCCGGCACCGGGTAAGGATGGATTTATTGAAGAGGATAAACCTGCCAAAGATTTTTTGGGTGAAACCTGTAAGCTTTGGGAAGATAGTATTGCTCCAGTTGAAAAATTGGGCATCCGGTTAGTGAAAATCCGCACGGGCATTGTGTTGGGTAATGAAGGCGGAGCGCTGGCTGAATTTAAAAAACCAATTCAATTTGGTATTGCTGCTATTTTAGGCAGTGGAAAGCAGGTACTAAGCTGGATACATATTGATGATCTTTGCAGGATATTTATTGAAGCAATAGAAAACCTGAACCTAAATGGAAGTTATAATGCGGTAGCTCCCAATCCCATAACTAATAAAGTACTGGCCATACAACTTGCCAATCTGCTAAAAGGTAAATTTTACATCCCATTGAATGTACCGAAATTTATATTAAAAATAATGCTGGGCGACAGGAGTAGGGAAGTGCTGAAAAGTACAACGGTTAATTGCGAAAAAATAAAACAGACAGGCTTTACATTTTTGTATCCATCAATAGAAGCGGCACTAAAGCAATTATATAAATTATAAAATTCAATTCTTCTTTAATTATAAATTTTCGCAAACCAAATCAATCACACCAATTCAATTTTTTTGAAAAAATTTATTACGATTATTTGAGACTGCAAGGCAAAATTTCATGAAAAACCAAAGACGGGTCTCCAAAAAAAAAGAATTTGAAACGCTACCAAAAATACGGGGAAATTAAGATCAGGAGTTAGCTTTCCACATAATTCAAATCCTTACCAAAAGTTTCTTCGGTAAACCAGGCGGCAACCAAACTAATCGCCATCACCACCGCACCCGTTATCCATCCGGCCGTAACATAATTTCCGGTAACGGATTGTAGCCCTCTAAATAAAAGTATGATTATTGGTAGCACCCCTCTAACCATATTGGGTACGGTGGTAGCTGCTGTTGCCCTTAAATTGGTGCCGAATTGTTCTGCTGCCATCGTAACAAAAATGGCCCAAAACCCGGTACTAAACCCCAATGCGGCGCAAATCACATACATGCCCGCGGCAGTGCCGCTTTGCTGCGTGAAATAAAAAATGATAGAAATGATACTAAGAAAATAAAAAATAAAGAGCGCTTTTTTGCGGCTCTTCAGCCACTGGCTGACCAGGCCAACCACTACATCCGCAACCGCTATTGCAACATAAGCAAACATGGTTGATTTTTTGGGCAGCACTTCTTCCGATAAACCGAATGCCAGGCCAAAGTCATTTGAAAAGGCGACTAAAATACCAATTACATACCAGGTAGGCAGGCCAATCAATATGGCCAGCATATATTTTTTGAAGCGGTGCTTATTGGTAAAGAACATGAAAAAATTTCCACGCTGCACGTCCCGCTGTTTCACCTTGCTGAACATGCCGCTTTCAAACACGGATATGCGCAACAGCAGCAGGCAAAACCCTAAACCCCCGCCGATAAAATAACAGTAACGCCAGTTGAAATTTTGTGAAATAAAATAAGCCACCACGGCGCCGGTAAGGCCAATGCCCGCCACCAGTGAAGTGCTCAACCCCCTTTTTTCCTTACTGACCAATTCAGATACCAGGGTAATACCCGCACCTAACTCACCGGCCAAACCGATGCCAGCTACGAATCTTGTGAGGGCATACTGATTGGGGGTTTGAACGAACCCATTGAAGATATTGGCAATGGAATACAAAACAATAGAGCCAAACAAAACACTCAGCCTTCCTTTTTTATCACCCATAATACCCCAAATAATCCCGCCAACCAAAAGGCCAACCATCTGGATACTTATGATAAATTCCCCTTCCGATTTTATCAGGGCTGTTGTAAGGCCCATATCCTTCAGGCTTTCCACCCTTACTATTTGAAATAAAAGAAGGTCGTAGATATCTACAAAATAACCAAGTGCGGCTACAAGAACGGTAAAATTGAAAATGGAATTGGATTGTTTGTTCATCATTTTATTTTATTCAGCATTGCCCAGTGAAGCTTTTTTATGTTTCCCAAAAATTAATTTAAAAAGTATGGGTGCGGTAGTTACCAACACGATACCAATTACAATCAATTCGAGGTGGTCTTTCAGGTTGAAGCCAAACTGGCTGAGTATCCATTGTTGCAAAAAATGCCCCGACAAAATCATGGTGGCCACCCATGCTATACAACCCACGATATTATAAAAAGTAAATTTTGATCCGGGCATTCGTACTATACCCGAAACGATAGGTGCGAATGTGCGGATGATAGGCAGGAACCTTGCGATTACTATGGCGCCGCCACCATGTTTATCATAAAAATCCTGTGCCTGATATAAATATTTTTTCCTGAACAACATATTATCTTTCCAATGAAACATGGCGGGTCCTATTTTTTTCCCAAACCAATAGCCGGATGAATTACCCAATATTCCGGCAATTGTTACCAATACGATAATCACAAACAAGTCGAGCAGGTTATTTTGCACTGCACCCATACCCAATAATTTAAAAAACTCATGCCCCAGGTTCCTTGAATAAATACCTGCAACAAACAGGAGGCTGTCGCCCGGCAAAAAGAACCCCGCGAATAAACCTGTTTCAGCAAAAATGATAAACAACAGCAACCACAAACCGCCATATACAATATAAAACATGGGGTTTATCAAATCTTTCCAGGAAAATGTTTTATGCATGACAATGGTACTTCCATCAATAAGAGAGGAAGCCTTCACAATTAAATCATGGTAATTCTCAGCTCTGAATATCAGGGTATCCTTACCGGTAGTGTCTATAATAAATGTACCGATAGCAAGCAAAACAACATCAGTTGTTTCGTTTTTATCAATCAATGAAAACTTTTGTACGGAAGCTTCATATTGATTTACGACTTTTAATTGAATGGGCTTTGCCTGAAGCAGTACTGGCGCCAGGAATAAAATGATGAATATGGAAAACCTGGCATTTATTTTTTTCATGAAATGATTTTGTAACTGATTATCCAGCATTGCCGTCAGGCTAAAATGGTTTATGATTTTCTTATTTATGGCAAATCAATTTTAAAAAAAATTTTGTATTAAGGCGTGTCCGGTGTAATGATAACAGCATCTTCGCCCAAAAATTTATTGATGATTTTTTCCTCATCAATTCCGGAACACAATTCCCGGATTGATATTACATCAAAACCTAAACTCCCGAACATAAAAATTATACGGCTATGCAAATTTTAATCAGCTATAATTTTTTATACAAAAGATTTTTTATTGAAACCTAAAATTAACCTTTTTCCCCGTCTCCCAACTCGCCTTCCCATTTACTTACTACCGCTGTCGCGATACTGTTGCCTACTACATTGGTAGCGCTCCGGCCCATGTCCAGCAAGGGGTCTATTCCCAAAAGTAAAGCGATGCCCGCTTCAGGGATATTAAATGTAGCCAGTGTGCCGGCAATTACTACCAACGATGCCCTTGGTACCCCGGCAATCCCTTTACTGGTAAGCATCAATACCAGCAGCATGGTTAATTGATTGGCCAAAGGGATATCCATACCATAGCTTTGCGCAATGAACAAAGAGGCGAAAGTCATATACATCATACTTCCATCCAGGTTGAATGAATAACCAAGGGGCAATACGAAACTCACGATTTTATCCTTGCACCCAAATCTTTCCAGCTCAAGCATCGTCTTTGGAAATGCGGCTTCGCTGCTTGAAGTACTAAAGGCCAAAAGTATTGGCTCTTTAATTCTTTTTACCAAATGAAAAATCCGTTTTCCTACAAAAATCGAACCTGCCATGATCAAAAATATCCATAGCACCAACAGCCCAAAATAAAATTCCCCGATAAAAATAGAATAGGTTTTTAAAATGCCGATCCCCTGTTTTGCGATGATTGCCGACATGGCTCCAAATACCGCCAGGGGTGCGAAATTCATTACGTATCCCGTTACCTTCAGAATAATATGCGCCATGGCATCCAAGGCATGTATTACAGGTTTAGCATAGTCACCAATCGCCGCAGCGGCTACGCCAAAAAATAAAGCGAACACCACAATTTGCAGTATTTCGTTTTTGGCCATGGCATCTATTACACTGGCAGGAAATACATGGTAGAAAAATTCCCTTAGGGTAAACGCCGCTTTATCTAATCCAATGTTTGTATTACTATCAGGAATGGCCAGGTTCATGGCAATGCCGGGTTTAAAAATATTTACCAATAGCATCCCCAATAATAAACTGAGTAACGAAGCGCTAATAAACCATAACAAAGTTTTTCCCCCTATGCGCCCAACTGCCTTTATATCCCCCAATTTAGCTACGCCCACCACCAATGTAGTAAACACCAACGGAGCCACAATCATTTTTATAAGCCTCAGAAAAATATCCGCCAATATGGTGAACCAATCCAATTTTTTATCTCGTTGTTTAAGGTTATCATTATTTTGAATCGCTATTAACCCCCTTTGCTTTTGTAATTCTTTATAAATGGCATTACCCGTATCTGTTAATGCGGCAAGCCGGTTATTAATTACTTTAAGTGAATCTGAAAATAACCGGATGCCGGCAAAAGAGCGGGTTTCATCCTGGCTGCCCAACAAACCGGCTTCCACATTTTCTTTTTGAAGAAGGATGTTTTTTTTATTGGCTGTTAACGTATTAAAAGCCACGCTATCTTTTACCACCTCATAAGGTTTCATTTTTTCATGCATAAGGCCCGCCTGTATATCCGCATTGGCTATATTGGCATTCTCCGTACCCACATAACTTTTATTAAGGATAAATCCGGCGATGATACCTGCAATCAGGGCTATACCAATATATAAAGTGAGGCGGTTGGGTTTAGAGGGTTTGACTTCCATACAAAATAATTAGGTTTGCAATATAATATTTAATACTTGTTATCCGTCCTCAGACATAAAAAAACAAGTGTGGCTGCTCATTTAAAAATTTAATGCTTATTTTTCCACTCCGATAATTGTCGGAAAATTATTTACTAAAACCAAAATACTATATGAGTTTATTTGTAAGAAAGCCGATTAAGGCTTTATTGGATGAAGCAAGTGAGTCGGGGGAAGGATTAAAACGTACACTAAGTGCCGGGTCTTTGGTAGCACTAGGTATAGGGGCAATTATTGGGGCAGGTCTTTTTGTAAGAACAGCCGCAGCAGCGGCACAAAATGCCGGTCCATCTGTAACGATAGGTTTTATTGTAGCCGCCATAGGATGCGCATTAGCCGGATTATGTTATGCAGAACTATCTTCATCCATTCCTATCTCGGGAAGCGCTTATACTTATACGTATGCTACAATGGGTGAGTTGTTGGCCTGGGTAATTGGTTGGGACCTTGTGCTTGAGTACGCAGTTGGTGCTGCAACAGTAGGTATTGCGTGGAGTGAATACCTTAATAATTTATTGGTAAATGTGTTTCATTGGAAAGCCATTGCCTATGCCTGGTGTCATTCGCCTTTTGAAATTTCTGCATTAACAGGAGAGCACGGCCTCATAAACCTTCCTGCATTAGGAATTGTAACATTACTTAGTTTACTTCTAATAAAAGGAACGCAGGAGTCTGCTTTTGTTAATGGTATTATTGTAATCACAAAAGTTGCCATCGTAATACTCATTATTATTCTTGGCTGGGATTTTATCAATCCTTCTAATCATGTGCCCTATATTCCGGCCAATTCTACCTACACGGATCACCAGGGAATTGATCACCATTTTGGTGGTATAATGGGTATTTTAGGTGCTGCAGGTGTAGTGTTCTTCGCTTTTATTGGCTTTGATGCAGTAAGTACTACAGCCCAGGAAACAAAAAATCCAAAAACAGCAATGCCTATTGGAATTTTGGGATCTCTGGCAATTTGCACAGTTTTATATATTTTATTCGCCCATGTTTTAACAGGACTTGCTCCGGTAGATTTTTTTAGGACTACCGGTAAAGAAGCTTCCGTTGTTGTAGCTATTGATAAATTTATGCCAGGCTATCAATGGTTAGGCAAATTAGTAACGATAGCAATTCTTGCCGGTTTCTCCTCTGTAATATTGGTAATGCTGCTTGGACAAAGCCGTGTATTTTATAGTATGAGCCGGGATGGTTTATTACCAAAGGTTTTTAGTAAGGTGCATCCTAAATTTAAAACACCCTACAAAGCAAACCTTATTATATTAGTTTTGGTAGGATTGTTCGCTGCATTTGTACCAGGTGATATTGTGGGTGACATGACAAGTATTGGAACTTTATTTGCATTTATATTGGTTTGTGCAGCGGTTATCATTTTAAGAAAAACAGAGCCTGATCTTCCAAGACAATTTAAGACTCCATGGGTTCCGGTGGTTCCTATTTTAGGTATTATCGTATGTGCGGCAATGATACTTGGCCTCGGCTGGACAAACTGGTTACGTTTATTTGGTTGGCTTGCAATTGGTTTCGTGATTTATTTTAGTTACAGTAGAAAGCATAGTAATCTTCGAAATAAGGATTAAATTGAATTAATAATTTAATAGTAAGAAAGTTCCAAAATCACTTTGGAACTTTCTTTATTTTAACTAATAATTGAAGGCGATTTTTTTGAAGAACAAAAGATTTGGTACATTCCTGATATATTTCAACCCTTACCAGAATTTCGTAGCTTTACAACATGAAATTCGTTGACATAACTAATGACATTGCTTTTCGAAAAATATTCGGAAACGAGAACAGAAAAGAAGTTTTGATTTCTTTTCTTAATGCAGTGTTATTGTTAGAAAACGATAAAAAGATTTTAACGGTTGATATATTAACGCCTTATCAATTACCGGAATTAAAGGGCGGTAAAGTTACAATTGTGGATGTAAAGGCAAAAGACGAAAATCAAAAGACTTACATTGTTGAAATGCAAGTGGCGGAAATGGACGGTTTTGACAAAAGAGTACTTTATTATGCTTCAAAAAGCTATTCCTCACAAATCGAACGTGGCGACTTATATGAAAAACTGAACCCTACTTTTTTTATTGGAATTTTAGACTTTGAAATAACTCAAAATAAAGATTACATCAGTCGGCACAAAATAGTAGATATTGAAACCGGCGAAAATCTTATTTCTGACATTGAGTTTAACTTTATTGAATTACCTAAATTCAACAAAAAGGAAACTCAATTAAAAACGATTATTGACCAGTGGGTTTACTTCATCAAGAACGCAGAAAATTTGGAAGTAATTCCGAAAAATGTAATTGATGAAGGTTTGAAAAGCGCCTACGATGACGCAGACAGACACAACTGGACAAAAGCTGAATTAGATGCTTATGATTATGTTCTAATGCGTGAGCAAGACGATATAGGACGTATAAATCTTGCTACAAAAAGGGCTTCAAATCAGGAGAAAGAAAATATTGCCAAAAATTTATTTAAATTAGGCTTATCGGTAGAAGATATTGCAAAAAGTACAGGACTAACAAATGAACAGGTAAAGAAACTACAAATTAAAAAGTAAATTCTGTCAATAACAATTCAATTGCAAAATGCAAGTTGATCAAACAACATTTCGACTTCTGCTTAGCTTTAGTTAGGCTCTGATTACTAAAATAATTTATTGTTGTTACCTTTTATATCCGCTTAGGTAAGCTATTATTCATTTGCACAAAGCAACAACCAACATTTTGAACCAACAATTTTTATACAACCCCAATAAAAATTTGTCTAATCAAAAAGCCCCGGAAAACCGGAGCCTTATTTTAAATTTGATACAAATTTAAACCTTTACAAAAACCTGCGTAAATTTTCCAAACTATTTCTTTGCCTCCAATTGTGTCATTGCCATAATCTGCTTCATGGTTCTTTCCATTCCATCGCTGCCGCCATCCAAAAATATTACATTACCTTTTCCATACTCCGCGAAATTTTTAATCGCTTCCACCCACATGCTGAATAATATTACGTTGGTATCAAGGTTGGCCTGTTTCATTTCGGTAGCGGCCTGGCTCATACCACGTGCCACTTCTTCTCTGAACAAGGCCACACCCTGGCCTCGTAATTGAGCTGCCTGGCGCTCGGCTTCAGCGGCAATCTTAATTGCATTACCTTCCGCTTCCGCGGCTTTTGTTTTTGTGATCAGCAATGCCTGCCCTTCGTTTTCGGCGGCGGCTTTTAAATTATTGCTCGCCACCACTTTGCTCATGCTGGTAATAATCGCTTCGTCAAAAGTAATGTCATTGATCTGCAAGTCCTGTAAATGATACCCCCAGCTTTCCAATTGAAGATCCACCTGGCCCTTTACATTCTCAACAATATCCCTGCGCACATTTAAAACCTCCGCTTGTTTTTTTGTAGATACGAATGCACGGATGCTGCCTTCTACGGTGCGTATCAGTGCCTGCATCAAATCTTTTTCGCTGATGAATTTGAAGGCCACATTCTTGATCGTCTCTTCATCAATGTTCAATACGGAATAGAGCAGCATGGATTTGAAATAAACATTCGCCTGGTCAACCGTTACCGCCTGAAACTCCAGTTCCACCGAACGA
The DNA here is from genome assembly GCA_036169975.1 of Ferruginibacter sp. GTDB lineage: Bacteria > Bacteroidota > Bacteroidia > Chitinophagales > Chitinophagaceae > Ferruginibacter. The sequence continues at coordinate 2,507 of JAVHOI010000080.1, read as the reverse complement.
TTCTGAATGCTTACCCTTTTATAAAGCTGATCCAAAAAAGGCACTTTAAAATTTAGACCCGGCAATTTGATACTGTGGTATTTTCCCAAACGTGTTACCACTCCGATGGTGCCCTGGTTGATGGTGAATAAACCGCCTGCTATCAGCAGGAAAATCGGGATAAGCCACCAGAAATCTTTTAATATTTCCATTGTTTATATTTTTTTATGAAGGTAATAACTTTTGAATGGCTTGAATAAATACTTTGATGCCCCATTTCATTTTCCAATTTTCAAATTTTCAAATTTTCAAATTAACTTCTCTCTTCCCATATCATACTCAGGTGTACAATCGTCTCCGCCGCCCTGGCCATATCTTTGGTACCCACCCATTCCAGTTTGCTGTGTATGTTTTGCATACCGGTAAATATATTTGGGCAAGGCATGCCAATATAACTAAACCGGCTGCCATCGGTACCGCCACGGATGCTTTCCTTTTTTACGGCTAACCCTGCCCGTTGTATGGCTTCCGCGGCATAAGCCGCCACCTGCGGATGCTGATCCAGTACGCCTTTCATATTGCGGTATTGTTCGGTGGCTACATATTTCATGGTAGCGCCGGGGTATTTAGCCACCACCTCTCCGCCTATTTTCTTCAGGCGGTTGTGATGCAACTGCAATCCATCATCAGCGAAATCCCTCACAATAAATTGTATCGTGGCTTTTTCAGCAATACCATTCACCGAAACCGGATGTACAAATCCTTCACGCCCTTCGGTAGTTTCGGGGCTCCATTCATTTTTTGGCAAGGCATCCAAAACGGCTGCTGCCACCTTTATCGCATTTACCAGTTTGCCTTTCGCATAACCGGGATGAACGATTACGCCTTCAATGGTAATAGCGGCGCCATCCGCGCTAAAAGTTTCATCTTCCAGGCTACCTGCTTCACCTCCATCCAAAGTATATCCAAACGTTGCACCCAATTTTTGCATATCCACTTTCGCGGTTCCCTTACCTACTTCCTCATCAGGGGTAAATAATATTTTTATATCACCATGTTTGATCGCCGGATTTTGCATAAAAAACAATGCGGCTTCCATGATAGCCGTTACGCCACTTTTATCATCCGCACCCAGCAGGGTCAACCCGCTTGCCGTAATAATGCCATGATTGAGGTGTTCTTTCAGGTAGGGCGAATCAACCATGCACAGCACCTGCGTGGTATCATCTGGAAGTACAATATCCTTTCCATCATAATAACGGTGATGGATAGGTTTAACATCAGTACCGCTGCAATCAGGCGCCGTATCCACATGGCTGCAAAAACAAATAACAGGGATATTTTTCTTCCCGCTGTTGGAAGGGACAGTCGCATATACATAACCGAATCCATCAGTTTCCGCATCGGTAATACCCATGCCCCTAAGTTCCTTTACCAATAGTTTACTAAGGTTTTTTTGTTTTTCAGTAGTTGGATATACAGCAGCAGTTGGGTCACTCTGTGTATCAATCCGCACATAGCGCATCAGCCTCTCCGCCATATTATCCGGACTAATTTTTATCATGTTGTTAAGGGTTTAATGTTAATGGAATATTAATTAAATGATAATTGATAATTGATAATTGATTAATGAGAAATGAAGTTGGGTGATTTTTACCGGAGTGCAAAAAAAGCAGCCTGCAAAGAGCGGAACTGCTAAAATTTAAAAGGCGTTATTTATCACTTATCATCTGATATTCATTCTGGTTTCTGAATAACCTTTAAGGCTCAATTGATAAATAAGTAATAAAATACCAGGTAGAAAATTTTCAATTATTCATTAAATAATTATCAATTATTCTCTAAACAATTTCTACCAGTTCAATATCAAACACAAGTTCCTGGCCTGCCAAAAAATGATTGGCATCCAATACAATCACATCTTCCCTTACTTCCACTACCACTACAGGTACAGGTTGGCCAGCCTCATTGCTTAAGGTTAACGACATGCCCGGCTCCAGTTTCATATCTTCCGGTACGTTCACTTTTGGAAATTCAATAATGGCATCAGTGGATTTTTCGCCATAACCCTCTTCCGGCGCAATGTTGACCGTCTTCTTTTCGCCAATTGCCATTCCGGGCATTGCCGCATCAAAGCCTTTGATCATCATACCAGCGCCCACTGTAAATTCTAAAGGTTCCCTGCCAACCGAAGAATCAAACTGTTCGCCGTTTGTTAATTTACCTGTGTAATGCACCCTTACAACATCACCTTCTTTTACTTTTCCCATTGTTAATTTTTTTTTATTGTTTACTATTAATTTTTATGAGCCAATCAGTGTACTACTATTTAGCTGCACAGGCGTCCCTGTCTGCCTGGCAATCAGGCAGGGCACCCTTGCATTTTTTCAGCTTTATTGGGCAATAAAACTGGACAGGTTTTCGGAAATGAAACGCAATTCGCGGCAAAATAAAACTTATAAAATGATTCCACCATCAATTTGAGCGTTTTTTTAACAACAGCAATTTTAACAACCTGCGGTACTGCC
>JAVHOI010000079.1:0-19631 GCA_036169975.1 Ferruginibacter sp. | reverse complement strand
GCAATACCATTTGCCCGTTGGGTGATGCGGCGGCCTGGCCCGTGGCAGCGGCTATCCGTCATTTCCGTGATGAGTTTGAATGGCATGTTCTTAACCCGGAAAAATGCCTGACGGAAAATTTTGGATTAAGGCATTATGCGGATCCGATACATGTGCCGGTTACAATATAAAAAATGTGAATGAATTTTATAGATAACATAGAAATAAAAAATTTCAAATCAATACGCCATCAAAAAATTGAAGGGTGTACGAGGATTAATGTTTTTATTGGTTATCCAAATGTTGGTAAAAGCAATATATTAGAGGCTATCGGGCTATTAACATTTATTCGTAAAAAGAGACCTGTTGGATTGAAAGGATTAGTAAGATTTGAAAAACTAACCCAAATATTCAATTATTCTAATATTCAAAATCCTGCAGTTATTTCATTCAATGAAAACTATTCATTGAATATAAATTATGAGGATGAAAAAAGATTACTCTTCAGTTTAATTGATAATAAAGGAACTGATTTTCTTTATAATTCCGGTCGATTGGGATTGAGAGTAGGGAAAGAAGAACTTTACTCTAGTTCAACTGATAATATTGACGATTTCTCCGGAAGATTAAATGAATTGCAATATTTCAATGTTAAACCGTATAAATTTTCCGAAACAAAAGTTTTTGATAACAGTATTTCTGCACTTGAATTAAGTATTCCATTTGGGGTAAATATGTTTGAAGTAATTATTAATAATCCAGAATTAAGAAAAGAATTCACAGAATTATTAAAGCCTTATGATTTAGGTTTAGTAATAGATGCATCAGCAAGTGATATAAAAATATCCCCAGTGATGAAAGATGGCATCATTCACACAATTCCAATTTCATTGATGGCAGATACTTTGGTCAGCCTTATTTTCTTTAAGACCGCAATACTTTCAAACAAAGATTCTATCCTGGTTTTTGAAGAACCTGAAGCTCACATGTTTCCACCTTATATCAGAAAACTAACTACGGATATTTTATTTGATAAAACCAATCAGTTCTTCCTGGCTACACATAGTCCTTATGTACTGGATGAATTGATTTTAGAAGGGGGAGAAGATTTATCTGTTTACCTTGTAGATTATAAAGATGGTGAAACAATTATTCATTATTTAAGCAAGGATGATTTGAGTGAAATAAGGCAATATGGTGTTGATTTGTTCTTTAACATAGAAAGTTATTTAAAACATGGACAAGTCAATAATTCCTGAATGTTATGCCGATACCTTACTGATAGAAACATTGGTACCGACGAAAAAGGGATACAACCATCAGCACAATTGTTTTAAAGTTGAAGCGACTATGAAAGGATTAAGTGGTTTTGCAGTTGGCATTATTGATAAGGATAAGAAGCAGATAAGATATTTAGAACATTTTGAAATTATAGATGAGGTAAATGGAGAAGGAACTTTGATATTGTGGAGGCATAAGGAAAAGTGGAAACATCATTTTATTGTTCAAATTTGTCCTGCATTGGAACAGTGGATTAAAGAAGTTTGTGAGCAGGAAAAAATTGATTTGAGTGGTTTTGGAGAAAATATTTTGGAAGGTATTAAATACTTTACAAAGTCAATATCAAGGCTAAATAATCAAAAATTGCAGTTACTGCTAAATCAGGTTAACTCCAGGAATGAAAATATTAGTGTAAGAAAATTAAAAGGCTGGGTTAAGTTGTTAAAAGAAAAAACTTATCAGGTTGATATAAACGAATTAAAAAATGTCTGACGAAATAAAAACCTTTAAAGTAACCATTGACAACATCACCATTGATGTACCGGTTGGTACTACTGTATTAAACGCAGCCCGAAAAATTGGGGGCGATGTAGCGCCGCCTGCAATGTGCTACTACAGCAAGTTACAGGGCAGCGGAGGCAAATGCCGTACCTGCCTGGTAGAAGTAGCGGCAGGTTCTGCGGCCGATCCGAGGCCAATGCCAAAGTTGGTGCCATCCTGCCGTACCAACGTTATGGATGGGATGATTGTAAAAAATATGACCAGCGACAGGGTGAAAGACGCAAGGGCGGGGGTGGTGGAATTTTTATTATTGAACCACCCGCTTGATTGCCCGATCTGCGATCAGGCCGGAGAATGCCATTTGCAGGACCTTGGATATAATCATGGCAAAGAAAGTACACGCTGCGAATTTCCAAGAAGAACATTTGAAAGGGAAGATATCGGGCCATATATTCAGTTGCACATGACACGATGTATCCTTTGTTACCGCTGCACGTATGTAGCGGATCAGTTAACGAATAAAAGGATGCATGGTATTTTAGACAGAGGTGAAGATGCACGGATTTCTACCTATATATCAAAAGCGATTGAAAATGATTTTAGTGGAAACATGATTGATGTTTGCCCCGTGGGAGCCTTAACCGATAAAACATTCCGTTTTAAAAACCGGGTGTGGTTTACCAAACCGGTAGATGCACATCGTAATTGCCAAACACCCGGTTGCTGTGGTAAAGCTACTTTGTGGTTGCGGGGTGATGAAGTGTACAGGGTAACCGCACGCAAAGATGAATGGGGCGAAGTGCAGAGTTATGATGGCAAACCCGGATGGATCTGCAATGACTGCCGCTTTGATAAAAAGAAAACAAGTGATTGGGTAATAGAAGGCCTTACAAAAATTAACCGTCATTCGGTGATTTCGCAGGGAAAATATAATGGATTGGTTATTCCAAAAGAAACGATTAAGGAAGTAATGGGAGGAAGGAACCCTAAATTATTGATGGATATTCATGATGAAAGCGGGGTTAATGATCCCGGTGTCCACCTTAGTGAAATAAATGGCCCGGCACATTCGGATTCTTTTGCCCCGAACCCCTAAAGTGAAGTTATTCGGACAGTCTGATATAAATGTAAAATGAATTTTGAAAAATGAATTTTCAATGATTTAAAACAACAGGATATTAGAAAGCATTTTACGGTAGGGCAAATAAAAGGGTATAGCAAATTTAAGGTGTTCCACATAGGTATGAAGTACAAGTTAGTCCCGATAAAAAATTGGGATTAACATAACACAACGATGATGACCATGGGTTTAAATGCCGGATAAAAAATATTTATAAAAATTTATGTTATTAACTATTGGCCTTTCTTTATTCATTGAAAAATTAGTTTTAATCATCGTAGTGGTGATGTCGTCATTGCTCATTGCTATGTATGCAACCTGGGCGGAACGTAAAGTAGCGGCCATTATGCAGGACAGGCGAGGCCCAAACCGTGCAGGCCCTTTTGGTTTATTGCAACCAGTTGCCGATGGATTGAAATTGTTTTTTAAAGAGGAAATCATCCCTGATTTTTCTTCTAAATTTTTATTTATCCTCGGGCCATGCCTCGCTATGTTAACGGCCATGATGACCGGGGCGGTTATTCCGTGGGGTGATAAGGTTCATTTTTTTGAAAGGGATATTCCCCTGCAGATTGCTGATGTCAATATCGGGATTTTATATGTTTTTGGTGTGGTAAGCCTGGGCGTGTACGGAATCATGATCGGAAGCTGGGCGAGTAATAATAAATTTTCGCTGATAGGCGGGTTAAGGGCCGCCTCACAGATCATCAGTTACGAACTGGCGATGGGTATCGCATTGATCGCATTATTGATGTCAACGGGTACGCTTAGCCTCAAAGAAATAGTAGAGCAGCAACAGCAACATTGGTATAGCTGGAATATCGTGAAACAGCCTTTGGGTTTTTTGATATTTTTGATTTGCGCTTTTGCTGAATGTAACCGTACCCCATTTGATTTGCCCGAAGCGGAAAACGAATTGATCGGCGGGTACCATACCGAATATTCTTCCATGAAACTTGGGTTCTTCCTTTTTGCGGAATACATCAATATGTTTCTGAGCAGTGCGGTAATGGTCAGTTTATTCTTTGGCGGTTATGATATTCCTTTTGTAAATGATGCGTCGCTTGCCGAAAAAATCGGGACTAATTGGATCGCATTAATTCATGCGGGATTGTTTCTTTTCAAAGCTGCCTGCTTCATGTTTTTGTTCATGTGGGTAAGGTGGACGATACCACGTTTTCGTTACGATCAGTTAATGAACCTGGGGTGGAAAATTTTGCTGCCACTGTCGCTGTTCAACATGTTGGCAACAGGTGCGTTTATTTTATTTCAACAAAATAACTGGCATTTCTAAACAATAAAAATATCTTTGCGCAACTTTTGTGTTGCGACAAGTTCAAAATATATGCAAGCATTAACTAATAGGGCCCTACAGGTAGAGCGTAAGCCGATGAGTTGGTTGGAGAGGGCATACCTTCCTGCGATATTTAAAGGCATGGCCATTACGTTTGGCCACATGTTCAAGAAAAGGCCAACCATCAATTACCCTGAAGTAACCCGTCCATTCAGCCCGGTGTTCAGGGGACTACATATTTTAAACAGGGATGAAGAAGGAAGGGAAAATTGCACTGCCTGTGGTTTATGTGCGGTGGCCTGCCCTTCCGAAGCCATTACAATGGAAGCCGCCGAAAGAAAAGCAGGAGAAGAAAATTTATACAGGGAAGAAAAATATGCCGCCAGGTATGAGATCAATATGTTGCGTTGTATTTTTTGTGGATTATGTGAAGAGGCCTGCCCCAAGGATGCTATTTATTTAAGCGAAACATTTGCCCCTGCCAATTTTCAACGTAAGGGTTTTATATATGGGAAGGAAGATTTATTAATTCCAAATCCTGTTACGGAACCTGAAGCTTATGCGAAGGCGAAAGGAGGAAGAATAAAAATAAAATAGTTATTTATAAAAATACTTTCCTGGTTGCAGGATAGGACACATCGGATTATGAATGTAATAGAAATAATGTTTTGGTTTTTAAGTTTACTGGCTTTGGGCGGAGCTGCCATGGTGGTTGCCAGTAAAAGCCCGGTATATAGTATTTTGTATTTGATCCTGACCTTTTTCGCGATCTCCGGCCATTATATTTTATTGAATGCGCAGTTTTTAGCCATCGTAAATATTATTGTTTACGCGGGTGCTATCATGGTATTGTTTTTATTTGTAGTCATGTTCATGAATTTGAATGCGGATTCCGAACCTCATCAAAAGAATAGGTGGCTTTTGTACATTGGCGGTATTGCAGGCGGTAGCCTTTTATTGGTAGTTATAGCGGCATTAAAACAAAGCGCTGCCATCACACAAGCGGTACAAATGAATGGAGGAAATGTTGGATTAATAAAAAATTTAGGGATGGTATTGTTTACGGATTATGTTTTCCCTTTTGAGATAAGCAGTGTATTGTTTTTAAGCGCCATGATTGGAGCGGTGGTTATTTCAAAAAAAGGGGATTAAACATATTTTAAGAATATCAATAAAATAAATAGCATCCCCTTACAAACAGGTTTTGATGTTTATACAAAATAATAGTTATTATGCCGGTTTATTATTACATTTTTTTAGCGGTTGCATTATTCAGTATCGGGGTAATGGGTGTGTTGATCCGCCGCAATGCGATTATTATTTTCATGTGTGTCGAGCTGATGTTGAACGCTGCTAATTTATTGCTGGTAGCATTTTCAAAAATGCACCATCTGGCATTGGGTGGTACTAATGCCGCCGCCGGAAGTGATGCGCAGATATTTGTATTTTTTATTATGGTAGTAGCTGCGGCGGAAGTAAGTATTGGCCTGGCTATAATCGTAATGATGTATAGAAACACGCATTCAGTGGATGTGAATTTTTTAAACAGGTTGAAGAACTAAAGTCAGGGACGCCCCCACCTTCATCGCAACGGGGAGAAGGGCGGCATGAAATATTTTTAAAGATCTTATTTATTAAACAATACTACAGCCTTTAAAATGGTGTAGATAAAATCTCCTTTAGGGGATAGGGGCTTATGAATAATACATTGCAAATAGTTTGGCTGATACCTCTTTTACCATTGATTGGTTTTTTAATTAATGGGTTGGGTAGAAATAATTTATCAAAAACCCTTACGGGAATTATCGGTAGTGGAGTTGTGCTGGCATCTTTCCTGCTTAGTGTATATGTTTTTTTTAGTGTAAAAGGGGGCAACACACACGTTGCTCATTATTTTGATTTCATTAATACCGCATCTCTAAAAGTTGGATTCGATTTTCAAATTGATCAACTGTCTTCCCTGTTCTTATTGATCGTTACCGGAGTTGGTTTTTTAATACATATTTATTCCACTTCCTACATGCACGAAGAAGTTCCAAAAGATTTTGCCAAATATTTTTCCTTCCTCAATCTCTTTGTATTCTCCATGTTACTGCTTGTAATGGGCGGCAATTATATTATCATGTTCATTGGATGGGAAGGTGTTGGTTTATGCTCTTACCTGTTGATTGGCTTCTGGTTTAAGAACAACGATTTCAACAATGCTGCAAAAAAAGCCTTCATCATGAACCGTATGGGTGACCTTGGATTTTTGCTTGGGGTATTTTGGTTATTGTCAAAACTTGGGACATCCGATTATCATGAGGTGTTTGCCAATGTATCCAAACTTTCCACATTTGATATCACCGGGATTACTTTATTATTTTTTGCAGGGGCTACCGGCAAAAGTGCGCAGATACCCTTGTACACCTGGCTGCCGGATGCCATGGCAGGCCCAACCCCGGTAAGCGCTTTGATACATGCCGCTACGATGGTTACCGCGGGAATTTACATGATAGCCCGTAGTAATATTTTATATTCCATGGCGCCCACCACGCAAACTGTTGTAGCTATCGTTGGCCTTGCAACAGCCATCCTTGCCGCCACCATCGCATTGAAACAAAATGATATTAAAAAAGTGCTGGCATACTCTACCGTTAGCCAGTTGGGATATATGTTTTTAGGCTTGGGCGTAGGCGCTTATACAGGGGCGGTTTTTCATGTTATGACGCACGCATTTTTCAAAGCATTATTATTTCTTGGTGCCGGTAGCGTGATGCATGCAATGGGTGGGGAACAGGATATGCGCAACATGGGGGGGCTAAAAAAATACATGGGTATTACCCATATAACTTTCTTATTAGGTTGCCTCGCTATTGTTGGTATGCCACCCTTCTCGGGATTTTTTTCAAAAGATGAAATACTGGCAGTTGCCTTCGCGAAGAATCCGGTATTCTGGGTTATCGGCGTGTTGGGATCTTTAATGACGGCTTTTTACATGTTCCGTTTATATTCGATGACGTTTCTTGGAACATTCAGGGGTACGCCTGATCAGGAGCATCATTTGCATGAAAGCCCTTTCGCTATTACATTTCCATTGGTCATTCTTGCTCTTTTGGCGGTAGTTGGCGGGTGGATTGGCATACCTGAATTTTTTCTTCATGGGGGCCATAGGCTGGAAGCTTTTCTTGAACCCGTGTTTGCACAAAGCAATGCTATCGCGGCAACCCATGAAATGTTGCCGGCTACGGAATATATGCTGATGGGGGTTTCCGTAGTGGGAGCATTAATTGCATTGCTAATGGCCTGGAATAAATTCAGAAAATATCAAAAAACCGGTGCTGAAGAAACAGGCATTGGAAAAGTATTGGCCAATAAATGGTATATAGATGAATTGTATGATTCCGTGGTTGTGAAACCATTACAGGCAACTGCGGATTTCTTTAACCGTGTTATAGAAAAAAATATTATTGATGGTATGGTTAATGGAGTAGGCAAAGCGGTGAATTATGGTGGGCGTCAGATCCGTCTGTTGCAGAATGGGCAAGTGGGCACGTATATACTGTTAATGGTTTTTGGTATTTTAATTTTATTTATTATTCAATTGTTTTTGTAAAATATATTCCTGATGTTTGGTAATGACATAACTATTCCGCATTTATTAATTTTCTTTCCGTTGGTAGCGGGATTATTTACTTTTTTCATAAAGAGGGACACATCAGTAAAGGCATGGAGTTTAATGTCGGCGGTTATCACATTATTCATTTCGTTTGCAAGCCTTTATTATCACAAAAACCAGGCTTTAAATGGATTGGTTTTTAATTATGAATGGCTTAAATATATGGGCGCCAGTTTTTCCGTAAGCCTTGATGGAATAGGCCGTGTACTTACTTTTTTAACCGCCTTTTCCTTCCCTGTTATTTTTATAGCCACGTATAAAAATTCATTTAAAAATGCAAATGTTTTTTATGGCCTGATGTTGTTATCACAGGCAGGTTTAATGGGTGTATTCCTTTCATCCGATGCATTGTTGTTTTATTTCTTTTGGGAACTTGCATTGATACCCGTTTACTTTTTATGCAGCCGTTGGGGTGGCGAAAAAAGGATAGCCGCTACATTTAAATTTTTCATTTACACATTTACAGGTTCATTATTAATGCTGATCGGCATTATATATGTTTATCTGCAAACCGGGCCTACTCCATATTCCGATCATAGTTTTTCTATTCAGGCATTTCATTCCGTAACATTAATAGCCTCTCAGCAATACTGGTTGTTTTGGTTGTTCTTCATTGCCTTTGCCGTAAAAATGCCCATCTTTCCTTTTCATACCTGGCAGCCCGAAATTTATGAGCAATCACCCACGGCCGTTACAATGGTTTTGAGCGGTGTGATGGTAAAGATGGGGGTATTCGGGGTGATTCGTTGGTTATTACCCATGTTCCCTGCCGCGGTCGAAAAGTTTGATAATGTGGTAATTGGATTATCGGTGGTAGGGATGGTTTATGCCAGCCTGATTGCTATCAGGCAGGACGACCTGAAACGGATGGTTGCTTATTCTTCCATAGCGCATATTGGTTTAATGTGTGCGGCAATTTTTTCCCTGCAGCAAATAGCGCTTGAGGGTGTGATGATACAAGTGTTTAGCCATGGCATCAATATCATTGGATTGTGGATAGGCATCAACATTATTGAAAAGCAGCTTGGTGTACGCAAAATATCTCAATTGAGCGGGGTGGCGCACAAAGCGCCGGTATTAACGATGCTGATGATAGTTATCGCATTGGCGAATATCGCCTTGCCGCTTACCAATTCTTTTGTTGGGGAGTTTATGATGTTTAGCGGTTTATTCAGGTTCAATATCTGGTACACAGCCGTAGCGGGTTTAAGTATCATATTGGCGGCTGTATATATTTTGAATATGGTACAAAAGGTTTTTTATGGAGAGGCCAATGCTTTAACGGCCACCATGAAAGACATTTCATGGAATGAAAAATTAATATTGGGTGTTATTGTAATAATGATATTTATAGCAGGTGTATATCCACAACCATTTTTTGATTTAACAAAAGATACAGTAACAGCGGTATTAACAAGATTTAAATAACAAAACAAAATAATTCTCCGCCGGCTGGCGGAACAGGCGTATGAATGCAATTATATTAACAGCAATCTGGGGAATAATAATGATGTTTGGAGGTGTATTCTTCAAGAGTAAGGCTACGCCTAAATACTGGGCTGTTACCGGGCTGGTATTTATCATTATCGCTAACTGCCTTGAAATGAAATCAGGCGAATCATTCTTTGCGATTGATGTAAGGAATATGTTGTCTTTCAATAGTTTTAATCTCACCTTTATAACGGTTGCATTAACCTGTACGTTATTATTTTTTCTGTTGAGTGGAAGGGATATTGAAAAAGTTGGATCGAATGTATCTGAATATTTCGCCTTGATATTTTTTGTTTTGAGTGGTGTTTGCCTGGCGGCTACTTTTAATACACTGCTGATTTTATTTCTTGGTATTGAAATCATGTCCATACCACTTTATATATTAACAGGCAGCGATAAACGCAATTTAAAAAGTAATGAAGCTTCGCTAAAATATTTTCTGATGGGCGCTTTTTCCACCGGTATTATGTTGATGGGGATTGCATTTTTATACGGAGGTAACAGCGAAGGGACTTTTTATATAAATAATATCAATTTAGGTGAAGGGAAAATGCCGCCAATGATTGCGATAGGAATGGTATTTATTATGATTGCCATGTCATTCAAGGTGTCAGCCGCCCCTTTTCATTTCTGGACACCGGATGTTTACGATGGGTCGCCCACTGTTTTTACTTCTTTTATGGCAACAATAGTTAAGATAGGCGGGTTCATCGCTTTTATCCGTTTATTTGAAAACTCTTTCGGTAAAGTACATGGACAATGGCAAATATTGATTGCCATAATTACCGCGGCAACTTTATTCATCGGGAACCTGACTGCCGTTTTTCAGCAAAGCGTAAAACGGATGTTGGCTTATTCAAGTATTGCACAGGCTGGTTTTATGCTGCTGGCTATATTTGCCCTGAATGATTCGGCAAAAGAAGGTTTGATTCTATATTCAGCGGCATATAGTATGGCTACCATCGGCTTATTTGCGATATTAATTAAAATGAATGATTATACGATTGACGGCTTTAACGGATTAGGAAAACAACAACCCGTTTTGGCGGTCACTGCAACTATATTTTTGTTATCCTTAACCGGTATTCCCCTGACCGTGGGGTTTCAAAGTAAATTTTACATGTTGATGGCGGCATTAAAAGATGGCCATCAACATTGGCTTGTTTTATTTGCGGTATTATGTGCTGCTATCAGCGCATATTATTATTTTAAAATCATACAGGCTATATTTTTTAAAGAAGGCAGCCAGGATTTAAAAGGAAATGGCTCAATTGCAAACATAGAAGATATAACGCTTGCTTTTAAGTTACTCCTGATTATTACCGCTATTTTGATTATACTATTCGGTCTTTTTCCTTCCCTTATTACTGAATGGTTGCATTATTAACAGGCTGCTTCTTTAGCTGTTAAAAAGAAGCTCATGATTTAGATAACCGAAAAATCAGCATTAAGAAGATTTGAATTTAAAATATTTTTTAATTCTAAATTTTTCATTCTTGATTCAGCCCTGCTATTATCCATTACCGCTTATAAACTTTTTTGGAGGTAAGTAGTTTTTCGGAATTAACTTTAGTATCAATTATAGTTTTATGAAGTTAGCAGATTCCATTGCACTCTCCTTTAATACCATTAAAAGTAACCGGTTACGTACTGCGATTACTGTTATCATCATCGCATTGGGCATTATGGCATTGATAGCAATTATTACCGCGGTTGAAGCGGTTAACCAAAGTCTTACAAAAAGTTTTTCCACTATGGGTGCCAATGCTTTCAGCATCAGGTTTAAGGAACGCAATGCCCATTTTGGGGGTGGCCCAAACCGGGACAGAACGAAAAAATCAAACCGTAAATCATTGGTAACTAAAAATTCAAGCGAAGGAAAACTGATTACTTTTGACGAGGCAAGAGCGTTTAAGAGCCGGTATTCTTTTCCCGCAGTAGTGGGTATTGCTTTATCAGGCCCCGGCGGTATTATCGTAAACACGGATTCAAAAAAAACAAACCCCGACATTCGGGTAATAGGGGGTGATGAAAATTATTTGCAATTAAATGGATACGAATTATCCGATGGAAGGGATTTTAATGAAACGGATGTGGAAACAGGAAGAAGTGTTTGCATAATTGGAAACGTGATTGCCCAAAAATTATTTGGAGATAATACACAACGAGCCATTGATAAAATTATCAGCGTGGCGAATAACAAGTACAGAGTAATAGCTATTTTAAAAGATAAAGGCAGTAGCGCTTTCATGAATTCGGATAAGGTGGTTATTACCTCCTATAATAATATCCGCCGTATCTATGGTTCCGAAAACAAATCTTACAATATTGCCGTGATGGTAAGTGATTTAAAAATGATGGATATAGCTGTTGGAGAGGCAATAGGTTCTTTCAGGCCGGTGCGTAAATTGGATATTAAGGAAGATGATAATTTCTATATAGATAAGAGTGACAGTATCGCACAATCATTAATGAAAAATCTTGGTTTTTTAAAATACGCCACTTTGGCAATTGCTTTAATTACCCTTATAGGTGCGGCTATTGGTTTAATGAATATCATGTTGGTAGCGGTTAATGAACGAACCAAAGAAATTGGTTTGATTAAATCGCTTGGCGGTAAGGCGGCAGAAGTAAGAGCACAATTCCTTTGGGAATCCATCCTTATCAGCCTGATGGGGGCTTTCGTAGGTATTATATCGGGAATATTATTTGGAAATATTGTCGCCGTTTTGTTGAAAACCGGTTTTGTGATTCCATGGATATGGATAATAATTGGAGTTTTAGTATGTTCTTTGGTTGGGTTATTGGCTGGCATTTACCCTGCGTACAAGGCAGCGAAACTTGATCCTATTGTAGCCTTGCGATATGAGTAGTAATTGCTTTTTGCTTCATTTGATTCTAAAATCGTTGGAATAATAAATCTTTAGCTCACTTTTTAAAAAAGTTTTATTTTTTTTCTTTTGAAGTTGTTTCATTCAATTATTTTATTAACTTGTGCCTTCACGAAAAATATTTCTATTCATTATTTTATGGTAGAAATAGATTTTTTGCTTAGCATTGTACAATGAAATTATTAATCAACCTCATTTAACTTTAACTCACTAAAAATTGAACGTTATGGCAGAAACAAAATCAACTGCAAATGTAAAACCATCTACATCAGTACAAGTAAAAAAATCCAGCAATTCCGTATCATGGATCGCACCATTAGTTTGTATAATTGTTGGATACATATTCTGGAGGTTTATTCTTGGAGATCCATCAGGTTTCACAAAACCCGGCACAGGTGCATTTTGGCCTTCTCATGAAGGTCCCAAAGGAAATTTACACAGAATGTATTTGGGAGGTATTATCGTACCGATATTAATCGGATGCCTTTTAACTGTTATTACTTTTGTAGTAGAAAGGATGTTAACTATTTCCAAAGCCACCGGTACGGGAAGCAATGCTGATTTTGTTCGTAAAGTACAATATCATCTTGCCAACAAAAACGTTGAAGCGGCATTGGTGGAATGTGACAAACAAAAAGGATCTGTTGGAAATGTGATGAAAGCTGGCTTGCACCGCTATAAAGAATTAATTAATAATACTGAATTAGCTACAGACCAAAAGGTGATGGCTATTCAGAAAGAGGTGGAAGAAGCGACTTCACTTGAACTGCCGATGTTGGAAAAGAACCTGGTATTTTTATCAACGCTGGCTTCTGTATCCACTTTGATTGGATTGTTGGGTACGGTGATAGGTATGATTAAGGCCTTCTCCGCTCTTGGTGAAGATTCAGGAGGCGGTGCTGCGGCAACCCAGTTATCTATTGGTATTTCCGAGGCTCTATACAATACAGCATTAGGTATTGGCACTTCCGCATTAGCGATTATATTTTATAATATATTTACTACCCGGATTGATGGTATAACTTATGGCATTGATGAATCTGGTTTTACTTTAACACAAAGTTTTGCTTCGTTATATAAATAATTGTATGGAAATACCCATCATTTTCATCTAAAAGTAATACATTAAAATTATCTCAAAATGCCAAAAGTTAAATTACCAAGAAAAAGTACTACAGTTGATATGACTGCGATGTGCGATGTGGCTTTTTTGCTGTTAGCTTTTTTTATTCTGGCAACAAAAACCAAGCCGCCGGAAGCCGTAACTGTGGTTACTCCTTCTTCCGTATCAACAAAGATTGCCAAAGAAGATGCAATATTAGTAACACTTAACAAGGAAGGCAAAGTATATTTAATGTTAGGTGATAAGACAAAAAAAGAGGCAATACTCGAAGACATAAATATCACAAAAGCTCTTGGATTAACACCTGTAGAATTAACCAAATTAAAAAAAATGCAATTCTATGGTATGCCTTTCAATAAGATGAAAAGCATGTTGCAATTAGCTGAGCCAATGGAACCCAAAAATATGGAAGGTATTCCAGTCATTGATAGTGCCCACAATGAGTTATCCGATTGGATTGGCAGTGTGGTACGTTCCTATTCCGGTGAAAGTATGGATAACCTCAATCTTTTGGTTAAGGGAGATAATGCAGCTAAATATCCGGCCTTTAAACTAATAAAGGATGCTTTTAAAAGGAATGATATTTTCAAGTTTAAAGTTGTAACAAACCCCGAAGGTGTGCCTCCTGATTCTGAATTGGCACTAAATCCTCCCGGAGCTGAAAAAAAATAATTTTAACCTCATTTGCCTGTATTAATAAGGGCATTAAAAAATTAGCGATATGGCAGAAATCGATACATCGTCCGGTGGCGGACACAAAAAAGGGCCCGGTGTAAAAAAGACCAAGAAAGTAAGCACCAGGGTTGATTTAACACCAATGGTTGATTTGGGCTTTCTTCTGATAACCTTCTTTGTATTTACTACTACCATGAGCACACCAACCGCCATGGCAATGAATGAACCAAAGGATGATCCGAATAATCAATTGAAAGTAAAAAACTCAGGTGCAATGACTTTGTTACTGGGTAAAGAAAATCAGGTGTATTATTATTTTGGAGAATTATCCGCTACTGAGGCATCTACTCAGTTTAAAAGCAGTAATTTTAAAGAAATCCGTCAGATTATCCTGGATAAAAAAAAGGCTACACCCATTGGCGATTTGATGTACATCATTAAGTCGGATAAAGACGCCACATTTAAAAATGCAATTGATATTTTGGATGAAATGGCTATTAGTGCGGTACCTCCCGGACACTATGCGGAAGTTGATATGAGTGACACAGAAGCTGAGTTAATAAAATTAACTGAACAGGCCAATGGAATTAAATAATTTATGGAATTGGTTAAATTTCGAATCTAACTAACAAAGCATTTTACAATGGAAATAAATAAAATTTTAAGCGCTGATATCCTCGATATTATATTTGATGGTAAGAATAAGTTGTATGGTGCTTACGAACTTCGAAAAACTTATAATAAGCGGTTAATCAGGTCAGTCATTATAATGATGGCTTTAGTGTTATTTGCATTTTTAGGTATTGTTTTTTCAAGTATGGCGGGTAAAAATTCAAAGGATCAATTAGAGGTTTTGGATACTCAAATGGCCGAAGTTAAAAAGAATGATGCCCCACCGCCACCGCCTCCACCACCTCCACCACCCAAAGCTCCACCACCCCCGGAAATTAACCAGGTAAAATTTACCCCACCTAAAATTGTAAAAGATGAAGAGGTGAAGGCAGATGAAAAAATTGAAGAGATCAAGGAAGACCAGGTAATCAGTACTAAAACTGTGGAAAGTGAAAATAAAAGCCAGATTGTACAGGCTCCGGTAGAGGACAAAGGAACCAAGATAGTGGAAGCCCCTAAAGCTGATGAGGAAGACAAAATTTTTACAAAGGTAGAGAATGAAGCTCAGTTTCCGGGTGGGCAACAGGCATGGATCAGGTATCTTCAAAAAAACCTGAATGCGAATACCCCTGTTGATAATGGCGCCCCTGGTGGAACCTACCAGGTAATTGTTAAGTTTATTGTTAGTAAAGATGGAAGCATTAGTGATGTGCAGGCAGAAAGCAAGCATGGATATGGAATGGAAGAAGAGGCGGTAAAGATTATTAAGCGTGGCCCAAAATGGACACCAGCACTGCAAAACGGGCGTAATGTAAATGCCTATCGGCGGCAGCCAATTACCTTTATAGTAGAAGAACAATAATACTTTTTTTAAGTTTATTTGATGGCCCTCCGCAATACAACGGGGGGCTTTTATTGTAATTTCTTTAATGGAATAGTTTCCATTCTTTTATGGAAATGAAATGAACTGATATCGTACTAAACATTACTAATATGTCAGCAATTGAAAATGAAATTATTCCAAAGCCAAACTAGCAACGGCGGAGCCGTAAAAAAAGTACCAGGGTCGGCCTGACTCCAATGGTTGACCTGGGGTTCTTATTGATTACTTCTTTTGTATTTAAAACGCAGTTATCTGCCCCTACTACAATGAATCTGAACATGCCCTTCGACAAAGTTGATCCTGGAGATAAAATCTGTGAATCCTGTGTACTCACGCTATTATTGCAGGATAGGAATACAGTCAATTATTAGGAGGGCATGCCTGAATCTAATCCGGTAATAAAGCAAACTTCTTTTAGTCCCGGAGGAATAAGGGATATCATTTTAAAAAAGAAAAAAGAGGTTAAAAATATAAAAGGGTCTTCTGATGATTTTGTATTAATCACCACGTCAACTGATGGAAGTAATTTTCAAAATTTTGTTGATATTATAGATGAAGTAACTGTCAACAATATAAATCATTATTACCTCGATGAAATTACCAATGCGGATAAAAAATCATTTTCAAAAAATTAGCCACTTCAAAGTTCTGGCTTTGGTTTATAGAGAAAGTATCTTTGCCTTATGTTAAACAAACTTTCTGATTGGGATGATACCATCGTAGCTTTAGCCACCCCACCGGGTGTTGGCGCTATCGGTGTAATACGATTAAGCGGTAGTAGCGCATTTAAAATTGTTAATGAATTATTTCCTTCCAAAGATCTTAATAAACAACTATCACATACAATATTTATGGGCCTCCTTAATGATGATGGTGAAAATATTGATGAAGTAGTGGTATCCTTATTTAAAGGTCCTAAAAGTTATACCGGCGAAGATGTAATTGAGATAGGCTGTCATGGTAGCCCGTACATACAACAGCAGGTGGTGCAGGCCTGTGTACGCAGGGGAGCCCGCATTGCAAAGCCAGGCGAGTTTACTCAAAGGGCTTTTTTAAATGGGAAGTTAGATCTTATTCAGGCTGAGGCTGTCGCGGATTTAATAGCCAGCAACAGTTCGGCTTCTCAAAAAACTGCTTTGAATAATATTCGCGGGGGCTTTAGTGTGGTATTAAAGGCATTGCGGGAACAACTCATTGGCTTTTCCGCAATGATCGAATTAGAACTTGATTTTAGCCAGGAAGATGTAGAGTTTGCTGATCGCAAACAATTTTATTCCATTATTCAATCGGCACAAATTACAACACAAGAGTTACTGAAATCTTTTCAATTGGGTAATGTAATTAAAAATGGCGTAAGCGTAGCGATTATAGGTAAACCCAATGCGGGTAAAAGTACTTTATTAAATACTTTATTAAATGAAAACCGTGCCATCGTTAGTGAAATAGCCGGTACTACAAGAGATACCATTGAAGAAGTGCTTAATATCAATGGGATATTATTCCGGTTGGTAGATACAGCAGGCATAAGGGAGCATAGTACGGACGCAATTGAACTGGTGGGTATTGAAAGAAGTCTAAAAAAAATGAAATCCGCGGATATCGTACTTTATATTTTTGATGTAAATGAAATGGAACAAACTGAATTAATATCCATCAGCAGGCAATTTGAAAAAGCCGGTAAAAAATATATTTTGGCAGGTAATAAAACAGATGTGGTTACAGGATCATTTTCAAAAGAAAAATTTAGCCACACGGAAAATATTATTTTTATTTCAGCTAAAAATAATACTGGTATTGAAGTAATAAAAAATGAATTGTTTTCTTCAATCGTAAATGAGCAGCCATCCACCGAAAGTGTGGTGATAACAAATGCACGCCACTACGAAGCTTTACAACAGATAGACAGATCACTCTTGGACATTAAATCAGGTTTGGATAATACCATACCTGCCGATTTATTAGCTTTAGATATCCGTCATTGCCTATATTATATTTCAGAAATTACCGGGGATATAACCAATGACGACGTACTTGATTTTATATTTTCAAAGTTCTGTATCGGAAAATAGCCTAACTTCCTTTTCTTCTGTAAGCCTTGTCAACACTGCATTTCATAAAAATCTTTCTTCCTTTATTTGTTGCCCGATTGCCTTTTTTATGGTAACTTTGTTGCCTTATTGTTGCCCAATCCTGTTGCCCGTTGCCCCGGGCAACGCAAAAGCGAAATGATGCTACATACAGCTACAACAGGCAACAACAATGAGTAGTAACCTTCGCATAGAAAAGACATGTGAAGTTTGCGGTAACAAGTACATCGCAAAAAGAACCGTCACACGTTCATGTTCCCTGAACTGTGCCAGGTTGCTATACAAGCGTACCAAACGCAATGAAAAAATAGAAGCAGTCATTCAAAAGGAGGCTGCAATAAAACCCTTCAATCCTATTGTTGCACAAAAAGAATTTCTCACTGTAGCAGAAGCCTGCCAGTTAATCAATACAAGTAGCTGGATCATTTACCGCCTGATAGACAACGGCCAGTTAAAGGCCGTCAAAATTGGCCGCAATACCCGTATTGCCAGAACCGCTATTAATCACCTCTTCAATACTGATGCATCATGAATGTAACACTTCGCCAAAGGCAGAAAGCAGGAATGATAAGCCTGTACCTTGATTACTATGATCAGGGCAAACGCAAATACCAATACTTAGAAATGTACCTGCATCCAAAGCCGGAGAAGGGAAGGCTAACGCCGGAGAAGAATAAGCACAATGAAAAAATGCTAAACTTAGCGGAAGCCATCCGGGCTAAGAAGTTATTGGAAATAAAAAACGGAGAGTTTGGATTTAAGGATACGGAAAAGGGAAAAGGAAGGTTTCTTAAATACTTTGAGAACCTGACAGAACAGCGGCGGGGTAGCCAGGGCAATTATGGTAATTGGGATAGCATACTAAAGCACCTGCAAAAATTTGTAACATTTGATGTACGGTTTTCTGACATTGATAAAAAGTGGTTGGAAGATTTTAAAACATACCTGAATCACAAAGCAAAGTTATCAAACGGCTCTTTCCATCAATTCGCAATCTTCCTATTACTGCAAAGTGTCGGCAGCTTTAAAAGAAGCTATAAAGGATGGCATTATTCAAATCAATCCTTCCATACAGGTGGATGGAATAAAACCAGATGATGCCAGCCGGGAGTTCCTTACTATAGAAGAATTACAGGCTGCAGTTAACGCCGTATGTGAAATGCCGATTTTAAAAAATGCTTTTATCTTTTCAGCACTTACCGGCTTACGCTGGTCAGATATAGAAAAATTGCTTTGGTCAGAAGTGCAGTCTTCCGGCGATAATTTTTACGTCCGCTTTCGGCAGAAGAAAACTAAAGGAGCCGAAACATTACCCATATCAGAACAGGCATATACTTTATTAGGCCAAAGAGGAAAGCCGGAAGAAAAAGTATTTAGTAGTTTAAAATACAGTGCCTGGAATAACCTCAAATTAAGAGAGTGGGTAATGAAAGCAGGGATTACTAAACACATTACTTTTCACTGTGCCAGGCACACATATGCTACACTTCAATTAAATTTAGGTACTGATATTTATACAGTATCATAATTATTGGGTCACCGGCATTTAAAAACAACGGAGGTTTATGCAAAAGTGATGGATAAGAAAAAGCAGGAAGGAGCTAATCGTATCAAATTGGATTTATGAACAATGAGTTAAGCCTATATCACAACATGTTGTTTCTGGATCTCCGGCCCTGGAAAAAAAGGGATGTTTCAGAATCCAAGTACAAAGAACTGATGCTGGGGCTTCGCAAAGAAGATTTTTCATTTCAGCCATTGTATGAAGTTGTTTTTGAAAAACCGCTTACAGCAAAACGTAAATGCTATCATGCCTTGATTGAAAGCGAAACAGCAAGATTGACGATTTTCATAGCATCATTGCCGGAGCAGAAAAAGTGAATGAAAAAAATACTGGGTACATACTACACTTACAAAAGTTATTTCTCAAAAGTTGAAAGAAACGAGTAAAGCAATTGAAGACTATCAGTATTATTTAGACGTATCCCCTCCGCGAACCCCTTCCTTACTTGTTCAATAATGCGGCATAATTTTGC
>JAVHOI010000078.1:0-4464 GCA_036169975.1 Ferruginibacter sp. | reverse complement strand
TGACTTATTTGTTTACTTGTCCAAAAAGGTAAATGGTTGACATTAATGGCTAATGATGCTTTTGGAAAATAATATAATTTATTGGCATCCCCGTTGCGGCTTGATCTGTCTCCTCTTATGCCTGCCGTACCAATAAAAATATCATTGAAGTTAATTTCTTCCTGTGCAAAAAAGCCCCGATCCCTTTGAATGGTTCGGGTCTGGTCTGCCTGTACAGCGCCTGCCTGGTTTACATTAGTTTGTGTACCTATTAACTGTGTAGCCGTTGTAAGTACGTTATTGAGGTTAATATTTTCAGCGGTAACGCCTGCCTGTGTGCGAAAATTTGTTTTTTCCGAAGGGGAAAAATTATAAACCAAAATCGCACTTAGGTTTGAATTCCTGGTAATCGTTGTTCCATAAGCGGAAAGCCCGTTTGTACCATTGCCATCTTTTTCAAACTGTAATTCTTTAGGAAATATTGCAAGGGTATTTAGCGTATAATTATCAATTCCACCACGGGCAATTACTTTTACATCATGCTTACCGTTGTTAAATATTTTAAAAGTCGAAGTACCTCCCAACAATGTCCGGTTTATTTTTTCACGGTTGGTAACCAGGTCCCTTGTTTGTAAAAAGTTGGATGGCGCTAGTGGATTGTTTGGATAATTGCCATTGGCATCGGGTAAAAGATTTACCCACCATGGAGTAGAAACAAAAGAGACACCTAAAGTTGTACTTGTATTATCATTATTAAAGAAACCCCGGTTAGCCTCCGACTCAACATAATTATAATTTAGCGAAAGATCTAAAAAGCTGAAAACTTTCTGATCAACATTAATTCGGAAAGCCATTTTCTGATACCCGGTATTTTTTACTATGGCATCATCATTTTTATAGGTAAACCCTGCAAAATAAGTTGTTTTCTCATTGCCACCACTTAAACTAAGCCTTGTATTATTCATGATTCCCTTATTGCCATACAATTCATTTTCATAATCAACAATTTTTCCTCCGCTGGCATTAAAAAGCGCTGTTCCTGCGGCACCGAAGGCTGATTGTACTTTGGTGGCATCCCAGGTACGGCCTCCTAATTTATGCAACTGCGACTGCACACCAATAGAGTGCGACAGTTCTATTTTTGGTTTACCGCTTTTGCCTTTTTTAGTAGTGATGATAACTACACCGCCCGCAGCCCTCGAACCATAAATAGCAGCGGCGGATGCACCTTTCAAAATTTCCACTCTGTCAATATCTTCCGGATCAAGGTCAGCTATCCTGTTGGATGGATTGTCCTGAGAAGAACTGCTACCCTGGCCTGCCGCTTTGGATACTCCATTTAATCCTGCGTTGATAGATGAATTATCGTAGTAAACCCCATCAACTATAAACAATGGTTGTGAGTTACCGGCAATAGAAGTAATGCCCCTGAGTTTTATTGAAATTCCTCCTCCGGGCGCCCCGGAATTAGCTGAAATATTTGCTCCCGTAAATTTACCATACAGCGCCCCATCCACGGTGGCCTGGGTGGTGGTGCCTACCAGGTCCCTGGCTGAAACGGAGGAAACCGCATTAGCAAGATTCGCCCTCTTTAAACTGGTTCCCAAACCAGTCACCACTACTTCATCTAAATTACTTACATCTTCCGCCAGTTTTATAACCAGCTCTTTGATGCCCGCAACTACGGAAAGCGATTGGGTTTTGAACCCAATAAAGGAAACTTCAATAGCTCCCTTTTTTCCCGGGATGGATAATGAAAATTTCCCGGAAACATCTGTTGTTACTCCTACATTACCACTGTTTTTGAGTTTTACTGTTGCCCCCGAAAGTGGATTATTGTCTGTACCGGTTACAGAACCTGAAATGGTAAACTGTGACCAAAGCGCCAAAGGTGCTGCCAATACAAACAGTAATGCTATAAAATGTTTTAGCGAATTTTTCATTTTGTAAATTTTATGTCAGAAATTAAAATAAAAAAAATAATCAATTTAAAAATCAATAAAAAATTGAATTCAATTAGTGTAAAATAAATGTAATTTGATGAGTTAAGAAGGTGAGCAGGTTAGGTTGTATCATAAGCAACTTTAATAAAGATGGTTAGAATTGGTATTATAAATATATAACAAAAATCTAAAGTTTTTCAGGAATCTTGAAACTTTTTTTTATTTTATTTTAGCAATTCGTTGCTTCATGTGTTGTATAATTAAAAATACATTAAATAAAAAAACAACCTTTTAAACATTTGAACACTTTGCCTGTTACATTTTTATAAAGAGTCCTGAATTTTTATTTCCTTACAAAATTTTCCTGCTATTTATAATTAAAGAAACAAAACTGCTATAGTTTTGTTACCCAATAATATTCACGTTTCAAAAGCCGGATAAAAAAATTCATTCTGTTACATTTGCAAATCCAAATTAATTTAATCATTTAATCAACATAAAATTAAAATAAAAACATGACAGCAGTTAAAGCGTATGCGGCTCAAAGCGCTACTACCCCCCTCACACCTTTTAATTTTGAAAGGCGGGATGTAGAATCGAATGATATACAAATAGAGATTCTGTATTGTGGTGTTTGTCATTCCGATATTCACCAGGTACGTGATGAGTGGGGTGGTTCAATCTATCCAATGGTGCCTGGTCATGAAATTGTGGGCCGTATCACAAAAGTTGGTACCGAGGTTAAAACCTTTAAAGTCGGGGAACTGGCAGGAGTCGGATGTTTTGTAGATTCTTGTCGTACCTGCTCCAGTTGCATGGCCAATGAAGAACAATTTTGCGATACCGGAATGGTGGGTACTTACAATGCCCGTGATAAAAATGGCAATCCAACTTATGGTGGATATTCTACCCAAATTGTTGTAGATCAAAAATACACTTTACACATATCGGAAACTTTGCCTATTGAAGGTGTGGCTCCTTTATTGTGTGCCGGTATTACTACATACTCCCCATTGCGTTATTGGAATATTGGAAAAGGCCATAAGGTAGCGGTGGTAGGATTGGGCGGCCTTGGACACATGGCTGTAAAATTTGCGGCATCTTTTGGCGCCGATGTAACTGTATTGAGTACTTCCAAAACAAAAGAGCAGGATGCCTTAAATCTGGGTGCGCATCATTTTGAAGTAACCGGTAACCCTGAGACAATGAAAAAACTACAGGGGCATTTTGATTTTATTTTAAGTACCATTTCAGCACAATACGATTATAACTTATACCTTAATTTGTTAACATTAAATGGCACGATGGTAGTGGTTGGAATTCCGCCAAAACCATCTGTGGTAGCAGCTTTTAGCCTTATCGGCAAACGCCGCTCTTTGGCCGGTTCTTTAATTGGGGGTATCAAAGAAACCCAGGAGATGCTTGATTATTGCGCAGAACATAATATTGTATCCGATGTGGAAGTTATTAAGGCATCTGAAATCAATGAGGCTTATGAAAGAATGCTGAAGGCCGATGTGCGGTATCGCTTTGTGATAGATATTGCCTCCTTGAAATAAGAAGTATTCTAAAGTTTTATCAGGGTTCAGCCTCTTTTTCCTCCTTTTTTTATTTTTTTTAATTAATTGATTGCATGACATGTAATATTTGAACAGAAACGCTTATTTTTGCTCCCCCTAATGGAAAGGTGCGGTAGCTCAGTTGGTAGAGCAAAGGACTGAAAATCCTTGTGTCGGCGGTTCAATCCCGCCCCACACCACAAAGCCTCAACAATAATGTTGAGGCTTTTTTTATTGTGACCGAGTAGTAAAAAAACGAAATGGCTGAATTAATCTATAAGTTTTGCAAGAGGTACATTTAGCCAGAAACAAAAGTGCTCACCCTGAATTGAAATTTAAAAAAATTGAATTAAAATTATTGAATTTGCGATTTGAAGACGCCCTTTTTTTAATTGATTTTTCTTAAAGTTATCTTATCAATACCGGGTTTAGAAGAATTTCTTTTGATAATATCCATCCTGGCTTTTATAAGATTCAATCAAATGGATATTGTTACCAATTTGAAATAATTTCAATTCTCAGAATGTCATGTTATACAAATAAACAGGCTCAGGTGAAACACACAACATCAATTACCAGGCTTCTTTATGGTGCCTGAATGCATACACAATCAGGCTATCTCCAATTTTTATGGTAACATCTTCGCAGTTGGATAGGCTGCCAATTTTTATCGTACTGTTTTTATAGCTGAATTTTATCGCATTGCTCCGCAGGTTACGCAATATAAAGTCCAGCATATCTTTATCGGCCAGTACCTGTGGTTCACCGTTCAGGGAGCTTTGAATGAGTATGTTTTTAAGATTAGCATAAGGTTGTATCAGACGGATATTTTTTTCAAGAGCCTGCTTTAGCGATATTTTTTCCGGCGAAAATGACAGTAAATTCATTTGTGATTTTGACCACTGTAGCAGGTTGTACAACAACTGGTTCATATTGTCGGCTGATTCCTGCGCCTCCTTCATTAGCCGTTGCTTTTCTTCCGC
>JAVHOI010000077.1:0-19764 GCA_036169975.1 Ferruginibacter sp. | reverse complement strand
AATTTATTTTCCGTTCCATTTTCCACTCATTTCTTCAATGCTTTTCCATACACTTCCAAACAACGTATTCTTGCAAACTCATGTTCAACTATTGGTTTTGGATAATTAAATTCCTGGAATTCCGGTACCCACTTTTTTATATACGCCAATTCAGGGTCAAACTTTTTGGTTTGCAAATAAGGGTTGAATATCCTGAAATACGGTGCGGCATCACAACCACTGCCTGCCGCCCATTGCCATCCACCGTTATTGGCGGCCAGATCAAAATCCAAAAGTTTTTGCGCAAAATAGGCTTCGCCCCATCTCCAGTCTATCAATAAATGTTTTGTAAGAAATGAAGCGGCAATCATGCGTACACGATTGTGCATGAAACCTGTTTCATTTAATTGCCGCATGCCGGCATCCACTATCGGGTAGCCGGTTTGTCCGTGGCGCCATCGCTGAAATCCAGCCTCATCTTTTCTCCATTCAATATTATCATATTGCGGCTTAAATGCTTTGTAGTGGCCAACATGCGGGAAATGCCACAATATGGAATGATAAAAATCCCGCCATATCAACTCATTCAAATATGTTTCGGAAAGATTGATGGTTTTGGAGGCAAGTTCACGGATACTGATGGTTCCAAAGCGCAAATGCACACCCATTCGGGAGGTTCCGTTTATTGCGGGAAAATTTCTTTGATCAGCATATTTTTTTATCAATTCTTCATCTACTATCCCGGAAGGAAAAGGCTTATCAACTTCCTTAAAACCCATTGATGATAAAGATGGAATTTCATTTGCCGGCTGTTTAAAAAAATTATAAAAATATTTTTCCACAGGAAAAGATTTTAAATAAAAACCGTTTAACACGGTTTTCCATTTGCGGCTATAAGGTGTAAATATGGTATAAGGTTTACCATCGTCTTTCATTACTTCATTCTTTTCCAAAAGTACCTGATCCTTAAATGTAGAAAACAAGATGTTCCTGCTTATTAAAAAACTGTTGATGAGTTCATCCCTTTCCAGGGCATAAGGTTCATAATCGTGATTGGTAAAAACCTGCCCGATAGTATATTTTAAATTCAGGTTTTTAAATATTTCCAAAGGGGTTCCATGATATACTTCGAGTGATGAACCCATCTTCGTCAACTCCTGTTGCATTGCTTTTAATGCGGTATGAATAAACCCTACCCTTCTGTCCGGTTCATCTTCCAGCATATCCAGTATATTCTTATCAAAAATAAAAATGGGAATTACCGGGTTGCCGGATTTTAATGCGTGGCACAAAGCCGCATTATCATGCAAACGAAGATCGCGGCGAAACCATAAGATATTTATTTCCTGCATATTTTTTATGTTCCACTAAGGCTTGATATTAAAAAAAACATTTTAATTAATTGCGTGAAATCCGAAAGGCCGGATAATGAATAAAATTCGTGTGATACGTAATTGGTAAAACGCTACAATCATGAAATGGTTTGGATGAGGGTAAAAATATTTTGTGTAACAACATTCCCGTAGGTAGTATCCCCGATACGCTGTACCCACCTGATATCATAAATGCTGTTCGTTAAAAAAATTTCATCCGCATTTAATACCTCCGCTGTACTTAAATTTTTCTCAATGATTTCCCAATTTGCATTTACAAGATTTTTTATAACCATTCTTCGCATAACACCAGCTACACAACCTTCACTTAAAGACGGTGTATATACCACATTATTTTTTATAATAAAAATATTGGCGATGGTAGTTTCGCAAATCCCGGCATTGGTATTTAATAAGATCGCATCGTTCCATTTTTCTTTTTTCGCATGCAGGGCGGCAAGTATATAGGGCAGGTAGTTATTGTGTTTCAGATTGCTGAGTATATCGCAGCTTTTTTTTGACGCTTCATAAATTCCCAACACCAGGCCGTTGCTGTTCCATTCGCCATTGCCTGCCGCAAGTGGCCATGTTTGAATGATATAATTGGGCAAATGATTTTTAGCATCAAATAAGCCACCATCTCCCCTTACCATACTCAGCCTTATTCTTGCCGCGGTTTCATGGCCATTCTTTTTAGCCAATGACATTATTTCCTGCTGTAGCCATTCCACTGTAAAATGTTTGGGTATATCAAATTGCAAAACCTTTAGCCCTTTCCATAAACGTGCGAAATGTTCGTCTTCAAAAACCAGTTTACCGTTTTTCATTTTCATGGTTTCAAACAAACCATCGCCATACCGAAGGCCCCGGTTATCTGCGCCAATTACCGGACTGCCTTCTTTAAATAACTTTCCGTTGTAATTAAAATGATTCATGGGGTAAAGTTAGGATGGAAGAATGAAGTGATCAATTAGGAATGATGAGTGATGGGTTATGTATACCTGAAATGAAAGGAATATAAATTTTGATTCCGGTTCACAAAAGAGTGAAACTTAGTAAAAACCCCACCAAATCATTGGCGGGGCTGCATCTTCATCATGGTTCTTGAGAAAAAGTTTATACTAATTCAGGAAGCTATAAATCATCATCCAGTATATTATTTTTTACGGCATACATTATCAGCCCGGCGGTACTTTTAGCGCCCGTTTTTACTTTTAGTTTATCCCGGATGGCTTCCACCGTACGGGGGCTCAGGTCAACGAGGTCGGCTATTTCCTTAGTGGTTTTTTCTTCACACATTAATTTTAAAATCAACATTTCCTTATCGTTCAAATGCACCTCCTGTGCGGCTAATTTTTGTGGCAACACATTGTTACGCTGTTTTAAATTGGTAAGCAACGCCGTGTTGGTAAGCGAATTAAAATAATATTCCTGTTCAAAACAGGTTTTAATGGCTTCATAAATAATTTCGCTGTCGCTGGTCTTGCTTAAATAGCTGTTAGCGCCCAACTCCATCAGTTTCGTAATCATGCTATGGTCGTCCATCATGGTAAGCATAATGACCTTTATATCCGGCCAGTTCTTTTTTATTTCCGGCAAAGCGCCAATACCATCCATCACCGGCATTTGAATATCGAGTAAAATCACGTCCGGGTGAATCGTTTTCAGCATGTTCAATAAGTGCATGCCGTTATCGGCTTCCGCAATCACTTTTATATCCTTCTTTGTACTCAGCGCCGTTTTCACTCCGGCACGGTAAAGCACATGGTCGTCAGCAATCAATACTTTTATTGGGCTCACATTTGTTTCATTAACTGACATAAAAAAAATTTAGCTGGTTCATAGGATTTTCACTGGGTATAAAGTGCAAGTTCGGGTATTTTAATTAATATAAGCAAAGGATAATTACCTAATGTTGGCAATAGGAAAAATACTATACAATCAGCGGAGGAGTACAGGCAATAAGTACGAAGTACCCAATATCAGTTTATCAGCTTATTGCGCATACCGTACATTAAAAGCCCGCCAATGGTTTTGGCGTTCACCTTGCTCTTCATATTTTGCCGGATGGCTTCTATTGTACGTGGGCTAAGGAATATTACTTTTGAAATTTCCTCCGTGGTTTTATCCTCCGCAAGTAATTGCAAAATTTTTATTTCCTTTTCGTTGAAATTTATAGCTATACTTTTACTATAATGCTGGCACACATTTTTCTTTTGCATCAGTTTACCCATTACCGCTTTATTGACGAGGTCGTTAAAATAAAAATCCTCATTCATGCAGGTAAATATCGCTTCATAAATCTCGTCGGGTTCCGTTGTTTTGGTTAGGTATGCATTCGCCCCCATCTCCATCATTTTAGTAATCATCTGCTGGTCATCGTACATGGTGAGCACTATAATCTTAATGTCTTTATATTCCTTACGGATTAGCTCTATTCCATTGATGCCGTCAATTTCGGGCATCCTGATATCCATCAATAATACGTCTGGTTTTTTAATCGTGATTTTATGCATCATATCCTTACCATCTTCCGCTTCCCAAAGCATTTTCAGATTTTGTTTTCCGGAGAGCGCCATTTTTATTCCATCCCTGAAGATTTTGTGGTCATCCGCAATGGCGATTTTAATAACATAGCTGGCTGTCATAGATTTAAGTATTGGAATATGATTCTTTAACTCGCTAAAGTTAAGTATTTAAATATAGTTAAAACATTCGCTGTATTAGTATTTGTAAATTTAAATCAATTAAGTTATATAACAAGGGGAAAACATTTAAACAGGCTATTCAATAACGGTTCTATGCTGATGATATTGCGTACGGGCACCATGTATTTTTACGACTTGCCTCTATGGTTATTTTACTTATCCGTATTGCGCTTATACACAAATCAACGTAAATATTACAGGTAAAAAAATGGGCGGTTCCGCTTGCATGCCGCATGGTGAACTATTTTATCTTTGTTTCAGTTGATTGACACGGTTCACTATGTTTATGTATTCAAATCCAATCCAAAATTCAATAAACTTTTAAAAACCGTAACATCCAATATTCCCTTTTAAAACCTGTTTGTGCCGTGTAACCAGTGTCAATCAACTACTTTAAATCATTTCTTCCATATCGCTTTGGCAAACCTGATTTCTTCAAAATAAATCATAGCCGGAAAACAGTTATAATTATTTGTTTTACATCACATGCACCGGCATTATAAAAGCATGCCCAAATTAATTCCCCATTAATTGAATTCTCCTTCACCGCAATTTCAAATGTAAACCTTTTAATTCAATCTTCCACAGTTGTAGTAAACTTACGATAGTATATTAACCTGCAAACTCCATAGTAAATTTACTGTTTAATTAAGTACATTTACCCATTTTTTTAAAGTCATTTTACTTCGTATTTTATCCAAAAGCCTTGCTGGCACTTCATTTCAACTTTTTAATGGAATACCAGGGTATTTTTACCCACTTGTGCGGCATAAAATTATTGAGCAAGTTTACAATGAAACTATTATAATTATTTAACCTCTAAACTTTTTACAAATGCATTTAATGTGGGATATCATGACTGAGGCTTTTCAGTCCTAATCCATAAACTTTTAATTAGTAAGTAATTTTTATTCTATAAATTCGTTCATTATCTAAATAAAAAACGTTTTTATAAATCCATTAGTTACTTATATTATTTATTTCACTGAAACAATGCCTTTAATCTTTTGCATTTATTTTCTAAAAAGAAATAAATCAAAAGATTTAAAGGTCTTTTATGTTTACACCATATTATCATCTATATCAGTTATAGTAGTACTTACATTTCGTTATATTTTCAAGTCATACCATTCCTTCCTTCTTTTTGAAAGATTCTTTATCGTAACGGAATTCGCGCTAATCTCCCATTTTTTTATTTATAATTTTATCCAGTTAAAATTAAAAAAAATTACCCGTTTTTTAATCATCCCGCTTTTGTTGTTTTCCTTGTATGATTATATGACTTCCATTAACCTGGATTTCACTTATTACCCATTGGTAATGGAGTGCCTTTTATTCCTACTCATTATATTATTCTTTTTTTATGAAAAGATGAAGTACATCACCAAATTTCCTATTTACCAATCCCCCGCTTTTTGGATTGCCGTAGCTTTCCTGATTTTTTCGACTGGCAATTTCTTTCTTTTTCTATTCACTAAAATATTGCAACTAAGTTTACATAATAAACTTTTGTACAATGACATTTATGGCCTTTTCACTATCTTCAAAAATATACTTTTATGTACAGCGGTGGTAGTTGCCAAAAATTTAAAAATAAAAGAAGACCTGTCCAAAATCAAATTAGACCTTGAACCCGACCTGTTTAAACCATCAATAAAATAATGCTAACATGACCGCCACAAGATGACCCTCTTACAAGTAACAACCAACGCTCCTGCCGGGTTTACCTATATCATGCTCCTTGGCACAATCGCCATGGTTATCCTTGCGCTTGCCATCGTATTTTTCGTTATCCTTCATCAGCGCAGGGTTATCCGGTTCAACCTTCAGTTAAAAAAACTGGAGGATGAAAAGCAGCAGGTATTACTGGAGGCTTCCATTAAATACCAGGAAGAAGAACGCAACCGCATAGCGGCCGACCTGCATGATGATGTGGGGCCGCTGTTGGCTACGGCGCGCCTGTACCTTAGTGAAAACATGATTAACCAGGAGCCCGCCGAACAACTGCAGGCCATATTCAGCGCCAAACAAATTATTGACGACGCCATACAACTGATACGCAATATCAGCCACAGCATGATGCCGCCCACCCTCAAGAATTTTGGCCTCGAAAGCGCCATGACCGATCTTTTCCAGAAAATAAACGGAAGCGGAAAATTAAATGCGAGCGTACGTTTTCATGATTACCATACCCGCCTGAAAATGGAACAGGAATTACTGATTTTCAGAATTATTCAGGAGTTGGTCAACAATATCATCAAGCACAGCAATGCGGGCTTTGTACACCTTACCCAAAACGCGACTGCCACGCACAGTTACCTGAGGCTGCACCACGATGGGCAGGGAATAGTGCAGGAGGATTTTGAACGGCTCAACCTCGTATCGCATGGGCTTGGATTGAAAAATATCGCCAGCAGGATTAAGGTATTGAACGGCCGGATATTTTTCGAATTAGACCCCAGTCATTCGTATTACAAGGTTACCCTGGAAATTCCCAAGGACAGTACGTATTAAATAATCAGGCCCATCGTAAGGATGTGTAAATGCATCCATCAATAATTGTTTTGTCATGTCAACAGCCAATACCGTTAGGTTTCGTTCCATAGGAATGGTATGTGGGTTTGGTGGTTACGTTATTTGATTTATTTTATGAAATGAAATTATAATTATCCGGGGTTTTTGTTTCTTGCATCTTGTAAAGCACATTCCATTCCTACGGAACGAATTGAATTTTTATTGCTTTTTCTACCCATATATCGTCCCTACGGGACAGGGCTTGATGCCATTAACCATAAATCGTTTTATCAAATGAAAATAATATTAGCGGAACAATAATATTTTAACGGCCTGGTTAAAGGCCATGCCGTTTAATATTTTTTGAGTACGCTAAGGAATACCACCTGCCAAAACCAAATACTTTACATAATTTCGCATTACCCCAATTGTATGAATTTAATTAAAGTAGCCATCGCCGATGATCATAAAATCTTCAGAAAAGGAGTAATACATTCCATGCGCCCTTACACGGATATAAAATTTGTGATGGAAGCCGGTGATGGCGCTGAGCTATTGGCTAAAATACCGGAGGCCGCACCCGATATAATTCTATGCGATCTGCGCATGCCCGTAATGGACGGCATAGACGCTACCAGGCAAATCACCAAACAGTTTCCAAATATCAGGGTTATTATATTGACGATGTATGAAGACGAACGCTTTGTTGGCCATTTAATGGACTGCGGTGCCGCAGGGTATTTATTAAAAAGTACGGAACCTTCGGAAATAAAAACCGCCATCATGGATGTTACAAACACAGGGTTTTACCTGAACCCTTTTGTAAATAAAGTGCTCATTAAAAAGAATTATAACAAGCAAAAATTTCAACCCAACCTTACCTCCGAATTGGTCATCACCAAAAGGGAAAAAGAAGTGCTGACCCTTGTTTGCATGGAATTTACAGCGATGGAAATAGCGCTTAAAATGGATATCAGCTCCCGTACGGTAGAGGCTATAAAGGACCGGCTGATGGAACGCTTTGAGGTAAAAAATTCCGTAGGCCTTGTTTTCTATGCGATGAAAAATAAGCTGATAGATTAGCGGGGCGCAGGGTGGAAGGTGTATGGTGTATGGTGGAAGGTAAAGGGTATAAGTTGGAAGGTTTAAGGATTGAGGTTTGAGGTTTGGGTATCTTTAATTTACAATATGCCGCTATCAACAATAAACAGAAAACAGAAAACAATAAACCATAAACAGAGAATCCCGAAACACTCCCGCCTTTATCAAAAAAGCCCGAATAATGTTCCATCAATTTTTGTTATGATCTGGCCGAGGTGTTCTTCATTTTCGGCAAACTTATTATTATCCGCATCAATAATTAAAAGCGGCCCTTCCTTGTAAGTCTCAATAAAATTGTTGTAGTAATCATTTAATTTTTTAAGATAATCCAGCCGGATATTTTCTTCATATTCCCTTCCGCGTTTTTGAATTTGTGCTACAAGGGTTGGCACCGATGCTTTTAAATAAATCAGCAGGTCGGGTGGGCGGACCATGGATTTTAATGTTTCAAAAAACTGGTAATAATTATCAAAATCCCTTTTTCCCATCAATCCCATATCATGCAGGTTGGGAGCGAATATATTGGCGTCTTCGTAAATCGTCCTGTCCTGAATAACGGTTTCGGTGCCATGCTGAATTTCAAGCAACTGTTTTAAGCGGCTGTTCAAAAAGAATATCTGCAGGTTAAAACTCCACCTTGGCATATCCTCATAAAAGTCATTCAAATAAGGGTTATGGTCCACATCTTCAAACTGCGGTATCCATCTGTAGTGCTTGCTCAGCATTTCCGTTAAGGTAGTTTTGCCTGCGCCGATATTTCCGGCTACCGCGATGTGCTTTGGTTTTTTAGTTTTTGCCATGTCCATCCACTAAAGGATAATATTTAAAATTAAAAATTGA
Organism: Ferruginibacter sp.; assembly: GCA_036169975.1. Classification (GTDB taxonomy): domain Bacteria; phylum Bacteroidota; class Bacteroidia; order Chitinophagales; family Chitinophagaceae; genus Ferruginibacter. The sequence goes on along the minus strand of JAVHOI010000077.1, from coordinate 11,249 downwards.
ATGCTGTTTACAAATTGAAAGTAAGCAAACGCTGTTAATATTCCATTTAATAAAATGCCTCAATCCCAAAAGAGGAACTACAGCCTGCATCATTATTATCCGGGTTTGCACCAGGGTAGCCAACCTTTATTATGCTCCAGGGTTGCCAACCTTCAAAAGGTTGGCAACCCTTTAATTCGAAGCAACTTTATAAATCCCCTGTTAATAATTTAGCCCGATTGCCTCCCTTACCAATTGCATGGTTGCCTTAGCGCTTACTCTTGCTTTCTCCGCTCCCTTTTCCATTACCACTTTTAAATAACTTTCATCATTCAAAATAGCCTCCACTTTATTCCGGATAGGCGAAATAAAATTTACCATATCTTCCGCAAGTTGTTTTTTCATATCGCCATACCGGATCGTGCAATTGTTGTAATCATCATCATACTTCCTGATCACTTCATTACCGCTTACCAATTTCATCAATACAAAAATATTTTCAATATAGTCAGGCCTGGCCGCATTTTTTTCAGTTGGCCCGCTATCCGTCTTCGCCTTCATCACTTTTTTCCTGATCACTTCATCCTCATCCGCCAAAAAAAGGGTGGCCATCTGGTTTTCACTTTTACTCATTTTGCCACTACCATCAAGGCTTGGAACTTTTACCAGCACTTCGTTATAATTAAAAGCCTGTGGCTCCGGAAAAACTTCTCCATAGCGGTGATTAAAGCGGTTGACAAAATTCCGCGCCATTTCCAAATGTTGTTCCTGGTCTTTTCCAACAGGGACATACCTGGCACGATGCAAAATAATATCCGCCGCCTGCAAAACGGGATAGGTCAATAATCCCGCATTTATATTTCCAGGATGTTGCCTTATTTTATCCTTGAATGTAACCGTTTTTTCCAATTCGCCTACATAAGCGAGCATGTTGAGGTACAAATACAATTCTGAAGTTTCATGCACCTGGCTCTGGCAGTATAAAGCTACTTTTTCAGGATCCAGCCCGCAGGCGATATTTTCGGCCAATACCCGGTGTACATTCGCTTTAAGCCCCTTTGTATCCGGATGGGTAGTAAGCGAATGCAGGTCGGCCACCATGAAAAAACAATCAAAATCATCCTGCATCCTTATATAGTTTCGGATGGCGCCGAAATAATTACCCAGGTGCAAATAACCGGTTGGCCTGATGCCACTCATTACTATTTCTTTTTTTAAAGTCATAAGGATGGCGAAGATAACAAAACTCAATTGGCTATACTTAATAACCGGTAGAATAATTACATCGCTTTTTCAAATAATTAATTTTAGTAGAAACAAGCTGGAGCCTGAACCTTTTCCGGGAATTTTTATGCATCTCAAATATTTAAACAAACCATTTATCCAAATATTGATTACATCTAAATTGAATCCATTATTTTTGTTTGATGGAAGTAAATGATGCTTTGGTAGATAAACTGGCGAACCTTGCGAGGCTACAGTTTGATGATGCGGAAAAGGCGGGCATTAAAAATGACCTGCAACGGATGATACAATTCGTGGAAAAACTGAATGAACTGGACACTACGGGTGTAGCCCCGCTGCTTCACATGAGCGATAACATAAATGTGCTTAGGGAAGATGAAGTAAAGGGCAGTATCAGCAGGGAAGAAGCGTTGAAGAACGCCCCGATGCATGATCAGCAATTTTTTAAAGTGCCAAAAGTAATAAAGAAATAGTTGTAAGGCTTTATTGTGGAACGGATAAAATTCAGGCTATTGAAAGTCTTTATATTTTTGAAACCCAATAAATCTACAACCATTCAACCATTCAACAAGAGAGAATTCAATCACAAATAATTAAGCGTATGCAGGGAATTATTCATTTAGACAATATCACTAAAAGTTATTTTCTTGGTAAGCAGGAACTACCGGTACTCAAAGGTATTAATCTTGATATTTATAAAAATGAATATGTAGCCCTGATGGGGCCAAGCGGTTCCGGAAAGTCAACCCTGATGAATATTTTAGGCTGCCTCGATACGCCCACCGGCGGAAGGTATGTGCTTAACGGAAAGGATGTGAGCAGCATGCCTGATAATGACCTGGCCGAAGTGCGTAATAAAGAAATCGGATTTGTGTTTCAGCAATTTAATTTATTGCCCAGGCTTACCGCATTGGAAAATGTAGCCTTGCCACTCATCTACAGCGGCATTGGTAAATCGGAAAGAATGGAAAGGGCGATGCAGGTATTGGGTAAGGTAAAATTAGATGACCGCAGCAAGCATAAACCAAACGAACTTAGTGGCGGGCAATGCCAGCGGGTTGCTATCGCCAGGGCCTTAATCAATAACCCATCCATTATATTGGCGGATGAACCTACCGGTAACCTTGACTCCAGAACCTCACATGAAATAATGGATATCCTGGGTAAAATCCACAATGACGGAAACACCGTAATATTGGTTACCCATGAAGAAGACATATCGGGATTTGCCCACAGGGTAGTTAGGCTAAGAGATGGAATAATTGAAAGCGATAAAATAAACACCCATCCTTCCTTTATCGCCCAACTGGTATAGGTTGGCCTGATGTGCTAATTTGCTAATGGAAGCCAAATACGAAATGCGGCAATGAATCGGTAGTGTACACCCATCATAAAAAAAATGGTAATTCTTATTTTATAAACCAATCCTGTTTTTTTTTGTTGCTTTAATATAACCATCAAATAATGGCATTAAAAATTTATACAAAAACCGGCGACCTCGGCAAAACCAGTTTAATTGGCGGAACAAAAGTTCCTAAAAGCCATTTACGCATTGAAAGTTATGGTACCATTGATGAGTTAAATTCGTATATCGGCCTTGTGAGCGACCTTGCCCCTGATGATCACATTAAAATAATGCTGAAAGAAATACAGGATCGCTTGTTTACTATCGGTTCTTCATTGGCGTGCGATCCGGAGAAAGAACCGCTAATGAAAATACCTGATTTGAAAGAAGCGGACATTGTATTGTTGGAAAATGAAATAGATACCATGATCAGCGTTTTACCTCCAATGAAACATTTTATATTACCCGGCGGCCACCAGTCGGTATCTGCCACACATGTAGCCCGATGTATTTGCAGGCGCGCCGAAAGGCTTTGCGTAAATATGCAGGAGCATGATTTGTTTGTGGAGCCGCTGGTGATAAAATACCTCAACCGCCTGAGCGATTACCTTTTTATTTTATCAAGATATACCGGGCATTTATTGGGCGTGGCAGAAGTGGCGTGGAAACCTCGTGTTAATTAGCAAATTTGAAAATTACACAATGGCTCAATGAAGGATGTAACAGGAATTGTATTTCATGGAGCAATTGAAACATTGAGCAATTGAGCAATTGAGCAATTAGCTAATTATTTTACCGTCCTTCATGTGCAATATCCGGTCGCTCATTTGAGCTATTTCTTCATTGTGGGTTACTATCAAAAAGGTTTGATTAAACTGATCCCTTAAATCAATAAATAACTGATGCAATTCCTTCGCATTAGCGCTGTCTAAATTGCCGGTGGGTTCATCCGCCATGATGATGGCGGGATTATTTATTAAGGCCCTTGCAACAGCCACCCTTTGTTGTTCGCCGCCGGAAAGTTGCTGCGGTTTGTTCTCCAGGCGGTTGGAAAGGCCTAAAGTTGATAATAATTTCGTTGCCTTTTCAATTATTTCTTTTTTTTTATTTCCCGCAATCCAACCGGGAATACACACATTTTCCAGGGCGGTAAACTCCGGTAATAAATGGTGAAACTGAAAAACGAACCCGATATTTTTATTTCTGAAGGCCGATAATTTTCTGCCGTTAAGTTCCCCGATTAGCTGCCCAGCCAGGCTAATGGATCCCTTATCCGCTTTATCCAAAGTGCCCAGAATGTGCAGCAGCGTGCTTTTTCCCGCACCTGAGGAACCGACTATACTAACAATTTCCCCTTTGGTAATGTGTATATCAACACCTTTTAAAACAGGTAGTATCCCGTAATTTTTAGTTATATCCGTAGCGATAAGCATCTCGCTAAAGTAATTAATAATTGAGAGTAAACAAGGTATAGCGGTTTTTATTTAGTAGTTTTTTAACCCCGCGAAAAGTGGGTTTTAAAAAACACATTTGGTTAGTTCCACCAAACTTTTACATTTGCAAAAATTAAATACACACAGAAGATGTTTTGGACACTAGAATTAGCCTCACATTTGGAAGATGCACCATGGCCAGCATCAAAAGATGAACTGATAGATTTCGCGATCAGAAGTGGTGCGCCTATTGAAGTTATTGAAAACCTGCAGGAGCTTGAAGACGAAGGTGAAATTTACGAAAGCCTGGAAGATATCTGGCCGGATTATCCCAGCCAGGAGGATTTCTTTTTTAATGAAGATGAGTATTAACCTGCCAGGAAGAAAAAATTATAATTTAAAAGCCACCAATTTTCAAGTTGGTGGCTTTCGTAATTTTTGTACCCGGAGTAATTTTTATTTTGAGAATCTCAATTTAAAATATATCAGTAAAAATGACAAGAAACAGATAATGGCATTACAAATAATTACCGGCAATAAACCCTTACCTATCCCATACACAAGCCAGGAAACCGTACTTATAAAAACAATCACCATCATGGACAAATTCAAATCGCCAACGCTTTTTGTTTTCCAGGTTTGATATACCTGCGGCATAAATGTAATGCTGCTTAAAACAGAGCCTGAAAGCCCGGTTACTTCTATCCAATCCATGATAAATTATTTAATGCCATCGCGATTAATAAATAACAATAGCCTGCTATTAATTGTAAATTGGTTAAGCTGTTTAAGTTAATGCCAATATGTATAAGGTACATGTGGACGCTGGATGTTTTCCCAGTCGGACAGGGATGCGATAATATTTAAATTAAACTTCAGCTTCGTTCAGTACTTTTACCGTGCGGAAAAACTATTTCTCCATCTGCTCAATAATTGCCTGCGTAGCACCCGTAAAAGAAAACCCCCCATCATGAAACAGATTTTGCATGGTTACCATTCGTGTAAGATCGCTGAATAAGGTAACACAATAATTGGCGCAATCTTCCGAACTCGCATTTCCCAATGGACTCATTTTTTCAGCATAGCTTATAAACCCTTCAAACCCTTTTACACCGTTGCCCGCCGTAGTCCGTGTGGGCGATTGCGATATGGTATTTACCCTGACATGCTTTTTAATGGCGTAGTGATACCCAAAACTACGGGATACGCTTTCCAATAAGGCTTTTGCATCAGCCATTTCATTGTAGTCGGGAAACACTCGCTGTGCGGCGATAAACGTAAGCGCTATCACGCTGCCCCACTCATTGATGGCATCCAGCTTCATAGCGGTGGCCAGTACACGGTGCAGGCTCATGGCGGAGATATCCAATGTCTTCGCGTTAAACCCGTAATCAATGTCCGTATAATGCCTGCCCTTGCGCACATTCAGGCTCATGCCTATGGAGTGTAAAATAAAATCAACCCCTCCACCAAAATGTTCCTTCGCTTTTGTAATGAGGTTTAATACGTCTTCATCACTACTGACATCGCATGGAATTACCGGCGCATTTACCGCTTCCGCCAATTTGTTTATTTCACCCATACGCATTGCTACCGGTGCATTGGTCAATAATAGTTCCGCTCCCTCTTCATGGCAGCGTACTGCGGTTTTCCAGGCGATTGATTTTTCATCCAGTGCTCCAAATATGATCCCTTTCTTTCCTTTTAGTAAATTGTATGGCATGTTTTTTTTATTTGAATGGTAAAAATAGCATTCTTATTTTTTAAAGAAAAAATCTTTAAAGTAAATTATAATAAAGCCTGTGATAAATATCAATACAAAAACAATTATGATATTTATCAACAGGAATATTAAAAATTGTTGAAAAGACCTGCGTGGATCAATAATAGTTTTTAAATATTTCTGTAATTGAAATGCAGCCGCCATCGCGGCAACAATCAAAAACAGGATAAGCAATTTTTTATACCACAACAGTTTGAGTATTTATTAATTATTAATTTTAATGTTGTGCGACTAAAGTATTGAAACCCCTGTCAGCATTGAATTACCTCACCCCAACCCCTCTCCAAAAGAGAGGGGTTAAAACTCATAACTACAAATGGTTTCAGCAAATTCCATTGTTTTTAATCAGACGACAGTGTAATTAATTTATCTTTTAATAACTGCCTATACTTCGCAAGGGATAAATTCGTGACTTTTTAATCTGATAGATTCCGTGTAAATTAAAAAAAACTTATAATGCCTATTTCTTTTCTAAAGCTATTTTAAATGTGTTAACAACCAGTCTTAAAACCTTAGTAGAATATTAGCCCAATTAGATATCAACCCTGAATGCCTGATGCAGCCAGGCAGGCTTATTAGCTAATTGACCCAGGTTTGTAGTACCTAATTTGAATTAATTATAAATAAGGTAATAAGGTCAAAGCGCTAATGCAATTTTATTCTACTAAGGTTTGAGCAAGTTCACTGTTTTACCACTTGCATAGTATAAGTCTCTTAAACTTCCTATCTAAACTTCTTGCCTAAACCCTAAACCTTCAACCTTCCCCACCATCTCCTTTGCATTCTCTAATGCGGCGGCAGTGGGCTTTTCACCACTAAGCATCTGCGCAATAGTTGTAATGCGTTCCTCCTTATTCAGCAGGCGGATAAATGTGGCGATCTTATCGCCCTGAGCAGCTTTAAAAACCAAATAATGAGCAGTTGCCTTTGCCGCTATCTGTGGCTGATGGGTAATTGAAATTAACTGATGCGAGCGGGATAAATCCTTCATGATAATACCCACCTGCCTGGCTGCTTCCCCACTTATCCCGGTATCAATTTCATCAAATATCAAAGTAGGTAATTGTAATTTTTGGGCAACCAAAGATTTTATACAAAGCATGATACGGCTAAGTTCTCCCCCACTTGCTACCTTACTTAATGCTTCAAAACGGTTACTTTTATTGGCATCAAATAAAAACCCAATATCATCACTGCCATTTATATTTAAGGCACCCGGCAGCACCTGCACTTTTATAAGCGCATTAGGCATGCCTACCTGCACCAGCAGGCTATTTACTTTTTCGGTAAATGGTTTTACTGTTTTATGCCTGTTGACGGAAATTATGCCTGCCAATTCATTACACCGAAGCAATAATCCCCTTACCTGTTTATCTTTCAGTGCGATTGCTTCGCCGATATTAAATATCTCTTTTAGTTTTGCCTGAAGGGCATCTTTGATAATCAACAATTCATTGGTCGTATTTACGGAATGCTTTTTTAATAACCTGTATCCCAAAGATATTTTATCATTCAAAATCTGTATCCTTTCAGGATCGTAATGTATTCCTTCGTCTATCCTTTCCAGTTCGTCACCAATGTCCCGCAAATCAACCTGCGCACTGTTCAGCCGCTTATTCAGGCTTTCAATAGCCGGATGGTATCCTTCGAGAAAATGAAGTTTGTTGCTTAGTGATTTTAATTGCTGAACAATGGGTAATTCGCTATCCTTCAATTCGAAATAAATAGTACTCAATTGCTGTTTTATATTTTCAGCATTGCCAAGCAATTTTATTTCGTTATCCAGTTCTTCCAGTTCATTTTCTTTAAGGCCCGCTTCTTCCAGTTCATCAAACAAATACTGGTTATAATCCAGCGCCGCATTAGCGGTCTGCTGTTTCAGCACAAGCTCCGCAAACTCTTTCCTGGTTTTCGTATAGGCATTGAATGCAGTTCTGTATTCCTGTAAATGGGCGCCGTTTGCGGCAAGGGCGTCTATTACTTCCCGTTGAAAATCATTGTCGCCCAATTCCAGTGTATCAAACTGCTGGTGCAGGTCAACAAGCATTGAACTCAATTCCTTTAACTGGTTTAAATTAACCGGTGTGTCATTAATGAAAGCCCTTGATTTTCCATTTACAGCTATCTCCCTTCTTACAATCAATTCTTTTTCCACGTCCAGCTCATTCTCCTTTAAAAACCCCTGAACCTGATTATTATCCTTTGTTTTAAAAAACCCTTCGACCACACATTTTTTTTCCTTATTCATCAAAGTATTACTTTCCGCCCGCTCTCCCAATATCAGGCTTAGCGCACCCATTAATATACTTTTTCCGGCTCCGGTTTCGCCGGTGATAATATTTAGGCTGGAAGAAAAATCAATTGCGATTTCATCAATGATCGCGTAATTCCGAATATGAAGTTTTTGAAGCATACCAAAGAGCAAATTAGTTTTTTTTTGCCACTGACTATATATAATTTCTCAGATAAATTTTGTAACCTGTCTATATATTCAACCGCTGGCACATTCTAAAACTGAAATAACTTTTTATTATTTTTTTATGAACACATATTCAACCAGGTCAAACGCACCCGGTCAGACCTGCAAGGCTGTCAGACCGGGGAATAAAAAAAGCACCTCAATACCTGAAGCGCTTTTTTTTATTTTCATTATGCAAAATTATTTAATTTCAATACTGTCATTTAAATCGGCATCCACTAAAATGCGTCCGCAGTTTTCACAAACGATGACTTTTTTACGCAATTTAATTTCGCTTTGTTTTTGTGGGGGGATCGCATGAAAACAGCCACCACAGCTATCTCTTTCTACCGGCACCACAGCAAGTCCATTGCGGTAATTTTTGCGGATACGGTCATAGCTCAAAATCAGGCGCTCGTCAACATGGCTCCTTGCCCCTTCCGCAAGTTTTTTATATTGATGCTCTTCTTTTTCATTTTCGCTGATAATTTTTTCAAGCTCACCTTTCTTTCCCGATAAATTATTTTCTTTTATAGCGACCGCTTTCTTCGCTGATTCCAGTTGCCTTGCTTTTTCGCCAACTTCTTCGGTTGCATCTTTAATATGTTTTTCGTAAAGCTTAACTTCCAGGGTTTGCATTTCAATCTCTTTATTGATTGCCTCAAACTCACGGTTGTTTTTTACATTGTCACTTTGCTTTTCGTATTTTTTTATTAACGCTTCCGCCTCTTTTATCGCTTCCCTCTTCTGGTTGATAAATTCCTGCATTCCATTGATCTCTTCCTCAACACGGGTTTGCCGGGCGTGCAAACCTTCAATTTCATCTTCCAGGTCTTTTACTTCCATCGGTAATTCACCTTTCAGGATTTTAATTTCATCCAGCTTACAATCTACTTTTTGTAAATTTACTAAAGCTGTTAATTTTTCTTCAACTGAGAAATCTTTTACTGCGGCCATATATTATTTGAAGTTTATTGTTTTTCTGTTTTCTGTTAACAACATCCGGTTCCTGATCAGCATTTCCGCCTGAACGAATTCATTCGGCAGCCCTTTCCAAACGGCGTTCAGCCGGGCGGAGTTGTGTTATATTAATCCCCTTTATTTTTATGCCGGCTTAAAGCCCCATTAAAGGTTTGAAGCCACTACAAAATAGTTAACGGGATTGGTATTAACACCTGATTTTAGGACGGCGAAGGTAGGGAATTTTTCACTTAAAATATCAAATAGTAGTTCAATAGTAAACTGCTCACTTTCATAATGGCCAATATCAGCAATGACCAACTGCCCGTTAGCATCAAAAAATTCATGATATTTAACATCACTGGTTATAAAAAAATCAGCTCCGCAAGCCACCGCATCCCCAATTAAGAAACTTCCTGCGCCACCACATAACGCTACATTTCTTACCATTTTTCCAGTCAACGGTGTATGCCTGATGATGGTAAGATTGAAAACCGTTTTTATTAAATGCAAAAAATCCGTTTCACTTAGTGCCGCTTCCAACTCTCCCAACATTCCGCTGCCGATATCCTGATGTATATTATCCAGGGTACTGATATTATAGGCAACCTCTTCGTAGGGATGGGCTTTTATCAGGGCAGTACAAATAGTATGCTCCAGCCAGGAAGGGAAAATGAGTTCTATTTTCATTTCATTTTCAGTATGCAATTTTCCGGGTGATCCCACAAACGGATGAGAACCCTCACCGCCTTTAAATGTACCTTTTCCCGGGCTGTTAAAGCTACAATCACTGTAATTACCTACCTGCCCGCCACCTGCCTCAAAAATAGCCGCCCTCACTATCTCTGCCTGTAGGGCAGGTACATAAGTCACCAGCTTTTTTAGCATATTTTTTTTGGGATGCAGTATAAGGCGGTCTTTCAACCCAAGCATATCAGCCATTTTACCATTTACTCCTTTCATTACATTATCAAGGTTGGTATGAACCGCATAAATGGCAATATCATTTTTAATGGCGGCGATTACCGCCTTACCGACATAATTATTTCCATTAATTTTTTTCAACCCACCAAAAATTATTGGATGATGGGCGACAATGAGGTTACATTTTTTCTCAATCGCTTCCAGCACTACTTCTTCAGTTGCATCCAGCGTAGTGATGACCCCGGTACACGCCCAGGTTGCACTGCCCGTAAGCAAACCGGCATTATCATATTTTTCCTGTAAACTTGCAGGAGCAACGGTTTCTAAAAAACCGGTAATATCTTGTATTTTCATCTTTAAAAAATTAATAAAATGAGTTCAGCCGAATTATATGCAGACTATAAAACAAAGATGCAGAAAATAGCCGATGTAAAATACGCTTCCGCGGTATTACAATGGGATCAGGAAACCTATCTGCCCCCAAAAGGTAGTCATTTCAGGGGGCGGCAAATAGCAACACTGAGTGAAATTGCCCATCAGCAATTTACAGATGAAAAAACAGGAAGCTTATTATTGGAATTAAATGCCAGGGAAGATTTGCGGCCGGATGAAAAAAGAAATATACAACTGAGCCTGGAAGATTATAATCGTAACAAAAAACTTAGCAGTGATTTTGTAAGGCAATTGAGCGAAGTGGTCAGCAAATCCTATCATGCGTGGGCAAAAGCAAGAACTGAAAATTCATTCGCCACTTTTCAGCAACCGCTTCACGAACTGATTCAATTGAAAAGGCAGGAAGCGGATATGCTTGGGTATGAGCAACACCCTTACAACGCATTGATGAATGATTATGACAAAGGGCTTACCGTTGCAACTGTAGATACTATATTCAATGATTTGAGGCTGCAACTATTGGTATTACTCGATTCAATAAAAAATAAAATGCCTGTTGACAATTCATTTCTTCATCAATATTTCAACAAAGGGGATCAATGGAAGTTTGGCATGGAAATCCTAAAAAGAATGGGCTTTGATTTTGAAGCCGGAAGGCAGGATATTAGCCTGCACCCGTTTACCACCAGCTTCAACAGTATGGATGTAAGGGTTACCACAAGGATTGAT
>JAVHOI010000076.1:0-4491 GCA_036169975.1 Ferruginibacter sp. | reverse complement strand
GGTTAAAAAAGGTGTATATAAATTGTCGCTATATTTTATGAAAGGTTGCCAATCCTGGCAACAGGTTTTCAAATAATAAGAGTCAATAAAAGGTATGCAACCATATTCGACAATTGTGTAAGGTAAGTATCTTACTGTTCCTGTTTTTTATACTTCGCAAGGGATAAATTGGTGACTTATTAATCCGATAGATTCTGTATAAATTTCGAAAAACTTATAACGCCGCCTTCTTTTCTAAAGCTATTTTAAATGGGTTAACAACCAGGTTCGGGCAAGTTCACTGTTTTTACCCTTTGCATAATATAGTAAGCCAATCCAAATGATTAATTCATTTAACCGGCACAGTTTTACCGGATAATTTGGCGGAGAATTAAAACAATTAAGACGGATGTACCTGGCTGTGTAAAGCGCAATAATTTTTATTAAGTTATATTATTGGAGTACCCTTTCAGGTAATACATCAGGATTTGCGATGAGTACTCACTTTGTAAAAAGACTGAAGGGTAAAAACCCGCCGGAAGAAATGGCTACAAGCCGGGTTTATATTTTTTGTACCAATAAAAGTTAAGTACATCCCGGCTTATCAAAATAATGGAAACCTAATCGTGATACGAATTAAGTTGTGATTTTTCTTTAATTAAACCCTACAATACTTCCGGCTTTTACCACCTGTGCATTTAATACACCCCAGCGGGTTACAGTGTTTTCGGTATATTGTATATAAGCTACTATTTTACAATTAGACAGGTTGTAACCAGAAGCGTTTATGGTGAAGTCCTTCTCCCATGTTTCATTCTTTTTTTGCACTTCCGTGGGAATTACATCACCAAAAATATCGGTTGCCGCCACTCTCATCACATTGTTGTGGCTGTAATTTTGAATAGGGTCTCCCAAGTTATAAAATGGGCTTGTGGGGTTTGTATTATAAAAATTTGATTGGGCGAATATTAGGCTATCTTCCAGCAATACTACAACAATACTCAGGCTTTCAGAAGTGGTAATATCAAATTTTACTTTTACCCTGGTTTTAATCAGGTTACTACCCAAAGTTGTATTAATGGCTAATCCGCATTTGGTTTTTTTTATTAATTCGTTCTGCAACATGGCAGCCGATTCGTCCCAGATTAATGTACGGTTTACAAAGGCCGATGGAAAATCAAACGATTTGAATTTATTACGCATTTGCTGCACAAAACCATATTCTAAAAGATCTCCGGAGTGGGCGCTGATTGGGATAATATTATTATTGTACCTTACCATTGTGTCAATGAGGTAAGTGAACCGGGTACAAAAGCTGCACCACATTCCTGAGAACTCTTCGATAATTACTTTTTTGCTGAACTTATTTACTTCGTGGCGGATTGCATTAAAAGTTAACATATTGGATTCCCTTCCATTAAAACTTGCTTTAACGGTATATGATTTTGCAAAGCCTGCCTTAAAAATATTACCCGTAATAGGTGCATTATCAATTAGTATTTTACTGTTGGCCGTAACATTTACATTGTCCGAATCAAAAACAGTGACTACTAATTCATCAAGCCCGTCAGTATAAATGGCAGGAACATTTATTTCAACCCTTAACGCTGTTGGAGGCGGTGTAGTATCTTTATTTTTTGAACAGGAAACCAGAATAAAAACCGATAAAATCAGGACAGGATAAAAGTAATTTTTCATGGCGTAAAGATATTATTTAAATGCAGAACGGGAAAGGGTTTCAGGGATTATTTCAACTTGTCGTTCAGGCGACAACAGGTATGAAATAAAAAGTGTAAACTACACGTTTTAAATATCAATCATCAGCACTTACAACGAACATGAAATCAATATTACTCATTTCTTTTTTTCCTTTTCTTTTTGTTTCCGCTATTTCAGCTCAACCGGGTTTGCCTGATGTACCCATTACAAATTTACATGGCGGTATAGTCTCATTGAAATCAGCAATTGATAGTAATAAAGTAACCATTATCAGTTTTTGGGCAACCTGGTGTGTGCCCTGTATTAATGAGCTGGATGTGTTGCAGGAAAAGCTGGATGAAACTAAAAATCCCCTTTTTCAATTAATCGCTATTTCAACCGATGAAGCAAGAACCGTACAAAAGGTAAGGCCACTGGCAAAATCAAGAGGCTGGGATTTTGAAATCTATTTAGATGAAAGCAATGAAGTAAAAAGGGCTTTTAATGTTAGTAATATCCCTTTTGTAATGATAGTTAATAAAGGTAAAATAGTGTTTCAAAAAACCGGATACATGCCCGGTGATGAAGCGGTATTATTCGAAAAAATCAATCAGCTAACAACTGCGACCAAACAATGAGAAAGCTAACACTATTTATCTTACTGATAGTTCCATTTCATCTTTTTGCTCAATTTGATTTGGGCAAGTATGGTACTTTTACCGGTTCATTTGAAACCAATAATCAATTGTACGTAAAAGATATTAAAACCAACGCTGTTTTTCCACAAGATAGGATTGGGTCAAATAATTATTTGAAAGCAGATTACCGGTTACAGCATTTTTCAGCAGGCATCCAGTATGAAGCGTACCTCCCCTCATTGCAAGGTTATCCCTTTGTATTGAACGAAACAAAACTTGTTCAAAAATATTTCTCCTACCAGGTAAATAAATTTGGTTTAACTGCCGGTAATTTTTACGAACAGTTTGGAAGCGGCCTGGTTTATCGCAGTTGGGAGAACCGGCAGTTGGGTATCAATAATGCGATGGAAGGTGTGAACATTAATCTTAAACCAACCAGAAACCTTGATTTTAAATTTATTTATGGCAAACAGCGAAAGAATTTTGAAAATAGTGATGGTACGGTAAGGGCTGTTGATGTAAACTGGCGGGTAATAAATCCATCGCAGGCAAATAAAGAAAAATCATTTTCCATTGGCGCAAGCCTTGTAAGCCGCTATCAGCAATACACAGGCCCCGACCCTGATTTTAAACCAACCGTGAATGCTTTTAGTGGAAGATTGGATTATGCTGATAACTTTAATACAGTTTCCGCAGAGTATGTTGTAAAAAGTAAAGACCCCCATGCAGCAAATCAACAAAATATAAATACAGGCAAAGCCTTGTTGGTAAACTACGGATTCGCAAAAAACAATCTTGGCTTTAATCTTAATCTTAGAAGACTGGAAAATATGGATTTCAGAACAGACCGCAATGCAGGTCAAAGCCTTGTATTGGTCAATTATATTCCGGCACTCACCAGGCAACAGGAATATTATCTTTCTAATATTTATGTTTACAATGCACAGGCATTGGGAGAAACCGGCGGACAGGCAGACCTTTATTATTCTATTCCGAAGAATACAATTATAGGTGGTAAATACGGGATGAGCATTACACTAAATTATTCCCGCTATCACGCATTACCAATAATAGCACAAACGGCTACCAGTTTTGAAAGCAATTTTTTGGGCGCAGGAAAACAATTGTTTTACAGCGATATTAATCTTTCTGTAAAAAAGAAGCTTTCGGATAAATGGACAACTTCGTATTTGCTGCAGCATATTTATTATAACAAGTCGGTGGTGGAAGGTGGTAATTATGCCCCTATTAAATCAACTATCTCAGTGGCAGATATTTTGTATAAATATGCCCCAAAAAAGGCTATCCGTACCGAACTGCAACATTTATTTTCCAAACAGGATAAAGGAAACTGGATGGGCATTTTAGCGGAATGGAGTTATGCCCCACACTTTAGCATATTTGCAAGTGATATGTACAACTATGGCAGTAGCAATCAGCAACTTCACTATTATACTGTCGGCGGAAGTTATACCACTGGCTCTCATAAATTATTACTCGGCTATGGAAGACAGCGGGCAGGCTTAGTTTGTATTGGTGGTGTTTGCAGGTTGTTACCGGCTGCTACCGGGTTAAATATTTCCCTGACCAGTAATTTTTAAAATTTATTATTTGTGCAAGTTTTTTTTCTTTTTAAACGCTTCGTCAACTATTGCGGCATCAAAAATATAGGATTTCAATAAGTCAACTTCAATTAAGGTGACACTTGCCAAGTCTTTAAAATAAACCTTTTTGTAGTCGCCTGTTATAATTATTTCACTGCATTTATTGAACCATATCCATTTTCAACAAAACAGCTTTTACATCATTATACCAGGGTTTCCAGGGAATAAAATGCGGAGCACCTTTTAAAATATTTACCTGCACGCTTTTGGCATTAGTCAGCATTTTTTTTGCGTAGGCTGCATTACCCACAGGAACAAAATTATCCTTATCACCGTGCACTATCCATACACTGGCATTAATGGCCGCAAACTGATTGGCCAATGGTTGAAGGTCTTTTTTTAAGTACCATATTTCTTCGTTGCTTGGCCTGAATGCACCTGGCAAAAGATATTGAAAAGTGCTATTTAAAAAGAAGCCCCGCCATTTTTCCGGTTGTTCTTCAGCGGGGTCAACAGAGGCTGCTAATAAAACTATATTCTTAAAAAAGCCCGGATTATCGGCCGCTAATTTT
>JAVHOI010000075.1:0-1033 GCA_036169975.1 Ferruginibacter sp. | reverse complement strand
CCGGTGAAACCGCTTTTGAAAAAACACCGGCAGGTGATATGAAAATAGCTGAACAGGAATTTTTTGATAATGGTTTATTGCTGGTGGCTTTTGTAAGGTCGGGTGTGGAACTGGCTTTTGAAACAATGGTAGAATCGGGGATTAAAGAAGAATCCGCCTACTATGAATCTTTGCACGAAACACCTTTAATTGCAAACACTATTGCCCGTAAAAAATTGTTTGAAATGAACCGGGTGATTTCTGATACCGCGGAATATGGCTGCTACCTTTTTGATCATGCCTGCAAGCCATTGCTTGCGGATTTTATGAAAAAAGTGGAAGCGAATTTAATCGGCAAAAATTATAATGAAGGAAAGGATAACGGAGTGGACAATAAAACATTGATTGTAGTAAATGAAGTAATCAGGTTTCATCCGATAGAATTAATCGGCGCGGAATTGAGGCAGGCGATGACGGAAATGAAAGCCATTGTCGCCAAATCCTGAAAAGGAAGCACCTGGCATTACTATTTTATTTACTGTACTTAATATGGCTGCCTTATTTAACAGTATGCTGTTTTGATAATTTGCGATATGCTAAAGTCTGTCCTGAAACACAGTGGACAGATGCTTTTGAAAGATTAAAAAAAACTGTGGAAATTTGTGTAAACAGTGGCTAAAAACAAATTATTATGAAAGAAAATCAAGGGCTATACGATCCGCAGTTTGAGCATGATGCCTGTGGTATTGGATTTGTCGCCAATATTAAAGGCTACAAATCCCATCAGCATATCTCGGACGCATTAACCATATTGGAAAATATGGAACATCGGGGCGCCTGTGGCTGTGAAACCAATACCGGTGATGGGGCGGGGATATTAATACAGATCCCCCATGAATTTTTCTTTGATGAATGTGTAAAATCAGGTGTGCATTTACCTTCTTTCGGGAAGTATGCGGTGGGTGTAATTTTCTTTCCCAAAGAAATAAAATTAAGGGAAGAATGCAGGGATATTTTCAACAGGGCGGCGGAAAAACTTGGGCTTGAAATAATT
>JAVHOI010000074.1:0-1034 GCA_036169975.1 Ferruginibacter sp. | reverse complement strand
GCGGGAGTTCAACATCTTTTCACTTTCTTTGTTATTGCTATTGTAATTTTTAATTTGAATATATGAAGCTACCTTTTTTTGTCTGCCTGTTATTTTCTGTACAACCAATATTTTCCCAAACCATCATCCGGCGGGATCCTGCAATTGAAAGCATGGTAAATGAAGTATCAGCCGACTCTTTACAATCTTATATTAAAACATTGGTCGCTTTTGGTACACGCAATACTTTAAGTACCCAAACCGAAAATAATCGTGGTATCGGCGCTGCACGAAATTGGGTATTAAGAAGGTTTAATGAAATGGCAAAACAATCTTCCGGCAGGTTAACATCCATGATTGATACAACCACCCTGCATCCAGATGGTAAAAGAGTGGATACGATACTTTTATTGGGTAACACAATAGCAACGCTTAAAGGAACCGATCCTGATGACAACCGCATTTTTATTATCAGCGGGCATTTGGATAATATGCGTACCGGTGTAATGGACCGAACCGGAGATGCACCAGGCGCTAATGATGATGGCAGCGGGGTAGCGGCAGTAATGGAATGCGCAAGGGTGATGAGTAAGCGAAGTTTTCCAGCTACCATTATTTTTGTAGCGGTAAGTGGTGAAGAACAGGGTTTATTGGGTGCCACGTTCATGAGCGAAAAGGCCAAAAAAGCAAACTGGAATATTGAAGCTGTACTAAACAATGATATCATGGGGAGTAATAATAGTAATGAAACTAATATTACCGACAATACAAAAGTCCGGGTATTTAGTGAAGGGCTGCCTGCGTTTGAAACCGAAAAAAACGCCGTATTTATAAGAAGCCTTGGTTTGGAAAATGATGGTAAATCACGACAATTGGCCCGTTATGTAAAAGAAATCGGGGAGCGGTATGTTGATAACCTTCAGGTAGTAATGATATACCGGAATGACCGTTTTCTTCGGGGCGGCGATCACACACCGTACGTACAGCGCGGCTTTGCGGCAGTCCGGTTTACAGAGATGAATGAAAACTATACCCATCAGCACCAGGACGTAAGG
>JAVHOI010000073.1:15112-19944 GCA_036169975.1 Ferruginibacter sp. | reverse complement strand
GGCTGGCCTAATTCAATATATGCTTCTGCCTGCATAAGTAAAACATCATCGTACCTGATAATATCATAATTGTGAGCAGTGCCCATGAATGGTCCCAGTTTAAAATATGATGGGCTTGATGCCAGTTGCTGATAACGCATGCTATGAAAATTACCATAAACACCCGCATCACGTACCCAACTATTGCTGAATGGTTTTGTATTATCATATTTGTAGGGATGCCCATCTATACCTACTGTATGGTCAAGGCGGGGATCCACTGTTGCAGTGGCTAAATTCGCAATGGCGTTATTAAAAGTTGTAAAATTGGGTAACCCATTTACATCTGTTGTGTGGGCATTTACCAAGTTTTGACTTGGGGCATGAAAACCGCAGCAGCCATATTGTGGTGCACCGTGCGGATAATTTAGTCCGTCTTCAAAGCTCATCCTGCCCGAAGTAGTACCATCATTGATGGTAAACTGAATGGCAAAAACCGACTCAGGACCATTCTCCGTTTCAGCTAAAAAATTATCTGCAATGTCAGCGCTTAAGGCATACTTGCCGGATGAAATAACTGCCTGTGTTAAAGTAACCACTTCCTGCAACCTGGCCTGACTGATTCCTGTTACATGATGAGTAGCATCCTGCGAATAAGCCTGGTACAATCTTAGTTTTGCAAGGTAGGCCTGGGCAGTTAATTTATTAGCCCTTCCAATTTGTGACTGGCTTACAGGCAAATTGTCAATTGCATATTGAAAATCAGCAGCAATTTTGTTCCAGGATTCTTCATTACTCAAATCGTTTGAAACTTTCAGGACTTCATCATCTTTAGCATTTTCATCAAAAATCGGAATATTCTTGTACAATAATTTCATGGTGAAATAACTATGTGCCCTTAGAAATTTTAATTCAGCCAGCCGTGATTTTTTGTTAGGGAAGTCTGTTTCAGAAAGTGAATTAACAGCACGAAGCGCAACATTAGCCCTGGCAATGGATTTGAAAAGATTTTGCCAGGTACGGGTAACAAACCAACCCATATTTGGGGTAACCAGGTTATAATGTTCCATAGCATCTACATCACCCACATCACCGGTACCACCCCCGCCTTTATAGGCGTCGTCTGAACGAACACTCCCATACGCCCAATTACTATAGATGGGCCCTATCATATCGCCATTTCCGATAGCAGCATAGGCGGCAGTAACCAGGCCTTCAACGGCTGTAGGCGATGTTAAATCTGTAGATGACAATACGCCGGGCGGTGTATAATCAAGTACCTTTTTGCAGGAACTAAACATCAAAAGTCCTGATGCTATAAAAGTTGTTATAATTAATTTTTTCATTTTGATTTAGTTTTAATTTCTTTAAAATGATGCATTGATACCAAACGTGAATGTTTTTGGTATTGGTACAGGGTCAAGGTCTATTCTTTCAGGGTCAGGGCTTTGGTAGCTTTTGCTTTTGAACCAGAACATGTTTTCAGCCATTGCATAAAAGCGTAACCTTGAGAAGACAGATTTTGGTACAACATTATATCCAAGCTGCATATTGCGCATTTTGAAATAGGATGTACTCACTATAAAATAATCAGAAGTAGCGCCTTCATGGTTGTCATCTTTCAGTGTTAAGGAAGGAACAGATGTATTGGTATTTGTTTTCGTCCAGCCATTGAATAGCCCCGGCCCAACATTATCCCTGCTTCTCATCAGGCTGTTTAATGATGTATAGATATCATAGCCTTCTTTTCCCGCCACACCTGATCCAAATATGGCCAAATCAAATTTCTTGTAAGTCAGGTCAACCCTTAGCCCATATTCCAGGGCAGGCAGCGTAGTGCCAATCCAATCCTGGTCCAAAGCATCAATTTTATTGTCTTTATTAATATCTACATACCGGATCCTTCCGGAGCCAGTAGCTGGATCAACCCCAGGCTGGGTTGGGGCCTTAGTTATTTCGTCGCTGGATTGAAAGAGGCCATTTGTTCTGTAACCGAAAATATCAAACTGGGAATGGCCAATAATGGTATTTCCTACAATACCGGGATAAGCAGGACGTACATTTTCCGGTAACTCTGTTACTTTATCCCTGAAGTGGGCGAAATTAAGTTTCACGTCATATTTAAAATCCCCCCTTCTTTCCCCCATATAGCCTATTGAAAATTCCCATCCCTTATTACTTTTTGATGCACCATTTACCGTTTTATTTTGTCCCTCACCCAAAACTGCAGCAACGGGTGGACTAATCAATATACCCGTTGTATTTCGTGAAAAATAATCGAATGAACCGTAAATTTTATTCTTCAAAATGCTGAAATCTAACCCTGCATTAATTTCTTCTGTACTCTCCCATTTAAGATCAGGGTTTCCTGCCTGTGATTGAACAAAACCTGAAGGTAAGGTACCGGTATTAGCCCCTGATAAGGAGTATGCCGTACCTACATTGTAGTATTGTTCAAAAAAACCTCCCGTAAGTTGCGCCAGTGTGGTTCCATATCTCGTTGCGAAAAGTGTGCTTTTGGTTTCATCACCAAGTGCTTCCTGGTTACCTACCCGGCCCACGCCGACCCTTAATTTTAATTCAGAGAACAAATTATTATTTTGCATGAATGCTTCTTTGTCTATTTTCCATCCTATAGAAGCTGCGGGAAAAACACCATATTGATTATTGGCGCCAAAACGGGATGAACCATCCCTACGAACAGTAACCGCAGCAAGATATTTATCAGAGAAATTATAATCAACCCTTGCAAATTGTGAAAACAACTGGTGGCCTCTTGAACCACCGGTAGCCGTTGTATTACCGGTTGCCGCATCTAAAGTAAAATACTCTTCTGTTTGAAGTGCATAACCTTCCTTTTTGGTAAAATTTACGTCTGTATGTCTTTTGAGGTATTCCGTGCCCGCCAAAAATTTGAAATGATTGTTTTGATTCAAATCCCAGTTATACCGTAATGTATTGGACCAGGTAATACCTAAAAAATGGTTTTGATCAAAAGATAAACTGTTGGTGGTTCGTGCGAGTGCGCCTTCTACAAAAGTTGGCGATATAACCTTACTTGAATAAGTAGCATTATCAGCACCAATATTAGATTTGAAAAATAAATTTTTGATGGGTTGTATCTCTACAAAAACATTGCCGAGCGCACTCAACCGGTTTGCATTGTTCCATCTTGCCAGGTACTGCATGTGCAATGGATTGTTCCTGTCAGAATAACCTGCGCCCAATTCACCGGCATAAGTAACCCCATCTTTTTGAAAAACAGGAATGGTAGGCGCTAAAGTAACCGCCAAACCTGTGGTAGTAGCCCCTCCCAAATCCCGGGCAGTTAAGGTTTCATCTGAATTGGCCACACGCAAATTAAGGCCAAAGGTAACCTTGTCATTAAAAGAACGGGTGATTGCATTGATGCTGCCACTGATACGTTTGTAACCGGTATATCTTAACATACCTGTATTTTTCAGATAGCCAAAGTTCATTTCCACTGATGAATTTTTGGTACCGGCCGAAACTGTTAAGCTGTTATTGGTTACCAGCCCGGTTTTATACATTACATCCTGCCAGTCTGTATTACCTGCAGGCGTATTTGGGTCGCCACCAACAAATGGCTGCAATGTTACCGAATTCAATACAGGGTTATTATAATCATTGTTCCAGTCAAATTTGTAAATTTCCCCGTAACCATCCGTAGGGTTTTGTTTGTCATTAACAGAGGCCTGCCACAATAATTTACCCCGGTCTGTGGAGTTCACCAGCTTAAACCGTTCTGATTTTTCTGACTGAGCGGAGATACTGGTGTTAAACTGAAAATTAACTTTCCCGTTGGTATTGCCCCCATTTTTAGTGGTAATGATAATAACACCATTGGAGGCACGTGCGCCATAAATAGATTCCGCCGAAGCATCTTTTAAAACCTGCACTGAAGCAATAGTTGCAGGATCCATATTTTGAAAAACCTCCGGCCTGGTGGTAGCGATACCATCAATGATATACAACGGGTCGTTGTTTCCCAGGGTATTAGCACCACGTATCAATATCCTGTTGTTAGATCCATTTGGCGAGCCATCCTTTTCGATGTATAAACCAGCTACCCTGCCCTGTAGGGCTTGCATAGTGTTGCCCGAGCTGTTGTTTTTAACCGCCGCCAAATCAACTACCGCAACTGCACCAGTTAAATCTTTTTTTCTTTGGGTGCTATAACCTACCACTACAATCTGTTCCAGTTCTTTTGATCCTGCGTCTTCCAATTGGACGGATAAATTTCCAGGGCTTTTAATCCTAACCGTAAGGGATTTATATCCTACATAAGTGAATGTGAGGTCATCTCCCACTGATGCCGCAAAGGTGAACTTTCCTTCGGCATCTGTTTGCACCGCCTTACCTTTTGAAGAAACGGTTACACCCGCAAGCGGGGCATTTTCCAATTTACCGGTTACGGTACCGGTAATGTTTTTTTGCTGTGCAAATGAGCAGACTGCCAGCAATAATAGTGGCAGTAAAAAAATTACTTTTCTCATAATTGATTTTTTAAGTGATGAATAAATTTTAATAGCCTTTTTTTATTTTGATATTTATTGTTTGCGCCTTATTTCAATTTCAATCATTGATTAAGTTTTTATTCAGGCGGAGGAAAAAATAACATTACCCTGTCTTTTTTCCTTTACCAACCAGTCATTTGCCTCATCCGCCACCACTGCTGTTTTTAAGGTATGTTCCATAACAATTTGTGAAGGGTTCCTGATTTAGTAAAGATGATTCCTGAAACCTTTAACCGCTTTGCCTGCGTTGCCGCTTATTTAATCAGAAAAGTAAATAAGCAAATCATCTTTCGCATAAAACCCGGTTTTTATTTG
>JAVHOI010000073.1:0-15012 GCA_036169975.1 Ferruginibacter sp. | reverse complement strand
TTAATATTTTATAAGTTTCGCTTCCAATAATTCAAGCGGCACACCTTTGGTTTCGGGCATTTTGGTAAGTACCCATATTAATTGCAGCACCATCATCACGGCAAAAAATGAAAATATTGGCCATGGGTTGTCCTTGAAAATCCCATTTTTATCATCCAGGAAAAATGGCGTTACCAATGTAATGATGGCTGCGAATACCCAGTGTACGCTTGCGCCAAAAGACTGGCCGGCAGCCCTGATTTTGTTCGGGAAAATTTCTGAAATAAAGACCCAGATAACGGCTCCCTGGCCTACTGCATGTGACGCAATAAAAAGCAATAAAAAAAACATTAACAAAACGGGGCTTGCATGAATGGCGAAACATACCGCTACCATGGTAAGGCTAAGAATATAGCCAAGCGAACCAATAAGGAGTAGTTTTTTTCTTCCCAGCCTGTCAATGAGGTAGAGGCCCACAAATGTAAAAACCAGGTTTGTACCACCGATAGCAATGGAATTTAAAAGGGAGTCTTTTGCACCTAAACCAATTTTAGACAATATTTCCGGGGCATAATACAAAATGAAATTGATGCCTGAAAATTGATTGAAGAAGGCAATAAAAAATGCAAGCCAGATAATTACATTGTGTTTCGGACTAAAAAAATGAGCCGGTCTTCCTGCGGGGGATTCGTGCAGGTTACTTTTTATTATGGAAGCTATTTCAGCATCTGCATCTTCCACACCTATCACCAATAAAGTTTCTTTTGCTTTTGCCAGGTTGTTCTTTTTGGTAACCAGCCAGCGGGGGCTTTCGGGCACACCCATTACCATAAGTGTATAAATGATGGACGGGAAAGTTAATACGCCAAGCATCCAGCGCCAGTCGTTGGCACCACCCACACCTTGTAAAAAATAATTGGAAAGAAAGGCGATCAATATTCCAAACACAATATTAAATTGATAGAGGGCTCCCAGTTTACCTCTGGTGGCGGGCGTTGAAATTTCAGAAATATAGGTGGGTGCCACCACGGAGGATACGCCAATCCCTATTCCGCCAATGAAACGGAAAAATGAAAAAATGTATGGATCTTGTGCAAGGGCAGATCCTAAAGCTGAAATGGCAAACAGTACCCCTATACAAAACAGCACTTTTTTTCTGCCATATTTTTCGGTAGGGAAGCCGCCAAAAACAGATCCGAAAAGCGTACCCCAAAGCGCCATTGACATTATAAAGAAACCATGAAATAAAGGCGAAGTGTGCCAGAGCTCTTTTATGGGGAGGTTGGCGCCAGAGATTACAACCGTATCAAAACCAAAAATAAAACCGGCAAGCGCTGCCACAATGGACCATTGGAAGAGTTTGTTTTTGTTCATGTAGCAATACATTTAAAGGTGCAATATAGACGGATCCGGATTTTCATTTTATCAAAATCGTATCAATTGTTTTAAAATATTGTTCTTTTGAAAATTGAAATTTTTATACTGAAAATCAATACCTTACAAAAGGAAAACTCAAGTCCGGAATAGGCAATTTCTAAAATTGTAACAGATATTTTTGAATTTATACCATCAGGCGGATGGTTTTGAATGGATTGGTATTTGTGGGAGGAGTGTATTGATTGAAATAATGCTGAATTATACCGGATTTATAAAAAAATTTATTCAACTTGCGTAAATGATTGCTGTGCATTTAAAGAAACAAACATTGAAAAAAGGTCTTACCATATATTGTTTTTTACTTATTTTTCTTGCATGTGGATTGGCTTCCTGTAATTCCTCCACAGAAAAAAAGAAATTTACCATTGGCTTTTCGCAGTGTACCCTTGGAGACAATTGGAGAAAAACGATGCAGAAAGAAATGGAAAGAGAGCTGGCCTTTCATCCCGAAATCAATTTTATTATTAAAGACGCCAACCTTAGTTCTGAAAAGCAGATTGAACAGATACAGCAACTGATAGACCAGAAAGTTGATTTATTGCTGGTTTCTCCCAACCAGGCAAAACCCATTACTTCCATAGTTGAGAAAGCCTACCAGGAAGGCATCCCGGTTATCATCATCGACAGGAAGACATTATCTAATAATTACACGGCCTTTGTTGGAGCCAACAATTACAAAGTAGGTTTAAATGCCGGCACTTTTGCCAATGCATTACTGAAAGGAAAAGGAAATGTAATGGATATAGCGGGAGATCCCGCAGGTTCGTCTGCTACCATTGACCGGCATAACGGGTTTACCGATTTCATAAAAGAACACCCCGGAATAAATTATGTAAAGCAATTTAATGTGGATACGGATCCTTGGCAGGATGAGTTGGGGGAATTTTTAAGATCCCATACCGAAATTCAATTAATTTTTGCTACCAATGACCGGTTGGCTTTTTCGGCCTACAGTGTTTGTAAAAAACTGGGGCTTGAGCAAAAAATCAGTATTATAGGTGTTGACGGACTGCCTGGTGAAAATGGAGGTATTGAATTGGTAGAAAAGGGCATGCTTAAAGCCACCATTCTATATCCAACCGGGGGAAAAGAAGCTATTCAAACAGCTTTTAATATTCTTAATAACAAGCCCTTTAAAAAAGACAATGACCTGGCTTCCACAATTATTGATTCCACCAATGTGAGAATCATGAAACTCCAAAATGATAAAGTACTTGAACAACAGCAAGACATTGACAAACGACAAAAAAAAATTGAAGAACAAATTACGGTTACAAAAAACCAGACCAATATTATTTTAGCCATTTCATTAACATTGGTATTGGCATTGATTATGGGAGCCATATTATTTTATTACCTGAAAGAAAACAGGAAAATCAACCTGCGGCTGGCCAAACAAAATGAAGAGATTTTGGACCAGCGGAACCAATTAATTGAATTGGGGAAAAAAGCCAAAGAAGCGAACGATGCGAAAATTAATTTTTTTACGAATATTTCCCATGAGTTACGTACTCCCCTAACGCTTGTATTGGGCCCGCTTGATGAATTGCTATCCTCCGCCAAACTTCATTTTTCCGCGAAAGCCCAATTGGAAATGGTAAAAAAGAATGCGATGCGGCTTTTAAGACTGGTGAATCAATTAATGGATTTTAGAAAAATAGAAGAGGCCAGGATGAAATTAAAAGCAAGCGAAAATAATCTTATTGAATTTGTGCAGGAAATTACGAATGCCTTTAGGGAAATGGCCGATAAAAAACACATTGCCTTCAGGGTGGATACAAAAGATACTTCGCTAAACGTTTGGTTTGATGTAAACATGCTGGATAAAGTACTCTTCAACATTCTTTCAAACGCATTTAAATATACCAATGATCAGGGTTCAATAACAGTAACGGTAAAAAAAGACGACCTTAATACAAGGGCGATTATAATAATAGAAGATTCAGGTATTGGCATGAAGCCGGAAACGCTTGAACACGCTTTTGACCTTTTTTACCAGGGTAATGAAGGGGCGTTCAAGGGAACGGGCTTAGGTTTGGCGCTATCAAAAGAGTTGATTGCGCTTCACCATGGCAGTATAAAAATAAAAAGCGAGAAATGGAAAGGCACTATGTTTGAAATAACGCTGCCTTTGGGCAAAACCCATCTTGAAGAAAATGAAATTGATAATGAGGTTAAACCATATTACCTTAATTATGAAGACGCCAGGATATATACCAATGAACTGGAAACGGTGCCATTGGTTTCAACAGAAAATATTCCGGCTACCAGCAAAGATTATTCAATATTAATTATTGAAGACAATGCGGAGATCAGATTGTATATTAAAAATCAACTTAACAAAAATTATGAAATCATAGAAGCCGAAAATGGAAATGTTGGTTTAAACCTGGCTTACGAAATAGTACCTGATATAATAATTTCGGATATAATGTTACCAGGGAAAGATGGGATGGCCATAACAGAAACTTTGAAAAATGATATCCGTACATCTCATATACCTATTATTATATTAACTGCCAGGGGAAGCATGGAACAACAAATTGAAGGACTGAAAATAAATGCGGATGCTTACATAGTAAAGCCATTCAATATTCAATACCTTGAAGAAACAATCAAGAACCAGATTCGAAAAAGGGCGACTTTAAAAGATCATTATACCAGTGAATTATCCAACGAAGGAATTAAGAGTTCAATCTCAAAAAAGATTGACCGCAAATTCGTAAGTGAATTTTCTTCCATTATTGAAAGCAATATAGCCAATGAAAATTTTGGGGTAGATGATATTTGTAAAGAGATCGGCATCTCAAGGGTACAGTTATACCGCAAAGTGAAAGCGGTATTGGGGTACAATGTAAATGACTATATACTCACCGTAAGGATGCAGAAAGCAAAGTATCTATTGCTGAATGAAGACCTGTCTATTTCGGAGATTTCATACAAAGTTGGGTTCTCTTCACAGGCATATTTTTCCACGGTTTTCAAATCTAAATTTGGTGTAACCCCCAAAGCATTTAAAGAAAAAAAAATGTAAAATAAATACCGGATTAATGAAGCTTAACAGCCATAAAATGGTAGCAAGGCTTTCTATTTAAATCTTCTTAATAATTCCTCCTGAGTTTATCGGGGTAATTTGAATAGAAGGTAAAAAAATCAATTCAATTTTTTTACCTTTCATTAACCGCCATTCAGAAGAAGTTATTAACCGTGGCAGATGATGTTTTATTTTCCCAGCTTTTCAGTATATGCAATTCCATGCAACGTTTTATAGCCCTGTCATCCGCTCAATGTTTTCGGGATAACGGGCTCCCTGCACTTTGATCTTTGAGGAAGCGGTTTCTATCTCACGGAGATCATCAGGTGTAAGTTCAATTTCGGCGGCCCCGATATTCTCCTTCAGGCGGTTCAGTTTTGTAGTGCCCGGGATTGGAACAATCCAGGGTTTCTGTGCAAGCAGCCAGGCCAGCGCTATCCGGGCAGGTGCCGCCTTTTTTCGTTCAGCCATCATGCCAAGCAAATCAACCAACGTTTGATTCGCTTTGAGCGCCTCCGGCGTAAACCGGGGAAGGGTGTTACGGAAATCGGTACTATCAAACGTAGTATTTTCATTCATCCGGCCCGTAAGGAAACCTTTACCAAGCGGACTGTATGGAACGAATCCTATGCCGAGTTCTTCCAGTGTTGGCAATATTTCGGCCTCAGGGGCCCTCGTCCATAACGAGTATTCGCTCTGCAATGCCGTAACAGGCTGCACTGCGTGTGCACGCCGTATGGTTTTCGCTCCTGCTTCGGACAAACCGAAATGCTTCACCTTGCCTTCTTTTATTAAATCCTTTACGGCGCCTGCCACCTCTTCAATCGGTACGTTAGGATCTACGCGATGCTGGTAGAATAAATCAATAGCATCAACTCTCAACCGCCTGAGTGAAGCTTCGGCTACCTCCCTGATATGTTCCGGACGGCTATTCACACCAGCCATTTTTCCATCGCGGATATTGAAGCCAAATTTAGTAGCAATTACCACCTGGCCTTTGAAAGGCTTCAGTGCTTCACCCACTAATTCTTCATTGGTAAATGGTCCGTACACTTCCGCCGTATCAAAAAAAGTGACGCCTTGTTCTACTGCTTTTTGAATCAGCGCAATCATTTCTTTTTTATCCGCCGAAGGGCCGTAGCCAAAGCTCATTCCCATACAGCCCAATCCGATAGCGGATACTTCCAGGCTGCTATTGCCCAATTTTCTTTTTTGCATTGATGTATTCATGATAATTCGTTTTGAAATATGAAGTAAAGTTCAACTAACAATCGCTAATAAAATAACTAAAAACAAACAACCGCTTACGAAATTCAAGCCCGCCCAACCGGGCCGGCATTCCTGAATTTCAACGGGCTTATCCCTACATGTTTTTTAAAGAAGTTGTTGAAATGGGTTACTTCAGTAAAACCCAATGCATAAGCAATTTCAGATACATTCCACGCACTATGCTTAAGCAGGATTTTCGCTTCCCGTAAAATGCGTTCCGCAATAATTCGCGAAGTGGTCTTACCCGTTGTTTCTTTTATTGCCCTGTTTAAATGGTTTACATGAATATTCAACTGTTTCGCAAATCCGGATGCGGAACGAACATTCAATGTCTGGTGGTTGTCATCAATTGGGAACTGACGTTCCAGGAGTTCTAAAAACAATGTGGAAATTCTTTGGGCCGCATTCATAGGTTGCTTTTCAAATTTCGCAGCCGGCAATTTCATGGCGAAATGTAATAAGTCGAATACAAGATTGCGCAGCACATCGTATTTATAAAAGTAATCAGAATCAATTTCTTCAAACATACTTTTGTATATGCCGGTTATCCTGCTCACCTGTTCGTCCGTTAATTCAAAGGCATGTTTACCACCGGGTTGAAAAACGGCATACTGATCTACGTTTCCATATTGATGAAAAAAGGCCGGGGTAAACAGGCAAAAAAAACCGCTTTCAATTCTATCAGTATATTCGCAGCTATAAGGAATTTGCGGATGGGAGAACACTAAAGCCTGCTTTTGTATTTCGGCAACCCCATCTGCAAAGTGCATCCTGTAGCTACCTGTTACCAGCATGATCTTAAAAAAATCCCTTCGTCCATAAGGAACCGGCTTTGCATTATTCCCCACAAAAGGATCTAACTTAAATATATTGAAATGCCCGATTTCTTTACGAATATCCTCAGGCATCCCCCCGAATTCACGTGTGTAGAATTCCTCTATTGTTTCAATCTTTCTCATCTCCCACAAATTTACTGATTTCATAAAACATACTATTGTTTCACATAATTTTTATTGAAAGCGTAAACCAGGCTTACATTCCAGAGAAGGCCATTGCTTTCTGTAATATTTGAATTAATTTGTTTGTTGATGATGGCAGATACAGAGAGAGGAAAATTTTTCTTTGATACCGTAAATGATGAAGTAAAATAAAAACCATCCTGCGCATCCAGCTTTAGATAATATAGTTGCGGATTCAGCTTCATGAAAAACTGATTGGTGATTTTGATATTCGAAAAATTGGTATTGAATGTAACGAAGTGTGTGTTACCAATGGTGCCTGCATCAAGGCCGTGCGAATACAGGTAGTATATACCAACACTGATATTTTTTGTAAGTGAATACCGTGGAAAAAGTTCTCCTGCCAGGTAACGTCTTGAAACTGTTATAACACTTGTGTCTCCATTTTTTGGCAAAAGGGTAGTTTTAAAATTCAGTCCGAGATGCGTACCTGCATTCATCTGAAACCTGGCGGTGTTAACTAATTTGTACCTGCCCCAAAAAAGAAAAGACCAGGGCTTTCCCGCCAATGAGAACCGAATATCCGGTTCAAAGCTAAACCTGTTTTTACCCACCGACAGATTGAAAATAGCCGCAGGTTTACCCAAAGAAAAACTGGGTACGATTGAAATGCCATTATTGGTAACGCTTACCGCACCGGAAAAATGACTGATACTTTTTGTACTATCTACTTTTTGCGAAAAGACGAAATGGGTTAGTATTAAAAAAACAAAAACTAATAAATGGGATTTCTTTTGCATCGCTTAATTGCTTTATAATTTCAATCAGCAAAAGAACATGAAATACAAAAACTTTTCTAACGAATTTCAAAGCAACCCTTACGATATTCAAACAATGACTGATTATTTTCATTCGTTTCGGGTGCATTTCAAAATGCCGTACTTTTCTCTATAGGGTTGCCAACCCTGGCAATAGTTTTTTAAATAATAAGAGTCTATAAAAGGTTGGCACCCCTTTGCGACATTTTGAATTGCACCCTTCGTTTCATCCTTCTGTTTATAATTATATTATTCAGAAAGCGGGAAGATTTTAAATCAACGAGCCAATACAGCCGCAGATAAAAGCAGTATCGCAGGCGGGGCTCATACTTTGCTGCATCAGCAGTTGTTATGCTGTTTAGCTTTGGTTTTTATTGTGCCGTATAACCAATAAGCCGTAGTAATAAAACCGCCATCTTTACTTACCCAAAAGCACAACAATACTTTGCGGCAATAAAACAAGCAGCCTTATATTTTTCTTTTAAGTAATTTATCAACCTCATCACGAAAAGATTCTCCAATTGGAAATTCCATGTCTTTAATAAATACAGTTGATTTCCTTAAGGCTGTGATATCTTCAATTGCCACGATGTATGATTTGTGAATACGTATAAATTTTGAAGCCGGAAGTTCCGGTTCAATAGCTTTTAAGCTGGAACGAAACATCAGGGGTTTGCTGGTACTTTTAAGATGGATTTTTACATAATCACGTACGCCTTCCATCCATTTAATATCATCCAGCATTATTTTCACCTGGCTGTAATCCGCATTGAGAAAGAAGTAACCGGCTGGTGGGGATGGGGTTTTATTTTTCCCGGTTTTCATTTCATGTAATTCCTTTGCACGGTTGCAGGCTTTTATAAAGCGATCCAATGCCACTGGCTTAATCAGATAGTCAACTACGGCTAAATCATAACTTTCCAAAGCATATTGTTTATAAGCGGTGATGAAAATAACCAATGGCTTATTTTCAAGGCTTCCTATAAACTGTAATCCTGTTAAGCCCGGCATTTGTATATCAATAAAAATCAGGTCAATATTATTTTCTTCAAGTGCCTTCATGGCGTCGAATACATTGCGGCAGCAGGCAACAAGTTCTAAATAAGGAACGTTACTGATATTATCTTCCAGTAGCTTTAATGCCAGCGGCTCGTCATCAACAGCAATACATTTCATCATCATTATAAAGTTATCAGCAGGTCAATAATAAACCAACCGGATTGATTATCCATCCTCAAAACATGTTTACCGGGATACAACAATTCCAGTCGTCTTTTTACATTGGACAGACCAATTCCGGAAGTTTTATCTTTTATCGCCGTGGTGTCTTCAAATTTATTTTTTACGGTAAAATGAAGTTCGTTATTATTTACTTTCAGCGATATATAAATTTCGGGATGTTGAAGCATACCGCCATGCTTGAATGCATTTTCCACAAAGGGTATTAAAAGCATTGGTTCTATTGTATGCCACTCTTCGGGTATATCAAACAACACCTGCAATTCAAGTTCGTTGCCATACCGCTGCTGCTGCAAATCAATGTAGGCCTGTAAATAATCAACTTCACTTTTCACTACTACTTTCTCTTCATCGGTTTCGTACAGCATGTATTGCATCAGTGAGGAAAGCTTCATAACGGTAGGTTCCAGATCATTGCTCTTCATCCGGATCAAAGCGGCGATATTGTTCAATACATTAAATAGAAAATGAGGGCTGATCTGAGAGCGTAAAAAAGATAATTCGGTTTTTAAATGTTCACTTTGTTTTTCTCTTATCCACATGTCTGACTTTGTCTTATCAGAGATGGCCTTATAAGCGCCACTCACCGCAACGGTAAACACAAAGGGAATAAAATTGTGCTTCACCGAGTTGTACAGGCTAAAGTAACGTGGAATGGCTAATACCCTAAATAAGATGTTGTCCAGCAGCAGCACCAGCCCAAACATGCCGGCAAGGGTAAGCACATAAAGCGCTTTTTTTCTTTTATAAATCAGCCTGGGTATCAGCAGGCCCGCATTGAAATAAAAGAGGCCTATCCAAAAAAAATTGAGGAAAGTATTCAAATACAGGAAGTCTCTTTCATCGTTGCCTTTGTGGTGTGAACCCCTTTCCACGTCGGCACTAAAAATGTAAGGAATTAGAAAAACCATCAGCCATATCAGAACGTGTAAAGCAATGGTCACCCATCCATTGCTATCTCTTTTTATGTTGTAGGTGCTTTGCCGCATTTTATTCAAGTTATACTTTTTTAATGTATCAGCAATAAGACAATAGAAGCAATAGCCCCGGCAATGGTGAGGTAAACCCCAGAACTGAAAAGTTTCGTGCCGGGCTTAAACATCCAGAAAGCAGAAACAGACATAAAAAAAAGACAGATACCAAAAAGTATAGTGAAATAATGCCCCAAGTCTCTGCTGGAACTTTTGTGTAGTTCAGTAAAAGGAATTATCCAGGAATACAATTCTTTGGTAACATAGCTGGCTTTGCCTGTGGAGGCATCATAATTGCCCTCTTTAAAATAGAATGTAACTCCTTCGGCTCTGGTGATCCTAAAATCCCTTAGTCTTAATTTGGCGCCAAGTTGTGCTTCATTTAAACCAGGTCCAATTTGCTTTTCGTTTAATACTTCATGTTTCAACAAATCAGTATCCCGATAAGTTTGCAGTATGCCGCTCAGGCTATAGATAATCACCAGGCCGCTTATAATAAATCCAATCCTATTGTGAAGAAAACGCATATACCAGCGAAAATTTTTCTTTGTTCTGTTTGTATTCCGGTTCATATTTATTATTTTTTTTGAATGATTAATTTAATTGAATTCTTTTCTGTTCATCTGTTGCCTGACTTGTCTTTGGATTTGCCTGAACGCCAAACCTGTACACAAAAGCTATATTAAAAACCCTTGTATCCCTCATTATATGCAAGGTTGACTGCACATCCTGGAAATTTTGAATCTCATTAATTTTTTGTGTATAGAACAGGTCTCTCACATTAAATTTAAGCGTCGCTTTTTTATTCAATAATTGTTTTGACAGGCCTGCTGACACCTGGCCTGTTGGTAGTGAAACAGCTTGTCCTTCATCACGGTTTCTTGTGCTGTAGGTACCTGATAATTCAGCAGCCCATCCCTTCTGAAAACTAAACTGATTATTGATGTTGAGTTCCAATGTAAGTTGTTTTGCTTTTAACGGATAACCATTTACTGAACCCTCATATTTGTTTTTAAAAAGATTGGCAAAAAAGATTCCTGTGTACCATTTGGTAATAGGAATGGTGGCGCTTTCCGCTATCCCGAAATTATACCTTGTTCCAATGTTGCCCATGCCGCGGATAATAAGGGAATCATTTTGAATCATTGTTTCATTGATCATGTTATGAATAATGCCATAATTAAAAGTGGTGGTAAACATGTTTTTGTAACTATGGCTTAATTCAATATTAGTACTGAGCTGTGGCTGCAAATAAGGATTGCCTGCCATACGCATATATTTATCAATGAATGAAATAAATGGATTCAATTTCTGGTAGGCCGGACGGTCAATTCGCCTGCCGGCGGATATTGCCAACTGGTTGTTATCATCCATTTGCCAGGCAATAAAAGCGGTTGGAAATAAACTGGTATAACTATGACTGAAAGAGGAATCCTGCCGGTTGATATACGTAGTTTGCCGCCCCACGTAATTTGTATTCTCAGCTCTTAAACCTGCCTGCAAAGTCCAGTTACCAAATTTTTTATTCAGGTTCACGTAAGCCGCATTAATGTTTTCGCTGTAATTGAAAGCATTGCTCATGGAATCCTGAAACTTTTGTTCCTCATTTTCTTTTGTATAGAACAGAGAGGTATTATTTGTTTTTACAAGACTTGATTTGACACCTGTTTCAACTTTTATACCGTTGCTCAACGATTGCGCATAATCAAGCCTGGCAGAATAAACAGCTATATTAAGGGGGAGGATATTTTTGAGATAACTTGTTGATTGAAGTTGTTCATTTGAATTATAAGTTGAACCGTTTAGCTCCTGATTGCCCGAGAAGTTGTAATGCAGATAATCAAAATTTCCGGAAAAGTCTTTTTTACCGCTGTCAGTTGAAGTATGAAAGTTAATATTCAATGTTCCGTTCATCCAGGTATTGTCAACGGTTTTATTTGTTTTTTCAATAGAGGCGGTATTACTGTTGGCGTCTTTAATAAATGCAGTTGTAAAAGCCGTTTGATTTTGCGGAGCCACAAACCCTGTTGCCGTAAAACCAACTGTAGTTTTAGGATTGATAAAATAATCAAGCCCTAATTTCAAATTGCTATTTTGAGATTGATTTATTAAGTAAGTCAACTGGTTTAATTCGTAGGATTTTTTCCCGTCTGCATTCCTGAAATCCCTCACCACATTGACATTTACAAATCCTTTATTAAGCATATAGCCATAATTTAAAAATGTGTTGACTTTACCTGTCCGGTAATTAAGCATAATACTGTTATTTATTTTAGGGTATGCACCCTGTCCGTAGTTAAGGGCCGCACTGCCATTAAAACCCTGCGTAATACTTTTTCGTGTTTTGATATTGATAACCCCCGCATTTCCGGCTGCATCATATTTAGCGGAAGGGTTCGTCATAATCTCAATCTGGCTTAATTGATTCGAGTTCATGTTGCTTAATAGATTGGCGAGTTCAGCGCCGCTTAGGTACGATGGTTTTCCATCAATCATTACCAATACTTCAGACTTACCCTTTAAACTAATATTACCATCTTTATTAACCGTTACGCCGGGCGATTTTTCCAGTACTTCCAGTGCGGTGGAACCCACATTGGTTACCGATGCGTCAACATTTATTATCATGCGGTCAATCCTTTGTTCTATTAGCGGTTTCCTGCTTGTAACAACAACAGCCGCAAGATTTTTAGACATTGGCGGCAAAATAAACGTGTTGAGAATAAAGGAAGTATTTTTTTCTGAAATGGAGAAAAGGGCAGAATTAGCGGTATTAAAATTTACAGCGCTTATAGAAATAAAATAGTTTCCAAAAGGGATACTGCTGAATGAAAATTTTCCTTCTTTATTCGAAACGGCAATTTTAATTATCGAAGAATCCTTCTGCATCATTAATGAAATGGATGCCGATTCAACGGGTGCATTCTTTGTATCCACAGCGCTGCCCGACACAGTGGTTTCAGTTGTTTGGGCCCTCCCTTTAAAAGCAAAGGCTGCTATTGCAAAAACGATCAGTATCTTTTTCATGTTGTATTTTTTTTACAACACAAACCTATTTTGGATAAACAGATAAATTTGACAAATGATGCAAACCCTGAAAAGTTTGCGGTGAACATTAAAAGTTTTACACCTTTTAAAATTTTTACCAACATTAAAGCGACTCACTCCATTTGCCTGGCTTATAAAATCTGGCACAAGGCAACCAGGGTGCATTTCAAAATGCCGGACAAAGTGGCCAAGCTTTTAAAGACGCTGATTATTTGAAATCCAATTTCCAGGATTGGCAGCCCCTCAGAATATAGTGCGTCAATTTTAAATGCACCGGCATCCCAAAAGGCAGATACGATTGATTTTTGTGATATAAAATAACAGCCAATAAATATCCGACAACCCTATTTGGTTAATGGATGAAGTCGATATCCTTGTATCAATTGAATCTTTAATTTCTTGCAGGGTTCTCAAATTTGTCATTTTTAAAAAAATCTTTCAGTGTAACATCAAGTGCAGCAGCAATTTTTTCAATATTGACAATTGATACATTCCGTTGACCGTTTTCTATGCTAGCGATGTAACTCCTATCTAAGTCAGCAGCATAAGCTAAATCCTTTTGGGAAATATTATTTTGTTCCCTTAGCTCTTTAATACGCTGGCCTATTTTTAGTTTACATCCATTGTATGCAAAAGTCTATACTTGTTGACTATAAATCAAAGACTATAAGTAACATTGCACTATTTATTTGGGTTAATAAATTGAGCTAATTAGCTTCATGATCGCCTATGATTCATCCGTGTAGAAGAAATGTCGCTGAAAAAAAATCCCCGTTTAAAAAGAACTTTCCAGTACATTATTTTATGGCTACCTGCCTGTTCCTGTTTTGTGGGAGTGTTAATAGCCCCGGCTCTTGAATGTCTGCCCACTGTAAAAGTGCAACAGTAGTCCGGCATTCGAAGGAACTGTTTAGGTTGAAGGCCATGTACCTTTAATGTAATGGGGTTGTTGGTATTGGCGTTGAGATTTAATCCATCCTCCGGATGACAATATTGCTTTTTATTTTAGTATGCAATCATGTCCAATAAACAACTCCAGCATTTACAGGTCCTGTTCTTTAAGATCATCGGTAAAACTGTTGAATTGGGACAGGCCTTACATATTTATTGCCCTGGTTATAATTGTATTTAAGCAAAAACTTTTTTATAAGGTTCGTAGGTTTTTATAAATAATGGTTTCAATGTAAACCATGCCAGTGCCGGAAAGAAATG
Organism: Ferruginibacter sp.; assembly: GCA_036169975.1. Lineage (GTDB taxonomy): Bacteria > Bacteroidota > Bacteroidia > Chitinophagales > Chitinophagaceae > Ferruginibacter. The sequence continues at coordinate 1,046 of JAVHOI010000073.1, read as the reverse complement.
CATCGGCACTACCAGCCCCGGAAATAATTCAGGCGTTTCAGCATCAACCGGTAACCTGAATGCGAATGCTGATAAAATACTGGCAAATGAAAGTATTACGAATAACAGGTTGAAAATAATTTCTCCATGGCCTTTCAACCATTTATTGAACAGCCAATAACCTGTCGCGGCGATTAATCCACCCACAATTGTGGCAATAATAATATTCATTGGTTTTGCTATGGCTGCAAAATCGGCGCCCAGCGAAGCTGTATATACTTTCTGGTAAATAATGGATGCGATACCTGCAAGTATCCCTGATACTATACCAAGTAATAATGATTTTTTAAACATATTTGCTTGTTTTTATTTTGCTTCAATAAGAGGGTGCCAGTTATCCGATCCAAAAGTTATCGGATTGGAATGCCCCCTTTTATTTTACAACCGGAACGGAAACATTGATTTTAATAACTTCTCCTACTTCACCGCCCGGCTTACCTATTTTAAAATCATTCCTGTTTATGCTGAAAGCCCCCTCAAACGTACCGGCATTGCCACTCCTTTTAAATACGAAAGGAAGGCTTACTGTTTTAGTGATACCATGCAACTGCAAATTGCCAACAGCCGTGAAACCCGTACCTGATTTTACGATTTTTCCTGAGGTGAATTTAATTGCGGGATATTTTGAAGCATCAAACCACTCTTCACTTTTAGCATGTTTATTCTGCATGCCATTGCCGGTGTTGATGCTGTTAATGTCAATGGTAATATCAAACTTTGAAGCGGCAATGTTTTGCTCATCGAAATTAATATTGCCTGAAAAGGTTTTAAAAATACCACTTACGCCATTAGTTGAAAAACTGATGTTATACTTTTCGGATATTTTCCAGGGGTTGGGTAAAGTGAAAGAAAATATTGTTGCGAGTAGGAATAAAGTTGTTGTGGTGAAAAATAATTTTTTCATATGTACTGTTTTTTTTGATTTAATGTTGATTCGTGAATAATTTAAAAAGCAAAGGCCGGTGACAATTCATCAGCCTTTACCAAATTATTTATTTGCCAAATTC
>JAVHOI010000072.1:0-1043 GCA_036169975.1 Ferruginibacter sp. | reverse complement strand
AGCAAACCGTTGTACGGGTAAACCACCCCGGCCGCAACCCATTACCAGCCCATTTGGCTCCAGCAGCGTTTTTATTACATGGATATTATTGCCCTGGTTAAGCATGTGCGTAGCAATGGAAACCCAACGCACAAACTTGCGCCTCATCCGATAGCTATCGGATCCAGCGCCTGGCAATAGAATAAACATATCGTTATTTTATATTTTCAGAAAATTACATTCTAAATTTCTTTATTCACCCGGCCTCCCGGGTAAATATTATTTTAATTTTTTAAAAAAATAATATTTTAAAATATTGTTCGTATATTTGCGAACAGTTGGATATGATGAAAGTAAAAACCAAATCAAATTATTTTACGAAAGACCAAATACAGATGGCTCGCTTTGCTAAAGCGTTAGGCCATCCGGTTCGTATCGCTATTTTACAGTTGCTCAATTCCAAAGCCTGCTGTTTTCATGGTGATATGGCGGAGGAATTACCTATTGCAAAGTCAACCCTTTCCCAACATCTGAACGAATTAAAAGACGCTGGTTTAATACAAGGTGATATTACCCCGCCAACGGTTAAGTATTGCATTAACAGGGCAAACTGGGCAATTGCGAAAAAGTTATTAAATGATGTTTTGAAATAAAAAAAATTTAAGCCTATTGTTCGTTATACTACGAACTACGAACGTTAATTAACTATATAAAAAATAACAACATGAAACAGATAAAAGTATTAGGCCCCGGTTGCCCAAAGTGTAAAACCACTTACAACAATGTATTGGAAGCGGTAAAGCAACTGGGCATTGAAGCCGATGTTACCAAGATTGAAGACATCGAAGAAATGATGAAGTACAACGTGCTTACCACACCGGTACTGATGATTGATGAGGTGGCCAGGGTAAAAGGCCGTGTTGCTGACGTAAAAGAAATTAAAGAATTATTATCAAAATAAACAAACATGGAAAATACACAAACAATAGTAAATGAAATTTGCCCTACTACTACACAAGGCTGGGTAAAGAAAGGCGCATTGCTGGTAGATGTTAGAGAAAAGG
>JAVHOI010000071.1:0-4579 GCA_036169975.1 Ferruginibacter sp. | reverse complement strand
TTTACTTTAAATATATTTTTTTTGCCGAGGTTGATGGTATTGCGAACGTTGAGAAACCTGTCCAATACAACAATGGTCGCAAAGTTTTTATAATAGAGTAAAAGTTTTAATGGATTGGCCGCATCAATTGAAAACAGCTTGCCATATTTGCGGACATTATTGAAAACACCGGCAGAATCTCCATTGCTGTTTAGTTTTTTCAATTGGTCGGAACTGTTATTAACGAGGTAAATATTTTCAAGATTATCAACTGTGAAATAAGAAAAATCTCCGGGAATGGTTTTACTCAAAATAAAAGTCGAATCCTGTTGGGCGCTGAGGTTATGCGCCAAAGCGTTAAGGCAAATAAGGAAAATTATATTTATTAACCGGTTCATTTTTTTAAATTAGTGACAGGCAATTTCTTCAATATACAGATTCAATACTTCCCATGTTGAAAGGTATCATTCCTGCACATTAAAATATTTCAATTCTATATTCACCCCGTCAAATACCGCATAGCTGTTGTAATTTATCCATTCGCCCAGGTTAATGTACCGGCTATTTTCATTGATGATAAAATCAATCGGCAAATGCCTGTGCCCAAAAATAAAATAATCGAAGTGTTCTTTTTGCAATACTTCTTTTGAATAAATCAACAACCACTCATTAGCTTCACCTAAAAAACGTTCCGGCTGTTTACCGGTGGCAGCCCTGCTTTTCCTGGAAAGATAATTGGCAATGCCCATGCCAATAGCCGGAGGGGTTATTCCAAATATCCACTGGCAGATTTTATTTCGAAAGATTTTTTTTATAAACTTATAACCTTCATCCCCGGGTCCCTGCCCATCGCCATGCCCGATATAAAATTTTTTGCCGCTGAATTCAAATGTTTTTGGCTCAAAATATACCGGTATATTTAATTCGGTTTCGAAATAATCCCTCATCCACATATCATGGTTTCCTACAAAAAAATGAATGCGGATACCAGCGTCGGTAAGCTCAGCCAATTTACCCAACAAGCGGACATGGCCTTTGGGCACTACGGTTGAATATTCGAACCAGAAGTCGAACATATCGCCTACGATAAATATTTGTTCAGCATCGTTTTTTATACTTTCTAAAAACCGCACAATCCTTTTTTCCCTTTGCAGGCTGGAGGCAGCATCAGGTGTGCCAAGATGAAAATCGGACAGGAAGTAAAAATTTTTATTTAGCGGTAGAGTCATTAATGGCAACGCATTTTAAAAGAAAAGAATTGATTCGTTAAATAAAAAAAATCAGGGCGCGGGGCTTTCAATTAAAAATAAATACACTTCTTTAGGCCCATGCACGCCGGTTACCAAAGTTTTTTCAATATCCGCCGTGCGGCTTGGCCCACTGGCAAAAGTTATTAGTGACGGGAAATTATTACCAGCGTATTTTTCTTTTAGCCTTTGCAGGGCATCTTTTATATCGAATACTAACTGATTCGTATAGGCGATGCAGATATGAACCGGCGCATAAACGCTTACGGTGCGCCCGCTTTGCTGTGCCGTACTCATTACAATGGTTCCCGTACGTGCCACCAGGTATTCACATCCGGTAACAGAAGCATCGCAACCGGAAAGATTAATAGTATTGCTGAATTGCCGGTTCCATTTGTCTTCGCTGCAATAAATTTTCGCCCATTCTTTTTCGGCAATTAATTTTTGTATTTGTTGCTGAAGGTCTTTCTCATCCAGGCAAAAAGCAAATTTGCCCTGTAGTTTGGTAAACTCTTCCGCGAATATTACTTCCAGTGAATCCATTGCAGGATGATAGACAGAAGCCGTGCCTTCGCTTAATGGAAATGGCAAAGGCACTGGATTACTCAGTGCCTGCCTTATTCGTTTTAACATGTTTTCTTTTGCCACTGATATTGCCATGGCAGGTTTAAATTTTAGGAGGGTTAACTAATTCCTCAGCTAAAGAAGTTTCGGGCTCTTCAGCAACGGTTTTTTCAGGTGATGGGGTATCAATATCCAAAGCCTTTTTTTCTTCAAAAGGCCTTTTGCCTATTAATGTCTCCACATCACTTTTAAACAGTACTTCTTTCTTCAGTAATTCTTTTGCCAATAATTCTACTTCCTGCTTCTTTTCATTTAATAATTGTTTGGTTCTGATATAAGCGGTATCTATTAATTTACGTACTTCATCATCTATCATCCTGCCGGTTTCCTCACTAAAAGGTTTTGTAAACATGTTTTCCTGGTTGGGGTCATAATAACTGATGTTGCCTACTTTTTCGTTCATACCATAAACCGTTATCATGCTGTAAGCGATCTTTGTTATTTGCTGCAGGTCGTTACTTGCGCCGGTACTTATTTTTCCAAAGAAAATATCTTCGCTCGCCCTGCCACCCAGCGTCATGCATATCTGATCCATCAACTGATCTGTATTGTACAGGTATTGCTCTTTTGGCGTGTATTGCGCATAACCCAATGCCGCGGTACCCCGCGGCACTACGGTTACTTTTAATAATGGGTAGGCATGTTCTAAAAACCAACCGCAAATAGCATGGCCTGCTTCGTGGTAAGCAATGATTTCTTTTTCTTCCGGTGATATGATCTTGTTCTTTTTTTCAAGCCCGCCAATCACCCTGTCAATCGCATCCTGAAAGTCGCTCATGTCAACGGCTTCTTTTCCTTTTCTCGCAGCTATTAAAGCCGCTTCGTTACACACATTGGCAATATCAGCGCCCGCAAAACCGGGTGTTTGTTCAGCCAGTTTAAAAATGTCTAAAGTGGTTGATATTTTAATAGGTTCCAGATGCACTTTAAATATCGCCTCTCTTCCCACCAAATCGGGGCGGTCAATTGAAATCTGCCTGTCAAATCTACCGGGGCGCAACAATGCGGAATCCAAAACATCGGGCCTGTTGGTAGCGGCTAAAATAATAATACCCAAATCGGTACCAAAGCCATCCATCTCTACCAGCAATTGATTCAGCGTATTTTCTCTTTCATCATTGCTCATCATCATATTCTTCCCCCTTGCCCTTCCGATAGCATCTATTTCATCTATAAAGATTATGCAGGGCGCTTTTTCCCTCGCTTGCTTGAACAAATCCCTTACCCGGCTGGCACCCACTCCTACAAACATTTCAACAAAATCACTTCCGCTTAAACTGAAAAACGGAACCTGGGCTTCTCCAGCTACAGCTTTTGCCAGCAACGTTTTACCGGTACCGGGAGGCCCAATCAATAATGCGCCCTTTGGTATTTTGCCCCCCAGAGCAGTATATTTTTTTGGATTTTTTAAAAAATCAACGATCTCCATCACCTCTACCTTGGCTTCATCAAGACCGGCAACATCACCAAAATTGATATTTACCCTGGAAGCTTTATCAAATAGCGTAGCTTTTGATTTGCCAATATTGAAAATACCTCCGGGTCCGCCACTGCCGCCTCCCGGGCCACCCACCTTTCGCATCATCATCACGAATAATAATCCAATTAATAAGATAGGCAGAAGGGTGGAAATGAGTTGTCCAAATAATTCACCCTCATCCGTTGGCGAATCGGGCACCTGGGTTACTGTTGGATTCGATTTGTAAAAATCCTGCATTTGTGCTGCAAAGGTCTTATCATCTACAATACTAAAGAAAATCTGAGGAGGGGGCATTTTTATAGCATTGTCGTATTGCTTGCCTAATATATCTCTATAGTATTGTTTCTTTTCAAGACTCTCTTTTTTTACAAAAACCCGAACTATTTTTTTGTTACGGATGGTGGTAATTTTTTCCACATCTCCCTGCTTTACCAGTTCGGTAAATTTGATCTGATCTGTTTCAACGCCGGTATTGTGCGCACCCGGGTAAAGATTATAGCCTATAATAGCCGCGAATACAATACCATAAACCCAATAAATATTAAAACGGTTTTTGTTTTTCGATTGATTATCATCGCCGGAGGGAGGGTTATTATTAGGATTAGTTTTCCTGTTATTTCCTGATTTCTTATCTTCTGCCATAACTGCTTGGTTACAATATTTATTTAGGTTTTGCTGCCTGATTATTGATGTTTTTTGAATTAGATATTATGTTCGGTAATTGGCGCATCGCTCCACATTTCTTCCAGTTGATAAAATTTTCTAGGCTCGGGCATCATGATATGCACTACTACATTTACATAATCAATTAAAATCCATTGTTGTGCCTGACGGCCTTCATGTTTGTATGCTGCTTCTTCACATTTTATTTTTACATCTTCTTCTACAAAATCCGCGATTGCTTTTAACTGAGTGTTATTATTTGCTTCGCAAATAATGAAAAAATCGGCAACCGCTTCAGGTATTTTACGAAGATCAAGACTTACAATCTGCTCACCTTTTTTTTCCTGAATGGCATGGATGATTGCCTTAAAAATTTTACTGTTTTTGGTTAGCTTTTTAATAGTACTTTTTTTTCGATTGGCTAACAGTGTCAGATTGTTCAAATTGTATGCTGTTTAAATTATCTTTTTCATGGAATTCCCATGGTTTGTTTATGCAGCTACAAACTTTTAACTTTTGTTTTTTGGTTAACAGCATGTAGCTTGCAATTGTGTTCAAAAGTACTATTTCTTTACCAATCGTTGCA
>JAVHOI010000070.1:0-1048 GCA_036169975.1 Ferruginibacter sp. | reverse complement strand
CTTTTAAACGTATCAACAACATTACCGGATGGATGGTGTGCCTTATTGCCTGCGCAGTTTATATCATGACCATGGAAGCCACCGGCAGTTTTTGGGACTGTGGTGAATTTGCTTCAAGCGCCTACAAATTGCAAATTCCTCATCCGCCCGGAGCCCCTCTTTTCGTATTGATTGGACGATTGTTTATGGCTCCTTTTGATCCCCGGCATGCGGCTACGGGCATTAACCTGATGAGCGCCTTGTCAAGCGGATTTACCATTCTATTTTTATTCTGGAGCATTACCCATTTTGGTAAAAAGTTGGTACGAAATGGCAGCAAGGAATTAACCGGCGAACAGATTTTCGCTGTAATGGCTGCGGGCGCTATTGGTGCGCTTGCTTACACTTTTTCTGATTCATTCTGGTACAGTGCTGTAGAAGGTGAAGTGTATGCCATGTCATCCTTCTTTACCGCCATCGTATTTTGGGCAATGCTCAAATGGGAAGATGCCGTAACCGAAGAAAACAAAATTGGCATAACCGGTCATTTTACCGGTGCTGACAGGTGGCTGATCCTTATATTTTATTTGATGGGTTTATCTATTGGTGTGCATTTACTCAATTTGCTGACCATCCCGGCAATGGTAATGATCTATTACTACAAGCGGTATAAAGTAACTAACTGGGGCCTGGTGTTCGCCTTTTTAGTTGGTTGTTTGCTGACTGGTTTTATTCAGAAAGCTGTAATCCAGTGGACCATTACATGGGCAGGCAATTTTGATATACTATTCGTGAATGATTTTGGAATGCCTTTCTTTAGCGGCTTCGCATTTTTCTTTATCCTGATAACCGTATTGATATTTTTCGGGCTGCGGATTGCGGTAAAGAACGACTGGAATTTCCTGAGGTTAGGATTATGGAGTTTTGCATTTATGCTGTTGGGTTATTCTACTTATTTCACTACTATGATCCGGTCAAATGCAGACCCCGTTGTGGATATGTTTAATGTGGACAATCCTGTTAACCTCGTGGGCTACCTGGGCCGTGAACAATATGGCGACTGGCCAAT
>JAVHOI010000069.1:0-4651 GCA_036169975.1 Ferruginibacter sp. | reverse complement strand
GTGAGCCACCCTTTGGAGGTGGCTCACCACGTTTATTTTACCATGGATATTTATTCTCCGCAATCAATTTATCCGCAATCCTTCTGCGGGCATCTTTGCTATTGAAAGGAGCTGATTTGGTAAATCGTTTTAAACCCAGCAACATCATTCTTTGTTCATCTCCATCCGCAAACCCATTGATGGCTTCCTTACCCGCTTTATTTACTTTATCAATAGCATCATTCAGGTAGCAACGCATCATATCAATATGTACGCTGGTGGCTGCTTCACCCTTTTTATCCACCATTTTAATGATACGCAATAAAGTGCTTTCAGCAACAAAGGTTTCTATGGCCATATCCGCTATATTCATCAGTATTTCCTGTTCATCCGATAGCTTCATCATCAGTTTTTGAACAGCGGCACCGGCCACCATCAAAATACATTTTTTCATATTCACCACCGATTTCCTTTCGGCCGAAAAGGCGGTTTCATCATCATTACCAAATTCGGGTATGCTCATTAATTCTTTGGAAACTTTCATGGCCGGACCCATCAGGTCCAGCTTTCCTTTCATCGCTCTTTTTAAAATCATATCTACGGTAAGCAAACGATTGATCTCGTTGGTGCCTTCATAAATACGATTGATGCGGCTATCCCGGTATGCCCTGCTGATTTCATATTCATCACTAAAGCCATTGCCCCCAAAAACCTGTACGCCTTCATCCACCACATAATCCAATACCTCGCTGCCATGCACTTTTAAAATGGCGCACTCTACGGCAAATTCTTCTGCCGCTCCAAGTAAGGCTTCATTAAATGGTTTGCCTGAATTAGCCAGTTCTATTTCTTTATCGTCAATCCATTTACTGGTGCGGTATAAGGCGCTTTCACCAGCAAAAATCCTGGTGGCGGCTTCCGCAAGTTTGTATTTGATAGCGCCAAAGTTGGCAATGGCCGTTTTAAACTGTTCCCTTGTTTTTGCATATTCAATGGTTGTATTCAAGGCCATTTTGGAACCTCCCAATGCTGCGGCACAAAGCTTCAGTCGTCCAATATTTAAAATATTAAATGCGATGATATGTCCTTTACCAGCTTCGCCCAACAAATTTGCAACAGGCACCTTGCAATCCTGAAAATACAGTTGCACCGTTGATGAACCTTTAATACCCATCTTGTGTTCTTCAGGCCCGCGGGTGAATCCTTCAAAGCCACGTTCAATTATAAAAGCGGAAAATTTATCTCCGTCAATTTTTGCAAATACGGTATATACGTCAGCAAATCCGCCATTGGTAATCCAGCATTTCTGACCGTTTAAAATATAATAATTGCCATCAGCGGAAAGTACGGCGGATGTTTTCGCTCCAAGCGCATCACTGCCGCTATTCGGTTCCGTCAGGCCGTAAGCGCCTTTCCATTCTCCGCTTGCCAATTTGGGAATATATTTTTGCTTTTGTTCATCGGTACCAAAATATAGAATGGGCAATGTACCAATACCGGTATGCGCAGCAATGGCTACACTAAAAGAGTATCCACCACCGAGGCCTTCATTTACGAGCGTAGAGGTGATAAAATCTTTTCCCAAACCGCCATATTGTTCGGGGATGGAAGCGCCCAGTAATCCCTGCTCACCCGCTTTCACCATCAGCGATGGCATCAGGCCCGGTTCCATTTTATCAATCTTGTCTGCAACCGGCTGAACTTCCGAACGCAGAAACTGTAAACACATTTCCTTCACCATCAATTGCTCCTCATTAAAATCGCCGGGAGTAAAAGTTTCAAAGGCATTGCTTTCTTTAATTAACCATTCACCACCTTTAAGTGAAGTGGATGCTGATGTGGATGTACTCATAATTTAAGGCCTCCCCAAGCCCTCCCAAAAAGGGGGTTTCAGAGAGAATGATTTTTTAAATAGTTATTAATAATAGTAGCGTTTATACAAAATTCACAATAAAAATAAAGTAAGCCCTTCGATAGATAAATACACTTAACTTTTTAATTCTCCTGCCTTACCCTCCTCCTTCGGGGGTGTTGCCGGGGGCTGCCAGATTATCATAAACCTTCTGCAATACTTCCTTGGCAATTTCCACCTGCCCGTTCGTTACCCCTTCCAATGCCTCGTTCAATGTTTGATTTGCCAGTTCCATTGTTTGTTCCTGAAGTTCAACAGCTACCTTGGTCAGGCAGATCATGTTGATCCTGCGATCATCCTTACTTGCAACTCTTTTTACCAATTGCAGCTTTTCCAGATTATCCACCAGCCGGGTAATGCTTGGTTTATCCCTAAAAGTAGCATCACATAATTGTTGTTGACTTAAGCCATCCTGTTTCCACAAATGATACAACACACTCCATTGCTCTATGGTAATATCCACATTAGCCATCTTAAAATTCTTTTGCAGTCGCCTTGCGATAGCCGTGCTTGCCTTGCCAGTTATAAAACTGTATAATTCCCCTTTTTTAAATTGGTTGTTTGGCATATAGTTGTTTAGACAACTATATAAAGGTAATGATTCATTTGGATAATAAAAAAATATTTTTACTCCCATGATGCCTTAATGCATCAGTCAATAATTAAATTTATTTTGGCAACTATTGTACTTTTGGCAACATTTTTTCTGCCACCGGTGGAATCACTTATACTATATTGCATTATGGAGAATGCTATACTCATTATTACTTTCTTATTATTTTTTACATATATTTTACTAATCATCTATTACCGCCAAAGCTGGATAAGCATCCCCGATTTTAAACCTACATTAAATGCTGTTCCAAAAACAAAAATTTCTATCATTATTCCTGCACGTAATGAGGAAGAAAATATTGCTGAATGCCTTAATTCAATCATTAGCCAAAACTACCCAAAGCATTTATTGGAAGTACTTGTGATAGACGACCATTCAACGGATAACACCGCTGAAATAATTTTATGCTTTAAGGAAAAAAATGTCCGCCTCCTTTCTCTAAAAGATTTTGTCGGTTCAACCGAAATCAATTCCTACAAAAAGAAGGCCATTGAAATTGCCATTAAACAATCAACCGGCGAACTGATTGTAACTACGGATGCGGATTGTATTGTAGCCCAAAACTGGCTGCAAACCATTGTGGAATTTTATGAGGGAAAAAAGCCGGCTTTTATTGTAATGCCTGTTTCCATTAATTGTAGCAGTAAGTTTATAGAAATTTTCCAATCGCTTGATTTTATGACCTTGCAGGGCATCACGGGCGCATCGGTATATAAAAAATTTCACAGCATGTGCAATGGCGCCAACCTGGCTTACACCAAAAAGGCATTTGAACAAGTAGGTGGGTTTAAAGGAATAGATACAGTTGCAAGTGGCGATGATATGTTATTGCTTCATAAAATTTTTAAACGATATCCTGATGGGGTCGGCTATTTGAAAAGTACGGAAGTGATTGTACAAACACAACCGGTAAAATCAGTTGGTCAATTTTTTAACCAACGAATACGCTGGGCCAGCAAGGCGGATAAGTACGAAGACAAAAAGATTTTAGTGGTGCTGCTGCTGGTTTATTTTTTCAATTTGTGGATATTACTTTTAGGGGCAGCCGCTTTCTTTTTCCCGCTTACCGGTTTTATAATAATAATAATTTTGGCTAAAACCATCGTTGAATTATTATTTTTATATCCGGTAGCTAAGTTTTTTAATCAAACAAAATTGTTATGGTTATTTCCAATAGCACAGCCTTTTCATATCCTTTATACGGTTACTGCTGGCTGGCTTGGTAAGTTTGGTAAATACACCTGGAAAGAAAGAACGGTAAAATAATTGAATGAAATTGTAATTTGCATTATGCCCCAACGATCTTTTTCTTTTTCAGAACAAACATGGAAGCGCCTTAAAAAAAATAAAGGCGCCGTATTTGGTTTGGTGATCATTACGGCTGCGGTATTTATTAGTATTTTCGGATACCTCATTGCCCCGGATGCCTCGCCCAATGCCGATCTGCAAACAGTAGAAATACAGGCGAAAAAACCAGGCTATTCGCAGCTTTTTTTAAAAATCCCGGATAAAAAAAATAAAAGGGTAAGCTTGTTAACAATACTAATCTCTGGTAAACCTGATGATTACCGCTATATTCCTATCAGCAGGTATGCCATCAAAAACGATACGCTTCAAGTAAATAAATATGTGGATGAAGATACTTCGGTGATACAATATTATTCCATCAACCAATTAACCAATCATCAGCCCTACAAGCTAAAATCTCAAAATATCATTACCAAAACCTATCTTTTTGGTACGGATAAATTTGGACGGGATATTTTAAGCAGGCTGATGATTGGCACCAGGGTTAGCCTGGCGGTAGGATTGATTGCCGTCATCATTTCACTCACGATCGGAATAATATCAGGAGCATTGGCGGGTTATTACCGTGGACGCATAGACGAAATTATCATGTGGCTGGTAAATGTTACCTGGAGTATCCCCACTTTATTATTGGTATTCGCCTTTACTATGGCGCTTGGAAAAGGGTTTTGGCAGATTTTTATCGCAGTTGGATTAACTATGTGGGTAAGTGTAGCCCGTTTGATACGGGGACAAGTAATGGCTTTGAAAGAATTGGAATATGTTCAGGCAGCCAGGGCACTTGGGTTAAGTGATAGCAGGATTATATTACGTCATATTCTCCCCAATATTCTTGG
>JAVHOI010000068.1:0-1064 GCA_036169975.1 Ferruginibacter sp. | reverse complement strand
CAGTTCATCCAGTGTAACCAACATCGGCCCTGTTGCGGTGGCGAAATCTTTTCCTTTCGCCGGCCCAAGGTTCAACAACATTTCTTCCATCTGAAGCCGCCTTGCACTTATATCATTCATTACCATTAATCCCCCTATATATTCATCAGCTTCAGCAGCCGGGATATTGCGGCCATTTTTGCAAATAACAATTGCGGCTTCCAGTTCAAAATCCAACTTTTCAAAATGGTCGGGCATGCAAATAATATCACCTGGTCCCTGTATGCTGTTGTGATTGGTAAAATAAAAAATGGGGTATTGATCATATTCCGGTATCATCGGCACTTTCCTGTTTCTTCTTGCCGAGGCTACATGTTGCCTAAAAGCATACCCATCCCTGCAACTGCCGGGATGAGGCACCGGCGCCAACAGGTCAACATCGGTAAATGGTACCGATAAAACACTTCTCACCAATCCTTCTTTGATCCTTTGTTCAGCGGCCTTTGCCAGGGGCAATACATCTTCCCAATAATTTAAAAACATCGCCATGCTGATAGGCAGGTCGGGGTGGAGGGTGTCGGTATCATATAAATTACCGTTTACCAATATCGCCAGTTGATCCTGACCGTTTTTTAAGTAAGAAACTAATTTCATATATTGTGTTATTGAAGTTAAAATTAACTATAAAATTTGGATGAAGGATATAGCCGCAAAATATCGGGTTGTACTTATTATTTATTATTTTTACTCTTTAATTTTTACTACTATGCAATTCGAAAAAATTCATAATAAGGGACAGGCGCAGTTATTTAAAAACCAATATTTGGAATACATTACCAAAACCCATCCGCTTGTAATTTGGGCCATCTATTTACCCATGATTATTTTTATGGTTTATTATAGCAGCGCGAAGATTGATATGGGCGCCCTAAAAATCGGTTTACTTTTTTTTGCCGGTATGTTTTTTTGGTCGCTATTCGAATATATCATCCATCGTTATGTTTTTCATTTCGCGGCGCATAGCCAAAGGGCTACCAAAATCGTTTACCTGATACATGGCAATCACCATGAATACCCGAGAGACC
>JAVHOI010000067.1:3420-20428 GCA_036169975.1 Ferruginibacter sp. | reverse complement strand
AGGCTGCATCGGCATCGCAGTCAATTCATGATATCTTTTTGGGGAAACTCCAGATATAATAATCTAAAAACTTTTAACTAAAATAAATTTTCACGATTTCATAAATTTTTAATACGTGTTACTTTAATAATTTGTAATACTTTTATGGTATGCATTCCTATTTTTTCTGATACTCTTCAAAGTAAATATTATCTTAAACCTTCCTGCTTTCCTCTGCCCATCATTAATTTACTGTTGGATTTGTAAATGCTACCATTTAAAGCAACCCACAACCGTGGGAAGTATTTGAAGATAATCTGATGGCGATAAAGAAGGCTTTTAAAAAGGTGCGCAAGCAATCGGATATTGTACCTGGCCTTACACATTTAAGCCTGACCGAAGATGAAAACCTATTACGTAAACTGAAACATATTCTATGGTTAATTTATTACGGTAAATTTTTATTTAGTCAGCCTGCATTACCACACTAACTTTCCAATTTTTTCGCAACATTTTTAAGGCTGGCATGGTAAGCTTACGGCATAGTATTTATATTTAACCTTAAGGCGGCCATTTTCATTTTCATAGTCAATTCTTCAAGTTGTACCTGGCTTAGCCTGAAACGGGTAAAGGTATCAATATCGCCCGATGCTGATTTTTCCAGTTCATGATACCAGGCTCCGGGATCCACAAAATCACCCATTGCCCGAGGCACTATATGCATGTGCAAATGAGCTACTGATTGGCCTGCCGCTTCTCTTTCCTGAATGGCCCAGTTAAAAGCATCCGTTTCAAAAACCGCTGTTAGCAACCTGGCGACATCCCGGCCCAATATCATAAATTCAGCAACTTCTTCATCGGACAATTCAAACAAACTTTCTTTATGTTCTTTAGGAATTATGAGTGCATGGCCGGGCAATATGGGCGAAATATTATAAATGGCGGCAAAGCGCCTGCTTTGCAGAAAATAATCATTGGTTCCTTTATTACAAAATGGGCATACCGGCATATAACTGAATTTTCAGGTAATTAAATATAAGTTTATCGCATTTCAATTTCTTAATCCGCTGTTTGAATAGCGCTGTCAAATAACAATAACTTTACCGCTAATAATATTTTGTTACTACCGGTATTAATTATACCAAACGATTTATTATCGCCCCTTCTTTTTTTTTGGTAAATATAATTAACAACAATGGGAAATATGGAGGTGGAGAAAAGTTACACCCCTATAGGTGATGAAAATGACACCGGGCAAATATCAAATAAACTTACATTAAACTATATTTGCCCGAAGACAAGCATTATTAAATATTGTTTGATTGAAAGAATCCATTAAAACCGCATTCAGATGATAACAGTTATTATTCCCACATTGAATGAAGAAGAAACAATTCAGGACGTAGTCAGGTTTGCTTTTGAAAACAGCAATGTTTCGGAAGTAATAGTGGTAGATGATAAATCGCTTGATGCTACTGTTAAAAAGGCGCAGCAGGCGGGTGCGAAAGTAATTACCAGTACCAAACTTGGAAAAGGCGCCTCCATGAAAGACGGGCTGCTCTGTGCCAAAAACGAGGTGATTATTTTTTTGGATGGCGACATTCATCCTTACCCGCCTTTAACCATAAAAGTATTGACAGACCCTGTTATAAATGATACGCATGATTTCGTGAAAGCCACTTTTGGGCGAAATGCGGGACGGGTAACTGAATTGGTAGCAAAGCCGTTACTGAATATCCTGTTCCCGGCGATCGCACATTATGAACAGCCGCTAAGCGGCATGATCGCCGGAAAAAAAAGTTTTTTAGAGAAATTGGAATTTTGTGATGATTATGGAGTGGATATAGGCATACTCATAGATATGCATTTATTAAATGCAAGAATTACGGAAGTCAACATTGGTTATATTGATAATAAAAGCAAACCCTGGCAGGCATTGGGAAAAATGAGCAAGGAGGTATCAAAAGCCATTATCACAAAAGCGTCACTACAAAGCAATACCCTGGTTACCCTCGAAGAATTGCAATCCTTTAATGAAATAAGGGACCAAATGGAATTCTCCATCAAGGAAAGTTTAATGGGGTTGCAAAAAATGGCCATATTTGATATGGATAAAACTTTGCTGCGTAGCCGGTTTATTGATTGCTGTGCCGGGCTGTATGGTTTTGAAAAGGAATTGCTGAATATCAGGAGTATGGAAAAGGATACGGTGATTGTTACTAAAAATATTGCGAGGCTGATGAAGGGATTGAATATATCCCAGGTACTTGCAGTAGCGGAAAGCATACCATTAGTGGAGGATGCGGCAGAAACAATCAGGGAATTAAAAAACCGGGGTTACATTACAGGTATCATCAGCGATAGTTATGATGTGGTGGTGAACCATATTAAAAATAAAACCGGCGCTGATTTTTCTTTTAGTAATGAACTGGAATTTTCGAAAAGTGTAGCAACCGGCGAAGTAAAAATACCCTCCTTCTTTTTTAACAACCCCGGTTCGGTTTGTAAACATGCACTTTGTAAAACCAATGCCGTACTTTCCGTTTTAAGGCAATACGGTATTGATATAAAAAACACCATTGCCATAGGGGATAGCGACAATGATTTATGCATGGTAAAAAATGTAGGTATCGGAGTAGCGTTTTGTTCTGGCAATGAATTACTAAACTTCGTGGCGGATAAAAAAATAGAAACGCCTTCATTTGCCGAACTGCTTGATTTTGCTTAAATAATATTTTACAATGAATAAATGGTTAAAAAAAATAACCGGCATTTTCGACCTTCATGGCGATAAGGAACAAGAGCACACGACAATTGAAAATGTGAAACAGGAGGTTGAGTTTAAAGGCACTAATATTTGGCTGCTGGCATTTGCCATCTTTATCGCCTCTATCGGACTAAATGTAAATTCAACGGCGGTAATAATTGGCGCCATGCTCATTTCACCTTTAATGGGCCCAATTGTAGGAGCAGGGCTGGCATTGGGTATTAATGATTTCGCATTACTGAAAAAGTCATTCGTAAACCTGATGTTGTTAACCATTATCAGTATTGGCGTATCCTGCATTTATTTTTTAACAAGCCCTATCAATGATGCGCAATCGGAATTATTAGCAAGAACCAATCCAACGATTTACGATGTACTGATCGCTTTCTTTGGCGGTATGGCCGGCATCATTGGCAGTTCAAGGGTGAAGAAAGGAAATGTAATACCGGGAGTTGCCATCGCAACGGCATTGATGCCCCCGCTTTGCACGGCGG
Organism: Ferruginibacter sp.; assembly: GCA_036169975.1. Classification (GTDB taxonomy): domain Bacteria; phylum Bacteroidota; class Bacteroidia; order Chitinophagales; family Chitinophagaceae; genus Ferruginibacter. Next base: position 17,188 of record JAVHOI010000067.1, on the reverse strand, counting down.
GATATGGCCTTGCCACCGCACAGTGGGGATTTCTGTTTGGCGCATTTTACCTGTATTTAATCAACTGTACTTTTATTTGTATCGCTACTTTTTTAATTGTTAAATACCTTCGTTTTTCATCGGTAACATTTATTGATACCAAACAGGCCGTTCAGATAAGGCGCATCATTAGCCTTGTGGTTTTGTCAATGTTGATACCTGCGGTTTATTTTGCGTGGCAAACAGTGCAGAAAAATAAATTTCAGCAACAGGCTACCCGTTTTATCCTTGATAATTTTCAAAATAAGGACTATACCCTGATTTATAAAAAGTTTAAATACTTCAGAACCGGAAGTGTAATTGAACTGGCCTTTTTAAATAAAAAATTCTCCAATGATGAGGTGGCGGAATATAACCGGTTATTCGATAAATATTATCTCCCCCACACAAAAATCAACTTTCTTCAGGATCTTAATCAGCTTACTTCTACTGATATGAAGCAGGTATTGGACCAGATAAATATGGAGGAAATAAGAATAAAGGAACTTGAAAATAAATTTTCGTTTTACAGCCATTTGTCCGTAAATGATAACAAACAATTATTACAGGAAGTAAGGATATTGGATAGTAATATCGTGAGGCTCTCCACCGGTTATTTAACAGGGGCGTATCTTACTGATAAAAACATTATCAAAACGGACTCTCTATTTTCCGTTCAGGTATTTACCAATAAAAATTTTAATGTTAGCAAAGATTATATTAACCAGTTTACCAAACTTATTAAGCTGCGTTGCAGGAAAGATACGATACAGGTAAAATTCATAAGTGAATAATAAAAAAAAAACACTGGATCAACCGGGGTTATTAAATGGAATGAATAATGCAGTCCGTTTGCGTGCAAAATATATGATGCTAAAAATGCTTGTACAATGACAACCAAAATAAATTGGTTTTCTTTACGAATAAAAAGAATTGATTTGTTTTTATAAGTGAAGGCAGGCCGACTACTGCATTAAAAAATGATTGATTTATTAATATAATATTTTATAATTGAAACCGACATTAAACAAATTGTTTTCCGACTTTTTCAACAGTGAAAAGGCCGGCGGATTTATATTAATTGCCTGTACAATCCTGTCCATACTAATTGCGAATAGCGATATTGGAGAAGGTTACCTGCATTTCTGGCATCAGGCCATTGGCTTCGAAAATGAAAATATCCATCTCCGGCATCCTGTTGAATACTGGATTAATGATGGTTTGATGGCGATCTTTTTTTTATTGGTGGGGCTCGAAATTGAACGGGAAATTTATATAGGCGAATTATCAACACTCAAAAATGCTTCATTGCCTTTTTTCGCGGCCATTGGAGGAATGATTGCACCTGCCTTTATACATTTTATGATAAATAATGGAACAGTTGCCCAGTCGGGTTTTGGCATCCCGATGGCTACTGATATAGCATTTGCTTTGGGTATCCTTTCTTTATTAGGCAACAGGGTTCCTGTTTCATTAAAAATATTTTTAACCGCCTTCGCCATAATTGATGACCTGGGAGCTATTATAATTATCGCCATTTTTTATACCGAAACATTTTCACTGCCGTATTTCGGAATTGCCATGGGAATATTTGTATTATTACTGATTTTTAACAGGCTAAAAATCAGTTATCTTTTAGTCTATTTATTACCCGGGGTTGTAATGTGGTATTGTATGCTGCAATCCGGCGTACATGCTACTGTAAGTGGGGTACTGCTTGCATTCGCACTTCCATTTGGAAGCGGTGATGAAAATTCCCCTTCGTATAAATTACAGCATATACTTCATAAACCTGTCGCCTTTATTATTCTTCCGCTATTCGCTTTGGCCAACACGGGAATCGTATTTGCTTCAGGTTGGTACCATCAGCTTGCTTCAAAAAATAGTATTGGCATTTTAATTGGCCTGATTGTAGGTAAACCAACAGGCGTTTTGCTTTTCGCCTTTACTGCCGTTAAATTAAAAATCAGCACTCTTGCCGAAGACATAAGCTGGAAGCATATCGTTGGCGCTGGAATTTTAGGTGGCATTGGATTTACCATGTCCATCTTTATTACATTGCTGGCCTTTAAAGATGGCGAAACAATTGTCGCTTCAAAAATCGCGGTATTATTTTCTTCAGTCATAGCGGGGTTTACAGGCTATATTTATTTAAGACTAAGCACCAAAAATTCTACTAATTCCGAATCCTGATTATCCCTGCAATAAACTATTGAAAGCGTAAATATTAATGACAGGATAATTTAAAAAGGGAATCACTTTTCAGAATATATACTAAACAAGTTTCAAAAAAGAAATCAGGCTTTTTTTAGTAGAATAAAAAGGCGCTATTTTACCTCTTGCAAAGTATAAATCAGCTTTAGCTTTGTTTTACGATAGTCGTAAATATTACTTAAAGGAAGCTTCATTTTCTGTTATTATCTTTCCCTGGCTGGCTACATCATCAACATCTTCTTTCAGGCTATCAATCTTTTCATTAATAGCATCTTTAAGGTCATTTAAACTTTCACGCAGATCATTACCTGTACGGGAAAGTTTTCTCCTGGTTATTGAGCCTTTATTGGGCGCATATAAGATTCCTAAAACCGCACCAACAGCTACCCCGATCAAAATTTTATTTACTGTTTTCATAATAATATTTTTTTTGTTAAATAATAATTAGAATGCAAAAAAATTGCATTTTAAAAAAAACAATCGCGACAAAATCTGATTGAAATATTTTATTCCCGGATAATTTTTTTTTGAAAAAACAGACATGATAATATTGGAGAAAAAATTATGCCAGATCTTTTGCAGTTGATTACTATATCAACTGCACATAATTTTCTACACAATTAAAAAAAATTCCCTGAATATCCCATTTAATACCCTGAAGCATTTTTTTTGGTTAAATAAAATTACGGGTTGTTCTTTCGGGTGCTGCTGTAAGATTTGCTGTAAAGTAAGGTTTCGATATAACGCCGGCCCAAAGTATTTTTATTTATCTTACCCACCATTAGAATTGCTGTTGCCATAATAAGGAATAGCGTAAAGGCATGTCGAAAAATACTGTTTTTTTCAAAATAGCTACTATGCGTTAATGTCAGTAAGCAACCGGAATTTCAAAGCAGGCGTTAATAAAATTTACTACCAGTGAACCCTACCTGAAATTAATTATTAAAAAAAAGTTGAAAAGGTTGCAAACCTATCTAAAATGTCGTAACTTTTAACTTTAAAATCTTTTTTATGAAACATTACCACATAGTATCACGTATTGCTATCTACATGCTTAGCGTTGTTTTATTTATTTTTGGGGTTTTTCACTTTTTATATCCCCACGACCTCCTTGTTTTTGTGCCATCATTTTTGCCCGGCGGAATAACCTGGGCTTATTTTGTGGGAGCTGCATTTATTTTGGTTTCAATTTCTTTTTTGACCAATAAAATGGTGAAGATTTCGGGCTATCTTCTTGCAGCGTTGCTGATCATTTTTATACTAACGATTCATGTACCTAATTTCCTCAATGCAGGGGATAAGGAGATGAGACAAATGGCATTGATTAATATATTAAAGGATACAGCCATCGTTGGCTTTGCCATGCATATTGCTGCGGGAGCACATCACCAGAAATTACATTTGGAAGAAAGCGATTAAAGGTCTTTAATTCCAATCATCGCATTCCTTTTCATGGTATCAGCTTTATTCATGGGCGCAAGCATCCGGGGGAGTATTTCTCTTTTCAATTATGAATGCATAGCCTCTGCGAATACCCCTTAATTAAACGCTTGTGAAAATGCTATTAGTAAAAAACAAACGAACCACTAAAGTTAGCCTTATAAAGTATCCTGGTTATTCAAGTTATTATTATTAATTAAAAAATTATTTATATGAACCTTGTTGATCGCATTGAACTTTGGGGTGACAGGCATCATCCCAAATGGCTTGATATTATTCGTATTATTTTGGGTATTTTCCTTTGTTATAAAGGAATTGATTTTCTTCGAAACATGGGATCACTTATGGGCCTGATGCCTGTTAAAGTAGAATTTGATTCCTTCATGTATATTATATTGGGGCATTATGTAGTATTTGCACATATTGTTGGTGGCATATTGCTGGCAATTGGATTGTTTACCCGATTTGCCTGTCTTATCCAGATACCTGTTTTAATTACGGCGGTAATCCTTGTCAATATAAAAGAGGATATGATGAGGCCATATTCGGAATTATTCCTTTCTATTATTGTATTGATTTTACTTATTTACTTTCTTATTGTTGGTAATGGCCCCTGGTCTTATAAAATACCTGAAGAAGAAAAAAAAGATCACAGCGATTCCCCAAAATAAATAAATATTTAAATAGTCCTCTCGAAGGATTATTTTAAAATTCCAATTGCTTATTTTCCTGATTCCTTCTGCGGTAAGCACTCAGCGCTTGTTTTGCATCGTTTAGATAATACCTCACCATCCGAGCCAAGCCATCCCGGCTCCACAAATAAAAATGGTTAACCCTCCCAGGGAATGAACGTATGGCTCTAATTTTTCTGTCTTTACAAATGCTACGCCATAATAACCCAACAAAACCATTGCGAGCATTGTAAGCAAAGTAACTGCTGTATAAATGGCGATTAGCAGCGCCATTGCCCACCAGCTATTTTGTGCTGCGGGAAAGTAAAGCAGCGGTATCATTGGTTCGCATGACCCCGATATAAAAATGATAAACATTACACAGGGCGTTACCTTATACCTTTCATTGGGCGCAACTGCTTCGCCATGGCTGTGCTGAAATACATAAATATCTCCATTTTCCTACAGGTCAAAATGCTTATGCGGATTGTTTTTTAATGCACGGTATAATCCCCATATTTCTTAACAAAAACCGGACAGTAACATTACCCAACCGGCAATTCCACCCCTTACGTTTTCGAGCAGGTTAAGTTTTGAAAATGACCAGCCTAATGCGGCGGCGCCAAGTCCTAAAATTACTGAACTAAGCACATGGCCTGATCCGCAGACTATTGTCCAACCAATTGTTTTGGTAAGCGGACAGCCCTTGATCTGGACAACGCAATAAAAGGTAAATAATGATCGGGCCCAGTTAATGTATGCAGGCTGGCCTGAACAATAATGCCCGGTTGCTCCCTTCTTTTCTATCGAATATTTGTATTGATCAGTTATTTTGTTTTTATGAATAGATTGAAATATTTTTATCAGCCGCATACCTAATTTTTGACTGGCCTGCCTGATTTGCATTGGCAATTTTACGGCGGTAAATTCCGCATCCAATTTCAAAATAGTTTCAAAATCTTTTACCGCCGCAGCTTCATAAGCAAGTGAAGCGAAAGCCGCATCGGTATATCGCAAATTTCGGGTAAGCATTTCTGTTACAAATTCATTTGCCTTAACCCGGTTGTGTACAATTCCCTGCTGAATATATGTTTCAAGGCCGGCTGAATGGGCATAGCCACCAACAGGCAATGTTGGGTCAGATAGCTGTAACAAACGTGGCAAGATGGTACTCATTCGGGAGGATTGGTTAGTTTCATTATTTTTGAAAATAAGCCGGCCTCGATGTCATGTCCGCGTGGCGAAACAGACGTTTTTATTTGATTGATTAGTTTTCTTTTATCCTGGCTCACATCGTACCCTGCCGCCGATAACAGGCGAAAAAGCGGCGCATCATAAGCTACCATTATTTCATCCTCCTGAAAAAATAAGGGTATATGTTTATTGCCAATTTCATAACAAACGGATGCCATTTCAAACATGGTTTTGGGCCGGATGATAATGGCATCGCACTCCTTTACTTCAATTACTATAATATTAAAATCATCCTCATAAATAATATCACCTTCGGTGAGTTGCTGGTTTTCATTTAAAAATTTCATTACAACGGCCACACCCGAAATCGTTTTCTTATGCAGGATACGTTTGTTGGTTTCAAACCATTCCAGCAACAGTTGATCAATCCTGCGATTGTTGATCGCAAAAAAATTAATATTCCCTATTTTTTCTTTTATCACCATAATTATTCTTTGTCTCATTCCTGAAAACCTTATCAGTCGGGCTAGCCTTGAAAACAATTTTTTTTTAAATACATATTTTAATACTTCCTTCAATTTTTGTACGGGTATATTTTTGAATCTCTTCTGTAAATAGCCCTGACTAAAATAAAAAATACCGTTGCGCCAATGGCAACTCCGCCAACGGTTCGCAGGTAATATGTACGCCATCCACTTTTACTTCATAATTTTCCGGGTTTACCTCTATCTGTGGCGTTGCCTCATTGTGTACCATTTCTTTTTTTGAAATGGTGCGGCAATCATTTACCGGCAATATCATTTTTTGAAGCCCCTATTGCTGTACCATATTTTTTTCCAACGAACACTTTGAAACAAAGGTTGCACAGGAAGTAAACAAAGTTTTTCCATAAGCGCCTTACATGTGCCGGTAAATAACAGATTGCGGCGTTGGTTTGGATGCATTGGGGTCCACCATTCTGCTTGCAAGATCATCCCGCCTTTGATGATCATTTCGGGCTTGGCGCAAATAAGTCCGGATGCCACAATACAATGTCCGCCATTTTCCCTTTTTCCAAAGAACCTGTATAAGCCGATATACCACTGGTAATAGCAGGGTTGATGGTATATTTCGCCACATATCTTTTTACCCTGAAATTATCATTTCCTTTAACTTCATCTTCGGGTAATGCACCCCGTTGTACTTTCATTTTGTGAGCCTTTTGCCAGGTACGGGTAATCACTTCCGCCACCCTGCCCATTGCCTGGCTATCGCTGCTCATCATGCTAAACACGCCCATATCCTGTAAAATATCCTCGGCGGCAATGGTTTCCGGACGGATACGGCTATCCGCAAAAGCCACATCCTCCGGCACTGATTTATCCAGGTGATGACAAACCATCAGCATATCCAAATGCTCATCAATGGTATTTACGGTATTTGGCCTCGTGGGGTTTGTAGAAGAAGGCAATATATTCGGATATATCGCTGCTTTAATTATATCAGGCGCATGGCCACCACCCGCCCCTTCGGTATGAAAAGTATGAATGGTTCTGCCATTGATGGCAGCGATAGTATCTTCTAAAAAACCGCTTTCATTCAATGTGTCAGTATGTATGGCTACCTGCACATCATATTTGTCGGCTACCCTTAGCGAAGCGTCAATTACAGCCGGGGTAGATCCCCAGTCTTCATGAATTTTAAGCCCCAATGCGCCTGCCTCAATCTGTTCTTCCAGAGGCGCTGTGTTTGCACAATTCTCTTTGCCAAAAAAGCCAATATTCATCGGAAAACCATCAGCGGATTCCAGCATCTTTTGAATATTCCATGCGCCGGGGGGTATTGTGGTGGCATTGGTTCCATCCGCAGGTCCCGTGCCTCCGCCAATCATGGTAGTGATACCGCTATACAAAGCATGATCAATTAATTGCGGGCAAATGAAATGGATGTGCCCATCAATACCACCGGCAGTTGCAATTAAACCTGCGCCGCCATGAACTTCCGTGGAAGCGCCAATGATCATGTTGGGGCTGATACCATCCATCGTATCGAGGTTGCCCGCTTTGCCAATACTGATAAGGGCGATGGCCTCCGGGTAATTTAATTTTAAACCTCTTGCTTTTCTTTTTTCAGCCAGTTCGCCAGCCAAAAAAAGTAATAATTTTTCCGTTTCTCCTGGAGATAAATGCATTACAATAAATGATTTTATTTTTTTATAAACAGGCAGGCAATCGTTGAATTCCGTAGAATAAGTGTTAAGATAGTAAAAAATCAAATACGGCAAGCTCCAATTAATATTTTATGATTACAATAAAATTTTGATTTTGGCGATTTATATAATGAAACCGGCAATCACCTGATTGTTAATCTGAAAAACCACAAGAAATGTTGAAACTAATCACTTACCCTGCGGTAATGCTGACCGTATTATTGATTATTGGTAATGCAAAGCCTCCCGCGGATAACGCCTTTTTAAATTTAGCAAAGCCATTTTCATTTGATGTTTTTAATAATTCGCCGGTTAACAAAATTTCAACAATTATAGCGGCAAACCCTCATTATTACAACATTTGGCAGTTGGGCAATACAGGTCTTTCGGAAGCTGCATTTGATTATGCCATTAAGGGGTTCGGCTATTTAAGTAAAGCAAATCTTATCACAAAAAAAAATATTGTATCAATAGTAGATTTTAGCCAGCCTTCTTCTCAAAAAAGGCTTTATGTAATAGATGTAAACAGCGGAAAAATCTTATTCAATACCTGGGTGGCGCATGGCCGTAATTCGGGCAATGAATACGCCAGCCAATTTTCCAATTCTCCCGAATCGCATCAAAGCAGCCTTGGTTTTTATACCACACTGGATACCTATATGGGCGGCCATGGCTATTCTCTGCGGCTGAAAGGTTGTGAAAGAGGCATCAATGATAATGCTTTTGAAAGAGCGATTGTGATTCATGGAGCCGATTACGTAAGCAATCGGTTTATAAACGAAAGGGGTACACCTGGAAGAAGTTTTGGTTGCCCGGCAATACCCAATGAACTGAGCAAAAAAATTATTGATGTAATTAAAAACGGCAGTTGCCTGTTTATTTACCATCCCACAAAAAAATATTGTACCCAATCAAAAATACTTAATAGTTAGGTTTGATTTTTTGAAACCGGCGCTTACCTCAGTTGTTAGGCACGACAGAAGAAAAGATGGTCCCGATATTGGTCGGGGCCTCTTACTTTTTCAGGCTACCAAAATAGTACAGAATTAATATTTCAAATAAAAAAGGATCATCTCTAATCCGGCAAAAAAAGCCCGTTCATATTGTGTGAGTTTCTGATTTGGAGAAATAATTACACATTATATGAATTGGAGAAAAGGCGGTTTTTACAGTGAAATAATGCAGCGGCCTTTATGAATCCTGGCGGGGTAATTTACAACGATGTTTTGCAAAATTACCTCAGCCGGTGAAATAAAACCATTGTAAATAAGTTAGTAAGAAGAAAGAAGATTGGAATATAAATTTGAAAAGAATATTGCCTGAAAGCCTTACAGGTATGGATTACCAACTTTTTAAATTACAGATTGATTGCAGCTCCTACAAACTGGCAAACCAACCCTACCATCAATCCGGCATAAATTTCTTTGGGGCGGTGGTCGCTAACGATCATGCGGGAAGTGCAAACCAATCCTGCAAGTAAAACGGCAAGCGATAAAGGCCATGTCATTAACATGGTATTTTGTCGCATAATCACCAGGAATAAGCCAACCATTCCGCCCATACCAATGGCATGCATGCTTATTTTGTAATAGATATTTGCGATTAATGCCGCTGCAGCGGAAATAAAAACGCCGAACATAAAAGCCACTAAAATCCTGGGAACATAGTTTTGTTCCCTTAATGCGTATTGTGTCCAGAAGAAAAAAGTCATCGAGGCTATGTAGGGAATAATGCGGTCTTTTTGCGTACGGAGAAAAACGGAATCAATAAAGCCCAATCCCTTTAAAAGAAGTACGGTAAAAGCAGGATAGGCAATAGCGTTTAATGTTACCTGTAATAATATCCTTTTTTTGCCCAATTCACTAAACCCGGTAAAACAGGCAGGGTGTATAAACATTAAAAACCAGGATACATAAAACGGAATGAAAAGCGGATGAAAAATATAAGATAACAAATGGGCAAAGAACCTGATTACCCGTAAATGGCTACCAGCCGCCTGTGGTTCTAATTCAGCTCCTTTTAAAACCTGGTTTGTACTATTCATCTAATTTATTTCTGATTTGTTTTTGGTGGATGGGGCCGGATTTACAACACTTTTCTCAATCTTGCCACCGGAACATTCAGTTGCTCCCTGTATTTGGCGACTGTTCTTCTTGCGATATTATACCCTTTTTCCTGTAATAATTCAGTTAGCCTTTCATCACTCAGCGGATGCTTCTTACTCTCCACTTCAATTAAATCACTTAAGATCTTTTTTACTTCACGGGTACTTACTTCCTCTCCGCTGTCTGTTTGCAAACTTTCGCTAAAGAAAAATTTTAAACGATAGGTACCAAATTCAGTTTGTACGAATTTGCTGTTGGCTACCCGGCTTACCGTACTGATGTCGAGATTAGTTTTCTCGGCGATATCCTTCAAAATCATTGGCCGCATTTCAGTTTCATCACCTGAAATAAAAAAATCATATTGATAATTCATGATGGCTTCCATCGTACTTAATAAAGTATGCTGCCGCTGCTTGATGGCATCAATGAACCATTTGGCCGAATCAATTTTTTGCTTAATAAATAATACCGCTTCTTTTTGTCTTTTATCTTTTTTAGCGCCGCGGTCATAATCTTTCAGCATATCCCGGTAACCCTCGCTTATACGAAGATCGGGTGCATTCCTGCTGTTAAGCGTTAATTCCAATTTGCCGTTATTGTTGATGATAAAGAAATCGGGGATCACATAACCCTCACCTTTACTGCTTTCGCCGATATTGCCACCAGGCTTGGGGTTAAGCTTTATTATCTGGTTGATAATCTCCCTGAGCTGGTCATCTGTTATATTTAATCCACGCTGGATTTTTTCGTAGTGCTTCTTGGTAAACTCCTCAAAGTATTTTTCGAGTACCCTGATGGCCATTTCTATGGTGCCACCTTCATTTATCCTTCTCTCCAATTGAATTAGTAAACATTCCTGTAAATTTCTGGCACATACACCGGGCGGATCAAATTGTTGTATCTGTAAAACCAACTCCGAAATTTCTTCTTCGGTAGTTTGTAAATTTTGCCTGAAAGCAAGGTCATCTACAATAGCGCTGATATCCCTTCTTAAATAACCATCATCATCGAGGTTCCCAATGATCTGTATTGCCACCTGCTTTTTGTGATCATCAAGATTTAATTGCCCTACCTGTTCCAGCATGACTTCATTAAAGCCTGTTTCCACCCTATGCGGAATGGTTTTGTTTTCGTCCGGATCAGGGTAATTTTCATCCCTCATTTTATAATCCGCAATATCGTCATCCCCATCCTGAACATAATCGCTAATATCAATATTTTCATATTCATCCTTGCTGCCGTCCGGTTCAAATTCATCTTCTTTGGTTTCAAACTCTTCGGTGGTATCATTTTCAAATTCTTCCGCTTCCTCTTCCTCGCCCGTTTCCAAAGCCGGGTTTTCTTCCAGCTCTTCCTTGATCCGTTCTTCCAGCATGGCTGTAGGCACCTGCAACAATTTCATCAACTGAATTTGCTGGGGCGATAACTTTTGTAATTGCCTTTGATATAAACCCTGACTTAAAGCCATATTTTTTCCCACTATCCCTTTTCAGGAATGATTAAGTTTTTTTAAATTCTTGTGCCCTCGATTTTTATTAAATCCTCAAAAGAATTGATGCGATCAAAGTTTATTATTGGTTAAGTTTACTGAATTATATTAACGAACCAGCAAACTCTTTATCCTATAAAACCGTAAATTTACACACATTCAACTACGTAAAGTGTTTAATAAAGGAAAAAAGATATTTTTTTGCATGATTTTTGTTAACGCCACAGCTTTTTCACAAAATCAGCCTGCTAATACGGGGAGTATGATATTGTTTAAAACGACAAAAATATTACCTGGCAATTCAAGCTATCTGATTAAAACCAATAATACATTTCCAAGATTTAATAGCCCTTTCATCGCACCCGATTTTTATGTAACACGATTAGGTTTTTTTTGTAAGAAGGAAATAAAATTCGAAAAGGCCACCAAAATCCCCCTCCGGTTTCGGTTAGGGAGCGTAGAAGATTGTGACCGGATGGAGGGAAAGAGCCATTTACAAATTAAAAATTAAGAAAAGTCCACCTTAGTGTTATTAAATTTTACCTTAATGTTCCAGCTATCATAAAACTGAACTCATTACATTATTATTGATTTGTTTATTTGGAACTAAGCAATATTTTCTTCCCCCTTAATGAAAGGGATTTCTGAAAGATGCAGTTGTTGGATAAATATTTTTTAATAAGTTACTTTATGTTCGTTCAATACTTTTTTTATTACAGTAACCATTCGCCTTCCCTTTTCCCGTATTTGTTCTGCTGTCCACAGCAAACTGATGAGGGTGGAAACACAACGGCCAAGAACTGCATCGCTGGCGGAAAAATCCTTGTTGGCATGATGGATAACCGCGGCCTTTAAATTGGGGTGTAATTTATTGAGGGTTGACGAATTTTTTAAATGATCCCACTTGCTGATATAATGCCAGTTATTATCAAACCAGTAAAAATTGCCGGCCATAATTCCCTGTAATCGCATTTCAGTTACAACTGCTTTCGTAATTTCGGGAGTAGGGAGAAACCAACTTAGAAAAGTACAACTATCACCAGCCTCATCGGGTACACGGCGGAAAGTAATTTCCGGAATTTCAGATAATATTTTTCTTAGCGCTTTATTATTTTTTCGTTGAATTAATAAGAAGGAATCTAACTTTTTTATTTGTGCCAGGCCAACGGCGGCATGCAATTCGCTGATACGGGAATTGTAACCTATAAACGGATGAAGGTCTGCACCACGATCTGTTCCTTTATGGTCGTGCCCATGATCGCTATAGCCATCACTTGCCACATATACTTCTTCCCGGTTGGTGATTACCACGCCACCTTCGGCACAGGTTATGGTTTTTACAAAATCAAAACTAAAGGCGCCCGCATGGCCAATAGTACCCAATTTTTTCCCTTTATAGCTTGCCCCAATACTCTGGCAGGCATCTTCCAATAATAAAAGGTTATGTTCTTTACAAATAGCTGCCAATTCATCCATATCCGCCATGCTACCACACATGTGTACAGGCATTACACATTTTGTTTGCGGTGTAATGGCCCCTCTTACTGCTGTTGGGCTTAGCGTCAGGGTATCATCTACATCCACCAAAACAGGTATGGCGCCAACACTTAGTACTGCTTCGAAGGTGGCAACGAAAGTAAAGGAAGGGACAATTACTTCATCTCCATAACCAATACCTAGGGCGCTTAGGGCGGTAGTTAATGCAGCGGTTCCGCTGCTTACCAAATGGGCATGTTTGCAATCAAAAGTTTTACAAATCGCTTCTTCCAGCTCTTTTGCTTTCCATATCCCTTTGCGGGTTCCGTCAAAACCATACCGCATAAGGATGCCGGTTTCCAATACATCGTTTACTTCCTTTCTTTCCTCATCGCCAAAAAATTCAAAACCGGGCATAACTAAAATATTTATTGGTTAAATAATTATGAGGGCAAAGGTAGAGAAATCAATATTTAAATAAGATCGAATTCTGCAACAATGGGTTTTATCAAAACATTTTAACTTTCAGGTTGTTGAGATTAAACAACCCTTATTTTTTAAACCAACAAACCGGCACAATATCAAAAAGCTGGTTACCTTTGTGCTTCGAATGAAAAAAATCATTATCATATTTTTACTGGCCTTTCAACTGTTGTTGTTATCACATTTTACAGCGGATGCCCAATGCTCGCTATGTACTAAAACCGCTCAGCAATTAGGAGAGAAACCCGCCCTGGGCTTAAACAGCGGCATATTGTATTTAATGGTCATGCCTTTTGCTTTGGTTGGCTTTATCGGTTTTCGCTGGTGGAAAAGCAGCAATGCGGAAGAAAAGCAGCAATAATTACCACACCCATTATTCACAAAAAGATTTTACCCGATGTGCTTTTTGGAGGTGATGGGGTGGAGTAAGGGTTTCGCTTGTGCCCTGAATCTTTTTAGAACTTTGGAATTTTAATAGCTTTGAACAAAC
>JAVHOI010000067.1:0-3320 GCA_036169975.1 Ferruginibacter sp. | reverse complement strand
CGCTTGTGCCCTGAATCTTTTTAGAACTTTGGAATTTTAATAGCTTTGAACAAACTTGTACATATTAAAATCCTTCCCTGCCGCTTCAATCCTGTTTTTAATTTCATTTTTATCAATATCCTTCATTCTTTTTTGTTGAATAAGGAAAAAAACTTTTTCTGCCAGTAGCCAGGACCGTTTTTCGTTTAACTGATGAAGTTTAACATGGGCTAATATTTCATCGTACAATTCTTTAATCCCCTGTTTTTGTGAAGCGATAGTTTTTACAACGGGTATTGTCGTATCTTTTTTATGAAAAGCGGGGGTAAGCATCAGCCTTAAATTTCTTGCAAACAAATCCGCATCCGGACGATCAGCTTTATTTACCACGAATATGTCGGCAATTTCCATTAAACCGGCTTTCATGGTTTGCACTTCATCACCGGCCTCCGGCACTACTACAACAATGGTGGTATCAGCCAGGCCTGCTATTTCAATTTCACTTTGTCCTACGCCAACCGTTTCAATGATGATGTAATCAAAAGGCGCGGCTTTCAGCAAGTCGCTTATCTCAATAATTTTCGGATGCAATCCACCCAATGAGCCCCTGGTGGCTAAGGAACGGATAAATACATCCGGGTTATTGTACCAGTCACTCATCCTTATCCGGTCGCCTAATAAAGCGCCTGAGTTAAAAGGTGATGATGGGTCGATACACAGGACACCCACTTTTTTATCGTCCTTAATCAAAGTGCCTATCAATGCGTCTGTAAGGGTGCTTTTGCCCGCTCCCGGCGGGCCGGTAATGCCTATGATGGGTTTGTTTGACAGTGGCAATAATTGAAGCAATTCACCATAACCGTTTACCTCATTTTCCACTAATGAAATACATCGGGCCAATGCTTTAATATCGCCTTGCTGAATCTGATGCAGGTATTTTTGCCACATGAAACAAAATTGAAAGTAATTAAATCAAATTCCAAAAAAAATGACTGTACCCCCTGAAGAGGGATTATAGCTGCTGATATTTTCCAGGTTTCATTATTATCTTCGGTAAAATTTGTATTCAGGAAAATGACCAACTTCTTACCCATATTCCCATTGGCAATTGTAGTATATCCCGGTGAGGAGCTGAACCTTCATATATTTGAACCGCGTTACAAACAATTGATCGTTGATAGTAATGAGGGCAAAAAAACATTTGGTATCCCTTCGGTAATCAACCATGAAATAAGTGAAATGGGCACGCTTATGGAACTCGTTGAAATAACGGAAGTTTATGAAAATGGGGAAATGGATATTAAGACCAGGGGTATAAAAGTTTTTCGTATGTTGGAATTAGTGAAGTCAATACCGGATAAACTATATGGCGGAGCCATTGTAAATTATCCAAAAAATCAAGCGAATGGCAACCGGCTTTTAATGGATAAAGTAATAGCGGGGATACGCCGCTTACATGCTATTTTAAAAGTAAATAAAACGTTCCTGAAGGCGGATGAAGACCTGGGGAGTTATGAAGTGGCCCATCATGCAGGGTTGACTTTAAATGAAGAATATGAATTACTTCAATTAATGCACGAACTGCAAAGGCAGGAATTTTTAAAACAACATCTGCAGAAAGTGTTGCCTGTAGTAACGGAGATGGAATCATTGAAAAACAAAATAAAGTTGAACGGGCATTTTAAAAACCTGAGTGGGCTTGATTTGTAAGGAAGCCGCTGGTTGATAGTCCATGCAGGAACAAGATTTTTTTCTTAACTCAACACATGTAGAGCCGTAACAATTAAAACTTCTTAAACTTTAATCCATTAACCCCTGACAAACCTGGAATAATTATTAAACAGCATTAAACAATGAACCATCAACCATCAACCATCAATCACAAAACGCTTTGCCTTGATTTTGGAAATACCCGGTTAAAAGCCGCCTTATTTGATAACGATATTTTTAAGGAGGAACTGGTGTTACCCGATGACAGAAATGCAACGGTTGAAAACCTGCTTACCCTGCACCAACCACAGAAAGCAATCTTATCTTCTGTTATCAATCATAATCCAGAAATAGAAAAAATTTTATCAGAACAAACCAGGTTTCACAAACTATCACACCTTTCAAAAGTAAATTTTACCACCCCTACCCACAAACCGGAATCTATAGGAACAGATAGACTGGCATTGGTGGCTGCAGCCGTTCATTATTTTCCAGGAAAAAATAACCTGGTGGTGGGGCTGGGCAGTTGCATTACTTACAATTTCGTTAACCAATACCACGAGTTTCTGGGCGGAAGCATTTCACCGGGTATGGAAATGCGTTTTAGGTCCATGAATCAGCATACCGCTTTATTGCCATTGGTGAAAAAGGACTGGAATTTCCCCATGATTGGTTATGATACCAAAACAAATTTGCAAAGCGGAGTCATTGCCGGCATTACTTATGAAATAGGCGGCTACATTGATTTTTATGAAGAAAAGTATGGCAACTTTAACGTGGTTTTAACCGGGGGTGATGCAGGCTATTTTGCCCGTCAACTTAAAAACAGGATATTTGCTGACTTAAATTTTTTATTCAAAGGACTGTATGCACTCAGCGAAACTAACAATCACTAAATTTTTACCCGTACTCTTTGTAGCTTGTGGCTTGCAGCATGCGGTTTATTCACAGGAAAATTCTCCATATTCCCGTTATGGTTTAGGTGATCTTGTTCCCAGGTCAAATATTGTATCCCGTGGTATGGGAGGAATCGCCGCCGGCTTTTCAGATTACCAAAGTATAAATTTCATTAACCCGGCCAGTTATAGCAATATAAAAGCCACCATTTTTGACATTGGCGCCGAAGCCGATACAAGGACTCTCAAAAGCACCAACCCCGCCGCAAGGTTTTCTGCTACAAACGCTGTCATATCATACCTCCAATTGGGCATTCCCATAAGAATGAAAAAAGCGAATAAAAAAGATATTTTTTGGGGGATGAATATTGGGCTTAGGCCGGTTTCCAGGATAAATTATAAAATTTCGAAACTGGAAAGGCTACAGGGGGTAGATAGTATAGGGACTGTTTTTGAAGGTAGCGGTGGCATAAGCCAGGCTTATTTAGGAACGGCTGTTTCTATCAAACATTTTAGTATTGGTGTAAACGGAGGTTACATGTTTGGCAATAAAGACTATAGTACCTTGTTAACTTTTTTAAATGATACGGTTCGTTATGCCCAGTCTAATACAGAAAGTAAATCAAACTTTGGGGGCTTATTCATTAATGGTGGTTTGCAATATGAATTCAGGATTAAAAATAAAAAAAATAAAAAGGAAAGCATACTGCGTTTTGGGGCTTATGGAAATTTAAA
>JAVHOI010000066.1:0-1069 GCA_036169975.1 Ferruginibacter sp. | reverse complement strand
GAAGAATTCAAGCAAGCCAAAAAGAAAGCCAAGAAGGAACGGGCGGCGGCAATTGACAGGCGTTTCGAAGAAAAACGGCAATTGAAAGCGGCTGCCAGAAATGCGGCATTGAAGCCTTCCGCGGCATCTGAGTCCCCCGGCCTCACCCCCCGCCCTCACCATCCCGATGGCTATCGGGAGAAAGGGAGTCCTGGCATTTCACGAAAGGAAAATAAGGTGAAAGCCATTGAAACCAACTTTAACCAGGTACAGGAAATTGCAGGTATCAAAAAACAATATGCCCCCGTACCCGCAAAAACCCCGACAAAAATAGTCAGGCCTTCCTCATCGGTTACCGCCGAAATGCCCCTGAATAAATTTGTGGCGCATTGCGGCGTTTGCAGCAGAAGGGATGCTGTTACTATTATTAAAGAAGGCAAAGTGAAAGTGAACGGTGAAGTTGTGAAAGAGCCTGCGCATAAAGTAACAGAAAAGGACGAGGTGCAATTCAATGGGAAAAAATTATTTGTAAGTAAAAACCTGGTCTATATTTTACTGAATAAACCTAAGGATTACATCACCACTACGGATGATCCGCAGGGAAGAAAGACCGTGCTGCAATTAACCAAAATGGCTACCACGGAAAGGATATATCCAGTAGGGCGATTGGATAGAAATACTTCCGGCGTACTGCTGCTGACCAATGATGGGGAGCTAACTCAAAAATTATCTCATCCAAGTTATAACATCACTAAAGTGTACGAAGCGAAATTGGACAAGCCGCTTACCAAAGCCGATTTTGAAAAAATTTTGAATGGCGTAAAATTGGAAGATGGGGAAATAAAAGCGGACTCACTCGCTTATGCCGATGCAAAAGACAAATCAATAATTGGCATAGAAATCCACAGTGGCCGCAACCGCATCGTCCGCCGTATTTTTGAACATTTGGGATATGATGTAAAAGGATTGGACAGGGTACTGTATGCCACTCTCACCAAAAAAAATGTAGAGAGGGGCAAGTGGCGTTTTTTAAGTGAAAAAGAAATCCGTTTATTGAAATACCTGAATGCTTCGCATAAAAAAATACAAA
>JAVHOI010000065.1:0-4691 GCA_036169975.1 Ferruginibacter sp. | reverse complement strand
CCGTTTACAAAACTATAATACTCTTCACCGTAGGCATTTTCATGCGTTACAGCCAGTTCAATATCCTCTCCTTTTAAATGGATGATGGGGTAACGGATTTCATCTTCATTGGTTTTGCGCTGCAAAAGATCAAGCAATCCGTTTTTGCTGATATATCTTTTGCCATTCAGGTTCATCACCAGGCCGGCATTGAGATAACAATAATTCCAGAACTGGCTGTCTAAATATTCCTGTACGAATTTGAAATTTTTAAAAATTGATTCATCCGGGATAAAAGTTACAAAGGTGCCATTCTCTTCCTTAGTAGGCGCTTCCTTATATTCCTTTAATAAAACGCCTTTTTGAAACTCAGCCGTTTTTTCTTTTCCCTCGCGGTAAGCCGTAACCTTAAAATATTCACTAAGCGCATTTACCGCTTTGATACCAACCCCGTTTAAACCAACGCTTTTCTTAAAGGCTTTGCTGTCGTACTTGGCGCCGGTATTAATCTTGCTCACTACTACCACCAGCTTGCCCAATGGTATCCCCCGGCCAAAATCCCTAACGGTAATATTCTTACCTTCAATACGCACATCTACATGCCTGCCATACCCCATCGTATATTCATCTATGCAGTTATCAATCACTTCTTTCATCAATACATAAATGCCATCATCGGGGCTGCTGCCATCGCCCAGCTTACCTATATACATGCCGGGGCGCAACCGTATATGTTCTTTCCAATCCAGGCTCCGGATAGAGTCTTCGTTATAATCAACTTCAATTTTTTCTATTTCTGCCATTTTTTTATTTTGTTCCCGGGCGACATGAATTCTATTAAGCATCGTTGCGTCCCTGTCTGCCTGTGCAATCAGGCAGGGCACTCTTCAACAAACGTTTTTCAATTTAGCTTCTATTTGGTTTTACCTTCTTTTGGAATTATTGTAAAAGCTGTTATTTATTTTTTTGAAGCCGCAAGCTACTAATTTTTTTAGTAATTTTTCAATGATGCAAATATAGTTAAACAAGGATAGAGAAAAATGGAAGGGTTTTAAACACCTGTGCATAAATAGGTTATTGGGATGGCAGATCCTAAAGGAATAACAGGCCGGAGATTACCTTTTTATCTTTGATCAGTTGGCTGAAAAAAATGTATTAATATGCTTTTATTTAAAATTAATAAAATGTATTTTGGAGACTTAAAATATATAAGTCATGAAAAAAATTATCACGTTAATCAGCTTTTTAACAGCATTATCCTTTTCCCAACTTTACGCACAAACGGAAGCGGAAATGAAGGCCTGGCAAAATTATATGACACCAGGTGAAGTACATAAAATGATAGCCCAGTATGATGGGGAATGGAATGAGGAAATAACGATGTGGATGGATCCCTCCGCCCCGCCAACCAAAACCACAGCTACCTCCAAAAACGAAATGATATTGGGGGGCCGGTACCAGTTGTCTAAAATTACCGGCAATATGATGGGAATGCCTTTTGAAGGGATGTCGCTGATTGGATACGACAATGCAAAAAAAACAATTACCTCTTCATGGATTGATAATTTCGGCACTGGAATAATGACACTGGAGGGTACTTGGGATGAACCCACGAAGACAATCACTTTAAAAGGTAAAACGGTTGATCCAATGACCGGAAAAGATGTTTGGGTAAGACAGGTAATGAAATTTATTGATAACGATACACAGGTAATGGAGATGTATGACAATAAGAATGGAACAGAAACAAAAACCATGGAATTAAAATCAACCAGGAAAAAATAATATTATTGGTATAGCCTTGCGGCACGATTTTAATACCGGCCTTCCGCAATAAGCAGGCGAATCCGCATTGGCAAACAGGCGCCAGATAAATTCAGCCACTTAATAAAATAAGTGGTTTTCTTTTTTTTAATCCTTCAATAATTTAAAGGCCAGGCGAAAATAAATCAACCATAAATTGAACTTCAGGGATTCAAAAGAAAGCGCTCTTTACCAGAAATTATTAAGAACTTCGTTCAAACTTTTTATAAATGAAAAAAGCCCAAAAACTTATAAGCGCCGTTTTTCCACTTTTAATTTTGTTTAACTGCGATGCGCAAACAAATGCCGTATTAGGGGTTAGTGACTTTGAAAAAGGTATAAGCAATAAGGATTCTGTTCAGTTGCTTGATGTAAGAACCGCGGAAGAATTTAAAAGCGGTCATTTAAAGAATGCCCTGCTTGCCGACTGGAAGGATGAAAATGAATTTAGCAGGAGAATTGGTTTTATAGATAAGGAAAAGCCGGTTTATGTTTATTGCCTCGGTGGTGGCAGAAGCGCTGCTGCAGCCGATAAAATGAGAAACATGGGTTACCTGCGGGTATATGAATTGAAAGGCGGAATAAATGCCTGGAAGGCAGAAAACAAAGCTGTGGAAGGAAAATCCAATGAAAAGCAAATGAGCGTAAATGATTTTAATACCGCTGTCAATTCGGCTAAATTGGTATTGGTAGATTTTGGCGCTGAATGGTGCCCACCCTGTAAAAAAATGGAGCCGGTTTTAAAAAACCTTCAAACCAATTACCCTAATAAATTTACCCTTGTAAAAGTTGATGGCGGAAGAGATGAGGACATATTGAAAAAATACAATGTTACCGCATTACCTGTCTTTATTCTTTTCAGGGAAGGAAAGCAGGTTTGGCGTAAAGAAGGAATTGTGGAAGAAAAAGAAATTGCTCAATTGCTCAATTGACCTAAGTTTGAGCCGACCCTTTAATGAAATCACTTACGAGATAACTGATAAGTTTTCCTGTAGATTCATTTTTCCTGCCATCCGTTAACTGGGTAGCGCCTTCGCAAATATGCAGGTAGGCCGCCTTTGCATCCTGGGCGGCAAAAGTAACAAACTGCCTCGCATTTAAAGCCGAAATACCAGTGGGGGTAGCGGCGCTGCTTAACACATTTTCAATGCTATCCAGGTCTAATTCAATACCGGTATAAGTGTCTTCCGTAAAGCCGGTTGAATGGGCCACCGCCTGAATGAAATTTTTTCTTTCATGCAAAAATATTTCTTCATAGCTGATGTAATCCACAAACGGGTCATTGTGAATATCCATTAATATATTCTGCGAAATATAATTTTCATGCAGGCCAATGATACAATATTTTCCAAGGTATCCATCTTCAGAAGCGTATCGAAAAGCATTGCCGCTATGCCTGCCCTCCGTATTTCTAAAGTCGGCATGAGCGTCCAGATTGATTACATTAATTTGAGAAAGTGGCAACATATCCGCCTTGTGCAATCCTTTGGCAACGCCTTTAATTATCGGATAAGCGTTATTGTGGCCGCCCCCGATAATAATAGGAACCTTCTTAAATGATGCGATTATTTTTACAAGGTTTTCCACCTGCTCATCAATCATATTTACCGCATGCCGGTAGGCATCCACCTGCTCTTCGGGGCTATAAGCATTGTTTTCAATAAGGAATTTAATATCTCCAAAATCGAAATGGCCCAGCAGTAAAACTTCTTCACCTGTAAAAAAATCATTACTCTGAATATTTAAAAAAGAAGATAGGAAAGGAAGCCAAACGGTATCTGTACCACCTGTGCCATAATTCGCCTTTACGCCAATATCTTCCGGTATTCCAAGCAGCACATACTTCGCTGTGGAGTGTTTCAGCATTTCAATCCAATCACCATCCTGCGCAATATTCAATAAACGTTCCCCTAATTTCGTTTCAAAACGACGGATTTTTGTAACAGACAAAATATCTTCCTTACTGTAGAATTTAAAATGTTTCATTTAGGAAAGTTAGGATAATTATAACTGAATTATCAAGGCTAATAATTTTTTGTTACCAGGCCAGTTTACCTTTTTTAATTTGAATTCCAACTTCAATCCAGGTTTGGATTACAATAAATAAGCCCCGGGGAATCCGGAGCTTATTTATTTATGTTGCCTCTGTTTTTACCAGTTGTTCCTGTTATCATGATCATCATACCTGTTATCCCTTTTATCATGGCCATCATACCTGTTATTCCTTTTATCGTGACCATCATACCTGTTATCGCCGCGGTTAAATTGATTTCTCCTGTCATTAAATTGCGCAAATATTGAACGTATCTCAGCATCACGCCGCAATTGTAAAGAATAAATCAGTTGTTCTTTTTTGGATCTTCCCATAAAGAATTTGTTTCTAACGGATTCAATTTTCCTGTAGTATCGGTTATTAACAGCAGATATTTGCCTGTCTCTTTCTCTTGCGGAAAAATAATAGGTACTTCTTTCATAACCGGAATTATTTCTGTCGCGGTTATTGTTTACTGCTACTTCACGGCCTTGGTTATTTCCGTAATTATTATCACGTTGTTCATGGTATTGTGCATAAGACGCGGTTGATAATATGGCTGCGGTTGCAAAAATTGTAATTGTCTTTTTCATGGTCTTAAATTTTAAATGGTTATGAATGCGTATAAGATCCCTTACTATCCTTCATGTTTACAAAGGGATTGTTAATAGCTGATATAAATGAAATTGGTGAAAACGGGCAGGTGGATAAATTCGTTTTTGGGGGCCTTCAATTATAACTGTTGGCTAATTTTTTTTGAAGCAATCCATCCCGTAATCATCCGGCTTTATGTAATTGGAGATAAATTTAAGTTGTAAGATTTTAATTCCGGTTTTACCTGGATCCACCATTACAATTTCTTTCCACGGCAGCTTTG
>JAVHOI010000064.1:0-4694 GCA_036169975.1 Ferruginibacter sp. | reverse complement strand
AAAAGAAAATTGGGGCTACGATAATTTCCGCCCGCTACAGGAAGATATTATCAAAAGCATATTAGCCGGTAAAGATACCCTCGCTTTGCTACCCACGGGCGGTGGAAAATCTATATGCTTTCAGGTGCCGGCACTGGCAAAAGATGGCATCTGCCTTGTAATAAGCCCACTGATAGCATTGATGAAAGACCAGGTGGAAAGCCTTAAAAGAAAGGGGATACCGGCGTTATCCATTTACTCCGGTATGGATTTTTTAGAAGTAAAAAAAACCTTGCGGAATGCGGCTTATGGAAACTATAAATTCCTGTATGTATCACCGGAACGGTTAGAAACAAATTTATTTCTTGATTTTTTGCCGTCCATGCATATCAGCCTGATAGCGGTGGACGAGGCGCATTGCATTTCGCAATGGGGATATGATTTCCGTCCCCCGTACATGCGCATTGCCAAATTGAGGGAACACTTACCCAATGTTCCCATTCTTGCACTGACCGCCTCTGCCACATTATTGGTACAGGATGATATTTGTGAAAAATTATTGTTTGGAAAAGATCAACAGCGTTTTCAGCAATCATTTGAAAGAGCCAATCTGTCCTATAGCGTTTTTAATGCGGTTTCCAAACAAAATAAATTACTGGAGATTTTAAACAACGTTAAAGGTAGTGCAATCGTGTATTGCAAAAGCCGGAAAAACACAAAAGATATTGCCGACCTGCTGAAGCTAAATAATATCAATGCTGATTATTATCATGCAGGCTTAGGCAATGAAGAAAGAAATAAAAAGCAGGAAAACTGGATCAATAACATCACAAGGGTAATAGCATGCACCAATGCTTTTGGCATGGGTATAGACAAGCCGGATGTAAGGGTAGTGATACATTATGGCGTTCCCGATTGCCTTGAAAATTATTACCAGGAAGCTGGCAGGGCCGGGCGTGACGGTAAAAGAGCTTATGCGGTTTTATTGTACAATGACCGGGAAATATCCGATATGCAATTACAAAGCAATATCCGGTATCCCGATAAAGCCGAAATAAAAAAAGTTTATATCGCCGTGATGAATCACCTACAGGTAGCGGCTGGAACAGGCGAAGGGAGCAGTTATGATTTTGATTTAGCCGAATTTTCTACAGCCTTTAAAATAAATATCCTTACTGCTACTTATGCTATCAAGGCTCTGGAACAGGAAGGGATTTTACGGTTTAATGAAATTTTTTTTAAACCTTCTTCACTTGTATTTAATACGGATAGAAAACAATTGGAAGACTTTGAAAAACAATTCCCGCAATATGAACTTTTACTTAAAGGATTGCTACGCAGCTATGAAGGGGTATTTGATTATCCTGCTACTATTTATGAAAGTGATTTAGCAAAATTTTTAAGAAAAAAAACTGCTGAGGTGAAGCAGGGATTGTTGTCATTAAAGCAATATGGCATAATAGAGTATTCCCCTCAAAAAGATACGCCACAAATTACTTTATTATTAAACAGGATGTATGCCGATAGCTTTGTTATTAACCTGGAAAACTATCTTAAAAGAAAGGAAAATTTTGAAACCAGGATCAAAGCCATCATTGGGTACATAGCTAATACAATCACCTGCCGGAGCCGGGTTATTGGCGCTTACTTTAATGATCCGGCTATAAAAGCCTGTGGCATTTGCGATAATTGCATCAATAAAAAATCCCTGGTAATCAGTAAAGATGAGTTTGAACAAATTACCCATTATATCCTTGATTTGGTTAATCAGGATTCCGTAGGAATAAATGATTTATTAAACAGCGGTAAAAATTTTAAAAAAGAAAAATTATGGAAAGTGGTTGACTATTTACAGGCAGAAAAAAAACTGTCGGTCAATAAGGAAGGAAATATTGTAATTGCCCATATTTAATAATCCGAGCAATTAAAATATTTTTTGCATCAAAATATTTAGCAACGAATTCAAAAAATAAAAAAGGGACCAAGATAAAAATCTAGTCCCGCTTTAAAATCCAATATCCTATGAAAAACCATAACGAAGATAAGTGCTAATTAATTAAAATACAATGTTTTTCTTAACTTTTAATTTTACTCTTTAGTTCCTTTTTTTTATTACCTCAGCAAAGCTGATAAGAAATTGGCTTTAAGTAACTTATGTATTATGATTATTAATTCAATTATTTGTATTTACCCTTCTTAAACAGATAGCTTGCCCCCTGGTACCAGGCAATCGCTTCATTTGTAAGACTATCCGCATCGGGCATTTGTGTAGCCGCACCCGTTAAAAAATCAGGCTGATAAGTAGCCAACTTTTTCTGGGGCGAGAGGATGACCAGTTTCCCATCTCTGATATATCCGAGATTTTGATAGGTACTGATGAATGCCCTGTCCCGCTCAACCGGGGTTTTATAAATGTCAAATCCAAGAAAGCGGCTGGTATAATTTACATTAAGCAAGCCTAATAATGTAGGAGCCAGGTCAATCTGGCTGGTAAGCCTTTGTTCATTTGAAGGTATTATTAGTTTCGGTGCATAAATAAAACAAGGAATATGATACCGGTTCACCGGCAAATCTGTTTTACCAGCACTTCTGCTACAATGATCCGATACGATGACGAAAACTGTATTGCCGAACCAGGGTTTTTTAGCGGCATCTTCCAGAAATTTATGAATGGCAAAATCCGTGTATTTAACCCCGCCTTCCGCCGTGTGAGAAGATGGCAATATATCAATACGCCCATCAGGAAAAGTATATGGCCGGTGATTGCTGATCGTCATAATATGATTAAAGAAAGGCTTCCCATTTTTATAACTTCCATCACATTGGGTAAGGGTAAAATTAAAAGCGGCTTCATCATCAACACCCCATGCCGTTGTATGGTTCACCAGTTGTGCCGGAATATTACTTTTATCAAGTACCTTATAATTATTATGACTAAAGAAATAGCCCATGTTGTCGAAAAAGCTGTTTCCTCCGTAAATAAAATTTACATCGTATCCCTTGTCTTTTAATACACTGCCTAATGAAAACAACCCTTCATTTTTTGGGCGGCGAACTATGGATTGTCCGGGTGTAGGTGGAATGGCTAAAGAAATCGCTTCCAGCCCCCTGACAGTTCTTGTCCCGGACGCATAAAAATTACTGAAAAATAAACTTTTAGGAATTAAGGAATCCAGGTAAGGCGTAATGTTTTGCTGGTTGCCAAAATATTTCAAATAATCCGCACTCAGGCTTTCCACACTTATCAAAACTACATTCCATTTATGCTCCGGGCTGTCATTCTCTATTTTTCGTTCAATGCTTAATGGATCAGTGGAAAATGTGGCATTGGGCGCCTGCAACATTTTACGAAGTAATAAGAAATTGGCGGTATCGTTTCTTTCCCTGTAAAACTGATGGTAATCAATCTCGTTGTTCCAGAAAGCAGCGCCAAATTCATAGGTGCCATTGCCACTTAATTCATTTACATAATTATTATTACTGATATTTTTAAGGTGGTTATTAACCAGGAAATAGCCGGCAACCGGCACTAACAAAAAGCATACGAAAAAAACAGTTCTTCGAAAAAAATGCATGCTCACCTGTTGTGAAGCGATAATTTTTTTTCTGATTGAATATAACAGGATAACCGCCACCAGCACAACTGCAGAAATAATTAATGGCATATTATAGGATTCAAAAATATTTCCCAATACTTCATTGGTATATATTAAATAATCAACCGCGATAAAATTAAAGCGAACATTAAACTCGTTCCAAAAAATAATTTCGCTACCGGCAGTTGCTACCAAAATGAAAGTGATAATAAACAGCAGCAGGAATATTGGTAATCGCTGCCATTTTTTTTGATACCAGGAATCTTTCATCAGCCAACAATAAAAGGATACGGGTATGGCAAAAAAACTACTCACTACCAGATCGTAAAAAAAACCAATTATAAAAATTGCCAAAAAACGGATAAAGGTAAGCTCCAGGTTTGGCCAGCTTTGTATGAATAATATTACCCTGGTAACAAAGCTGATGGAGCAAACCAAAACAGCAACTACAGCAATGGGACCATAGCGGTGGTTAAATACAGACTTAACTTTTTGCATAGGCAAAAATAATCAATACGCAATTAGGTATTATTGTAAAATCAAAGATTAACCAAACCTGTTAAAACCATCCGGTACTTTTCTTTCTGCTTCGGCCACCAAGGCCAAGTGAACCTAATAAAGAGCGAACAATAGTAGTACCCGCGGTACGAACCATACTTTTTACAATGCTGTTGTTGGCAACTTTTTCAAAAGTGGAAGGCTCCTCTTTTTCCGTTTTATTGGAAGATTTCGATTCCTCCGCTACCTGCGCATTTTCAGTGGCTTCCTGCAATTTGGCGGTTAGTATTTCGTAGGCGCTTTGAGAGTCTATGGCCTGATTGTATTTAGAAGCCAGTTTTGATTTTCCAACAATGCCGTCAATTTCCACATCGGTTAAAACATCCATCCTGCTGCGTGGAGAGCATAGCATAACATGTGCAAGAGGTGTAGGGATCCCCTTTTCATTCAGCATGGTAACCAATGCTTCACCAATTCCCAGTTGAGTGATGAGGTCTTCAGTTTTATAATAAGTGGTTTCGGGATAGTTCTCGGCTGTTTGCTTTATCACTTTTCTATCCACTGCTGTAAACGCCCTTAATGCATGCTGCATTTTTAAACCCAACTGACCCAATACGCCCG
>JAVHOI010000063.1:0-4707 GCA_036169975.1 Ferruginibacter sp. | reverse complement strand
AAACAATAATTGGGATACCAAACCAGTATTAATAACTACTTCCTTCCTGCCGGAAGATACCGGCCTGGTGGATTTTAAAGAAAAAGGATTTAACCTGCTAATTTCTGGCGCAGCAAGAGCCATGATGGAATGCCTCTTCCTTACGCCAGGCCATTTTGATTTGGAGGAAGCAATGCAACTGATGGAAGGTTTGAACCTGCTGAAACCAGGTGTAGTACAAGATTTGCTGGAGCAATGCCGTTCAGTTAAAGTGAAACGTTTGTTTCTTCATTTTGCTAAAAGATCGGGACATGCGTGGTTTAAACAATTGCATTTAAATAAAATAGATTTAGGATTGGGGAAAAGAAGCATAGTGCCAAACGGTGTGTGGATACCTGAATATGAGATAACACTTCCCAAACATTTAGCTTAATGGATGGAAAATTTAGAAATCAGGTGGCATTGCTATTGCGTATTTTGCCGGAAATAGCCAAAGAGAATGATTTCGCTTTGCATGGAGGTACTGCGCTCAATTTATTCTACCACAATATGCCGCGTCTTTCAGTTGATATTGATCTTACGTATATTCCTTTTGGAAGCAGGGCGAATGACCTGTCACAGATTGAAAGCAAACTTCATGCATTAAGCATTCGCCTGAAAAAAGCGATTCCATCAATTCAGGTTAAAGAACCTGAGGAAATAGGTGATGACCTGAAACTACATTGTTCACTTGGCGGTGCACAGGTAAAAGTAGAAGTAAATACGATAAACAGGGGAGTGAATGGAGTTCCGGTAATCAAAACCCTTTGTGAAAAGGCACAGGATACTTTTGATAGTTATTGCCAGATTCGGGTAGTACCTGCCGGGCAGCTTTTTGGAGGCAAAATAGTAGCCGCACTCGACAGGCAGCATCCCCGCGATTTATTTGATGTCAATAAGATGTTTGAGAATACAGGATACACAGAAGAAATTCACAATGGATTCTTGTTTTGTTTATTAAGCAGTAAGCGCCCTATACATGAAATCCTTCAACCAAATCTTATAAATCAAAAAGCAGTTCTTGAAATTCAATTTAGTGGTATGGCAGATGAAGAATTTAACTATGAATTGTTTGAGGCAGCCAGATTGCAATTAATAGAAGTAGTGCGTTCGGGATTACGGATTGAGGATAAAACATTGTTGAAAAGTTTTGCAGAGGGGAATCCTCAATGGAGTGGCAAAAATTGGAGTGCCTATCCGGGAATAAAATGGAAGTTGGTAAATATCAATAAACTTAAACAAGCGGATAGAAAGAAATTCATGCTGCAACTAAAACTACTTGAAGATGTACTAAATGATTGATGCATAAAGTTTTATTATGATGCTTTTATGGATCATTTACCTTTTCTCCTGGATGTAAAAATTATTTGGCTCACTTTTAAGAAAGTTTTCAAATCGGAAGGAATTAATTCTGCTACTGCGACAACTATGGAAAAATTTAAAGGGAAAATTTAATTAAGCAATTATGTATTTATACGGTGCCAGTGGCATGCTAAAGTTATCATTGAAATTTTAGAATCACAGGTTATAAAAATTGAAGGCTTATTTGATGATAATGAATCTATAAAATTTTTATTAGAATACCCGGTTCAAAAATTAACTGCTTCATTTATTCAAAATAAAAAACTGATTATTTCAATAGGTAATAATACTATCAGGAGAAAAATTGTTTCTTCTGTAAATGCTGAATATGGTATTGCTATTCATCCTAAATCCACCATCTCACAAAGAAGTTTTATTGCGTAAGGAACAGTAATTATGGCTGTCGTAACTGTTAATTCCGGTACGCAAATTGGCGATCATTGCATAGTAAATATGAATGCTTCTGTTGACCATGATTACATATTGGAAAATTTTGTGCATATATCTCCGAACCCGTTGGATATTTTAGTAACCGTTGGCTGACAACTGTTTTAATTGACCCTGCAAAATCTAAAAATGGCATAACAAGAGAAAACATAAGGCTTGCATTGGAAAAAGAAAATATCGAATGCAGGCCGATATGGAAGCCCATGCATTTGCAACCGGTTTTTTCTGATGCACTTTATTTTGGAGAAAAGGTTGCTGAAAATTTATTCGATTTGGGGCTGTGCTTGCCTAGTGGTTCTAACCTTACGGGAGAAGATTTAGAAAGGGTTGTGGAAAATATTTTGTGTGTATAAAAATAAAAGTGTAAAGGCATATTTTTACATCATTTTTGTAACGTTTTAGCATATTATTAAAAAGAAACCGGGACCTAAAAATTAAGAAAATAAAAATGGCTTACACTTGAAAAATAAAATATGGAATGAAGTTACCGCGATACGAACTAAAAGCCGAACCATCTTTAATGGTTTTTGAATTTCATGAGAGAAAAAATATTGCTTTCTTCGCCGCACATGGGCGGTAATGAACGGCAATTTGTAACTGAAGTTTTTGAACACAATTACTTTTAAAAACCTTATATCATATCTTATAAATCGTACAATTTCGGAATTCAATTCCTAAATTGTACTTTTGAATTATGATAAGAAGGGATTCATCGGATGAATTAAAAATTTTAAGCACTCAATTCAAAGCGGTTGCTGTGGTTGGACCCCGGCAATCCGGCAAAACAACCTTAACACGAATTTGTTTTCCTGAAAAAGAATATGTTTCATTGGAAAATCCTGATCACAGGAATTTTGCACAAGATGATCCGCGTGGTTTTTTAGCGCAATACTCCAATGGTGCTATTTTGGATGAAGTTCAGCGTACGCCCGCGCTGTTTTCTTATTTGCAACAAGTATTGGATGAATCAACTGAGCCGGGCCAATTCATTCTTACAGGGTCTAATAATTTTATTTTACAGCAAAATATTGTGCAAAGCCTCGCCGGTAGAATTGCTTATTTGTATTTGTTGCCATTTTCAATTGCAGAATTAAAAGCTGCAGATTTGTTGCCAGGTGAAATAAATGCATTGATGTATAAAGGAAGCTATCCTCCTGTATATACTCAAAATATTCCCCCTGAAAAATGGTATCCTAATTATCTCAGAACGTATGTTGAACGGGATGTAAGATTAATTAAAAACATTACTGACCTGGCTGCATTTGAGCGTTTCCTGAAACTTTGCGCCGGGCGTACAGGGCAATTATTAAACCGCAGCAGCCTGGGAATAGAAGCAGGAGTGGATAGCAAAACAATTGCGGCCTGGATTAGCCTCCTGGAAAGTAGTTTCATAATTCATTTATTACAGCCCCATCATCAAAATTTTAATAAAAGAGTAGTGAGGATGCCGAAACTGTATTTTCATGATACCGGGTTGGTGTGTAGTTTACTGGGGATCCAAAATAAAGAACAATTGGATTTGCATCCTCTTAAAGGAAATTTATTTGAGAACTTTATTATCAGTGAATTGATAAAAAGGCGCTATAATAAGGGAGAAGCGGATAATCTATATTTCTGGAGAGATAATAAGGGTAATGAAGTAGATGTAATAATTGATAATGGCGAAAGGTTATTTCCGGTTGAAATAAAAGCGGGCCAAACTATTACTTCCGCTTATTTTAAAGGTATTAATTTCTGGAACCAAATGACAGGAAATAAAGAAGGAGCAGTAATATATGCAGGTGAAAAAATCCAAAAAAGAAGTTCAGGAATAACAATAATTCCCTGGTTCAAAATGGATATTTAGAACAAACACCTTTAACCTGGAACTTCATAAACGAAACTTAAACGAAAATCACAAATTTTCTTTCACAAAATGAATGCTAAAATATGGCTCTTCTCCCCCACATGAAAGGCAATGAACGCCAATTTGTAACAGAAGTTTTTGATACCAACTGGGTGGCACCATTAGGTTTCAATGTAAATGGTTTTGAAACTGACCCCGCAACATATCTGGGTGAAGGCGTTCATGTAGCAGTTTTAAGTTCGGGTACGGCGGCCATTCATCTGGGTTTAATAATATTTGGTGTACAGACGGGTGATGAAGTGATTTGCCAGAGCATGACGTTTTCCGCATCGGCTAATCCCATTGCTTACCTCGGTGCAAAACCAATATTTATTGATAGCGAAAAAGATACATGGAATATGAGCCCGGTGTTCCTGGAGGAAGCAATTTTAGGCCGTATTCAAAAAACCAAAAAACCAAAAGCAATAATAGCGGTTCATTTATAGGGCATGCCTGCAAAAATGGGAGTGATAAAGGCTATTGCAAAAAAATATGAAATATCATTGATGGAAGATGCGGCGGAAGCTTTGGGTTCTTCTATTAAAAATATTAAATGTGGCACTTTTGGCGATGTAAGTATTTTAAGTTTTAATGGCAATAAAATAATTACTACATCAGGCGGCGGAGCATTTGTTGCTAAAAATTTAGAATGGGTAAAGAAGGCAACTTTTTTATCAACGCAGGCCAGGGATGCGGCTCCTCATTATCAACATTTTCATATAGGATACAATTACAGGATGAGTAATATATGCGCAGGAATTGGCAGGGGGTCAGATGGAAGTATTGGATGAAAGAGTGGTGCAAAGAAGGAGTAATTATGAATTCTATAAAAATGCATTTTCAACATTGGATGGATTTACATTCTTAAACGAACCCGTTGGATATTTTAGTAACCGTTGGCTTACCACTGTTTTAATAGACCCTGTAAAATCCAAAAATGGAATAACAAGAGAACAGGTAAGGCTTGCATTGGAAAAAGAAAATATTGAATGCAG
>JAVHOI010000062.1:0-1076 GCA_036169975.1 Ferruginibacter sp. | reverse complement strand
ACCAGTTTTTTAAGCATACTTACCAGCGACTTTAAAGCGATAAGCCAGGAAACAATGACTTCAAATACCGCATCCTCCCTGCTGGTTGATCCTTCCAACGCATCAAGAACACAAAACCAGGAGCTGGCGGCTATTTCCAATGTGTCGCAAACCCGAAGCGTGGGTGCGGTAATTAGTGCGCAGTATGGATATAAAGATAAATACCTTATTAACGGGGCGTTGCGTGGAGATGGTAATTCCCGTTTTGGCCCCAACTATAAATATGGTTTGTTTCCATCCGTATCAGTAAGGTGGCGTATTTCAGGTGAAAAATTTATGGGTAAAATAAAATCACTGGATGAATTAAGTTTAAGGATGAGTTATGGGCAAAGTGGTGAAGCGCCCCGGTATGATTATACTTTTTACAACAGGTATTCAACTTATGGCTGGAGTTATTTAGGACAAAGTGGCGTTTACCCTTCTGCAATGGAACTTAAAAACCTCCGCTGGCAAACCATTAATGGAAGCAACCTGGGCGGCAATTTATCCATGTTCCAGGGGCGTTTACGGGCAGATGCGGAATTATACAGAAACCGTACGAAAGATTTATACTTTGATGGGTTACAGATTGCATCCTACACCGGTTATAATAGTGTAAACATGAATGTGGGAACATTAGACAACCAGGGTTGGGAAATCGCTGTTTGGACTACACCCTATAAAACCAAAAATGCAAGTATTGGATTTGATTTCAATATTTCACATAACGAAAATATTATCCGCCAGATTTCCGAGTTCTATCCAGGTAGCAAAGGTGATGTAACCCAGTTGGGCCAATACCTTCGTCTGCTGCAGGTGGACAATCCCTTCGGTTCTTTTTACGGTTATAAGTTTAAGGGGGTGTATAGTGATAAAGCGTCCACTGTCGCCCAAAGCGGTACAGGAAAACCTATTATGGGCCCTAACGGACAGATTGTTTATATGCGGTTTAATTACCCCTCTACCGATTATACTTTTCAACCCGGCGATGCGATATATGAAGACGTAAATCACGATGGTAATATTAACTACATGGATGTGGTTTATCTCGGCAACAG
>JAVHOI010000061.1:0-4736 GCA_036169975.1 Ferruginibacter sp. | reverse complement strand
CATTTTTTAACGCCAGTCTTTTAAATTTTCTTAACGCTATTTTTTCGAGGCCGTAGCAGCAGTATTCATAACAACCGATTAATAAACCTTAATCAAATGCACTTTGCGCTTAATCTACCTAATCCTATAATTGTAATTACTAATCAGCAGGAAAATATTGATAAATCAATAATTTTAATCGCTGGTATTTTTTTTAAATCATTTTCCGCGGCAGGCGGTTATCAGTCATCCTCCCCTATATAAATACGGTTTAGTTTTAATTTACTAACGGGGGTCACTATCAATGGATATTTTTCTACTACTACATTGCTTTGTTGCAGCCCGAATCCTTTTTCTTCGCTTAACGAAATTTCTTTGATCCAGAAATATAACTGCATGATGATACGCTCCATAAAGGGCAGTTCATTATCCTGCGCTAAAAATTTTTCCATTAC
Organism: Ferruginibacter sp.; assembly: GCA_036169975.1. GTDB lineage: Bacteria > Bacteroidota > Bacteroidia > Chitinophagales > Chitinophagaceae > Ferruginibacter. The sequence goes on along the minus strand of JAVHOI010000061.1, from coordinate 4,302 downwards.
TACAAACTGAAAATCGCCTACCTCATTGTTACGTTGCTGGCTTTCGTAACGGCTGGTTACATTCACCTCCTTATTCGCCACAAGTTCTTCCACCACTTTTTTAAACATCAGGTTCACACGGGGGGCTACCCTAAACCCCAACCTGAATTCGACCCTGATGATATCGTTTGGAATAATATGCTCTACAATGTAATCGCTGGTGTACGGATCATCCAGGGTATCCACATGCACAAACCAGAATATATCCGCACGTTTTGGTTTACCGCTAAGTATGGAGTAAATGATTTTATGCTCCACCTCCTTAGGGTTGTTGGCGCTTGTCATATATACCAGATGAGTGGCATATTTTGGAACAGAAATATCGTTGCTTAATTCTTCCAGTTTGGGAATATATTCTTCCATCCTTACAAACTCTACATAGCGGTTTTTAATTTTGCGGCTACGGAACCACACATACATCACAACGAATAATCCGCCTCCTACCATTAATGCGATATAACCGCCATGAGGAAACTTATCTAAATTGGCAAAAAGAAAGACTCCTTCAAGCGTTAGATAAACAATCAGGTACAAATAAATAAATACAGGCCTGGTGCGCCTTGACACTAAAAAATTAGCAAACAAAATGGACGTGGACAACATACATAAAGTAATTGCCAGGCCGTACGCCGCCTCCATGGCGCTGGATGATCTAAAATAAAGCACAATGCCACAACAACCAATAAATAGTAGCAAATTAATGCCGGGAATAAATAACTGTCCCTTTGCCTCCGATGGATAATTAATTTTCATGCGTGGCCAAAGATTGAGCCGGATGGCCTCACTGATAAGGGTAAACGAACCGCTGATTAATGCCTGGCTGGCAATGATTGCCGCAAAGGTGGCTATAATAATTCCGACCAATCTAAACTGATCATTCATAACACCAAAGAATGGATTAAACCCGGTTTTGATCATGGTATCGGTTATTACTTTACCATTGTATTTAGCTAATAACCATGCACCCTGTCCCAGGTAATTCAATATCAGGCAGGATTTTACGAAAACCCAGGAGTAACGGATATTGGCCCGCCCGCAATGGCCAAGATCGCTATACAAGGCTTCGGCACCCGTAGTGCTTAGAAAAACCGCCCCCAATATCCAGAAGCCATTAGGATATACAGTTAATACTTTAACTGCGTAATATGGATTAAAGGCTTTAAAAATACCAAGGTCGTCATGCAGGTGGATAATGCCAAGTATAGCCAGCATACCAAACCACAGCATCATGACAGGCCCAAAAAATTTACCAATTGAGGCGGTCCCGAACTTTTGAGAAAAAAACAATAACGACAAAATGCCCAATACGATATAGATTACCTCAGATTGTTCAATGTACTTAAACGCACTGATTTGCTTTAAACCCTCAATGGCGGAAGAAACCGATATGGCCGGGGTTATCATCCCATCCGCTATTAATGCCGCTCCGCCAATCATGGCAGGAATAACCAGCCACTTTTTTTGCCGCCTTACTAATGTATATAACGAAAATATCCCTCCTTCACCCTTGTTATCCGCCTTAAGGGTAAGCACTACATATTTAATAGTTGTTTGCAGTGTTAGCGTCCATATAATACAGGAAAGCCCTCCTACTATTAATGTTTCCGAAATTTCCTTACTATTAATGATGGCATTAAAAACGTACAGGGGAGAGGTACCAATATCGCCGTAAATAATTCCCAAAGCAACGAGTAAACCAGCGGCCGTTACTTTATTAACCTTAATTGACACTTCATTTATTTTTTTGGTAAGAAAACATTCTCAACTAAAGCACCTGCGGGCAGGCTACATTGAAAATACAAATACAAATGTAAATTGAAATGATATATAAATCGGGAAATGCGGGAAATATTAAATCCATCCACACCCGGCTTTAGTAAAATTACCGGCTCCTTTTTTTAAAACAGGTCTGTTGAAAGATTAAAACCAATCCTGCTATACTGTACAAGAGGTAAAATAATAATCTTGTGCCAACTTTGGCAGAGGATAAATTAAAGGGATGAACAACCTTATAACCTGCGAAGTATAATAACATCAATCAAGAATCAAATCAAAAAAAACTTCCGTAAAAAAATCATCAACTTTTAGTAAAGTATTGAATTAATAAATTGATTGCGCCCCCATCGCCCTCCTCATCAAACCAATCCTTCAAAATCAATTTTAGTGGCACTTCGTAAATATAGCTGCCCCCTACCTGTTTTTCATTTAACTTGCAATGTTCAATATTTATAATTTTTCAGCACGAAAAACCATTAATCGTTATTCCATCTTAAACCATGCCTTCTTTATCCCCACTATATTATCAAAATGTTCTTCTTGCCGATGATGACACGGATGATTGCCTGCTCTTTAAAGATGCAATAGAGGAACTGCCCCTTTCCATTCATTTTACAACCGTTCAAAATGGAGAGCAACTCATGCAATTACTCAACAGAAACGGCCTGCAATTACCGGACATTCTTTTTCTTGACCTCAACATGCCCCGCAAAAACGGTTTTCAATGTTTATCAGAAATAAAACAAAATGAAAAACTAAAACATATACCTGTCATCATTTTTTCCACATCATTCGAGCAGCGGGTTGTAAACCTCCTTTACAAAGCAGGCGCACAGCATTATCTTCGCAAGCCCAATGAATTTTCAAAACTTAAAGCGGCCATTCATCATGCTTTAATTATAACAAAGCCAACTTTAAATGATAGTAAGACAATAATTTTATGCCAACCAACCCAAAAAGATTTTGTGTTGTAAAATGAATTCGATTAAATGAAACCAAATAAAATTAGATCCAAATTGATTTCCTCCACCGAATTTCCCAAAGAAATTGTTGATGCTTTGGCAGGCTATCCGGATACCATTAATAAATTAATTGAAACATTGCCAAAAAATTCAGCGATAAAAAATATGCCCTCCGACTTTCAAAAAACGGCTGATGATATTATACTCGGTAAATACACCCCGGCAGGCATTGTGGTAAATGAAGCGATGGACATTGTTCATTTTCGGGGACGTACCGCTGACTATCTGGAACAGGCGCCGGGCAAGCCCAGCCATCATTTATTAAACATGGCGAAAGACGGGTTGGCTTTTGAGCTGCGCCATATTTTGGATAAAGCAAAAAAGGAAAACATACCGGTAATTAGTGAAAATATCCCTTTGGTGATAAATGGCAGCAAGCGTAATATCACTATCGAAGCCATGCCTTTACCAAACATGGCTGAGCCTCACTATTTAATCCTTTTTCATGATAAATATGGACCTGATAATAAGCAGGCACCAGGCATCAATAAAAAAATAACGGCCAGGACAAAAACAGGAAAAGAAGGACTCCGCATTCAACAGTTGGAAATGGAGATAGCGCAAATGCGGATAGATATGCTTAGCATTACCGAAGATCAGGAAGCGGCATTTGAAGAACTGCAAAGCGCCAATGAAGAATTACAAAGTAGCGGCGAAGAGATGCAGGGGTTGAACGATGAACTGGAAAGCAGTAAAGAAGAACTACAGGCCACCAATGATAAACTTACAGATTTAAACCGTGAATTGATTGGTTTGAATGAGGAGGTAACAACTGAAAGGAATTATACGGAATCCATTATTGCCACCGTTCGTGTACCACTGTTGGTGCTTGATAAAAACCTGAGGATAAAAAGAGCCAATAGCGCTTTTTATAAAACATTCAGGGTAAATGAGCAGGAAACAGAAAGGGAATTAATATATGATCTTGGCAACAAACAATGGGACATCGCCAAACTACACGAACTGTTAGAAGAAATACTACCACAAAAAACAAAGATAACAGACTATGAAGTATCGCATCGTTTTCCGGAAATTGGTGAACGGGTAATGCAATTGAATGCCAGCGAAATCATGAGAGAAAAAGGGGAAGAAAAATTAATCCTGATTTCTATCCAGGATATTACAGAAAAGGCCCAGCTTCAATTTAAAGAAGAGGAGTTGTTCAAAAAAGATATTACCGAACGCAAAGAAAATAAAATTAAGTTAGAAAAGGCAGTAGAGGAAAGGACAATAGAATTGGAACAAGCCAACAAACTACTTGCTCTTCAAAGCAATGAAAAAGAAAAACGGGCTGAAGAGTTAATCATTGCCAACAAAGAACTGGCTTTTCAAAATGACGAGAAAGAAAAGCGGGCGGCGGAATTGATTACCGCTAACAAAGAGCTTGAATCATTTACCTATGTATCAAGCCATGATTTGCAGGAGCCATTGCGCAAAATTCAAACATTCGCCAACCGGATACTCG
>JAVHOI010000060.1:17572-20682 GCA_036169975.1 Ferruginibacter sp. | reverse complement strand
TTCTTTATGCAATACCAGCTTGGCTGGATGTACCTGAGATATTTCATGTGGAATTTCGCAGGTAAGCAAAATGATATTCAGGGGGTAAGCATGGGCAACGTTAGAGATGGAAACTGGAAAACCGGAATACCGTTTTGGGACAATGCCAGGCTGGGCGATCAAAAATATATGCCCGACAGCATGAAGCACAATAAAGCGAATAATAAACTATTTGCCCTGCCATTAATACTTGGATTACTAGGCATCTATTTCCATTTTAAAAAAGATAACAGGGATGCATTGGTAGTTGGCTTACTCTTTTTCTTTACCGGAATAGCTATCGTCGTTTATTTAAACATGGCAGGTAACCAGCCACGTGAGCGTGACTATGCCTTCGTGGGTTCGTTCTACGCATTTGCCATCTGGATCGGGTTGGGTGTACTTTATGTGAAAGAATTATTTACCAAATACCTGGGCGGAAATATTGCCAATTACGTGGCGGCGGGCCTTTGTGCTCTATCCGTTCCGGTTTTAATGGCCAGCCAGGAATGGGATGATCATGACCGTGGCAAAAAAGTACTGGCAAGAGACCTTGCCATTGATTATCTGGAAAGTTGTGCGCCAAATGCCTTGGTCATTTCATTTGGTGATAATGACACTTACCCGTTATGGTATGCGCAGGAAGTGGAAGGCATACGCAGGGATATCCGCGTAGTTAATTCAAGTTTGTTGGGCACTGACTGGTACATTAACCAGCTACGTTATAAAGTAAATAAAAGTGATCCAATGGATCCCATCTGGAGCGCCGCACTGATAGAGGGCGCTAAAAGAGATGTGGTATATTATGCCCCAAGGCCCGGCATAGACCCTAATCAATACATGGATCTTTATACCATGATGAAAGATTTTGCAGGCAGTGATGAAGCAGCTAAAATAGAACTTCGTAATGGTGATACGCTCAATGTATTTCCAACCAAAAAAGTTTTCATTCCGGTAGATGTTGACCTTGCCCGAAAGAATGGCACGGTGAATGCGGATGATAGTGTGCTATCAGAATTGAAATTTGAAATCCCAAAAAGTGCCTTGTTTAAAAACGATGCGGCCATCTTAAACCTGATAGCCGCCAACAAATGGAAAAGGCCCATCTATTTTACATCAGAATACCGTGAGCTTGGCTTTGGGGCATACCTTCGCCAGGATGGCCTTACCAACAGGCTGGTACCGGTGGCTAATGGCCAGGTTAATAAAAGTTGGGTAGTTGACAAAATGATGAACAAATTCGTATTTGGCAATGCCAATGTAAAAGGCGTCTATTTTGATGAAGAAAACAGGAGGCATTTAGGCAGTATCCGATTGGCTTATGCACAGGCAGCAGGCAACCTGGCTGATAATGGCAAAAAAGAGGAAGCAAGGAAAATGTTGCAGAAATGCGATAAAGGTATGCTGGATGAAAATTTTAGTTATGGTATGGTATCCCGTTTTCAGCAACACGATTACATATCACTTCAATTTTTAGAGGCTTGTTATAAAGCTGGCGATACGTTACTGGCAGAGAAAGTGGGCAGGAGCGTAAAGAAGGATCTGGAGCAGCAGATCAATTACTACGCTAACCTGGATGAAAGTAAACAGGAACAGTTTAGAAGTGATAATGAGCAGGCGGCAAATTTTTTACGGGGTATTCAGCAAATAGAAGGGATGTATAAAAACCCATTGCCAAAGGCTACCGAAATACCGGGCGCTATCAATAATTTACCTGTTGCTCCTGCCACAAAGCAGCCAGATAGTTCCAAAAAATAAATACTTTTTTTACGAAATAAGAAAATCCTTCTGCCAAAAGCAGGAGGTTTTTTAATTTAACAAACGAACTAATCCTTACACCCGAATGTTTAATTATATTGCAACGCATCGAATCCAAAATCCTCATGCGTTTTAATTACGGGTGAGGATTAAAGCAATTTTTTATGAAAGGATATAACTTTTCCAAATTTGATCCCAATCAAAATGGTAAAACCAGTTTTGAACAATTACTGGATATTTTTATGCAACTGCTTACCTACACCAATGGGGATGTGGGCGAAGCCATGCAATGGATGAATGAACTGGATAAAGAATATAATCTTACCCAAAACGATTACGGCATGGGCGATTTTTATGAAGACCTTAAGGACAAAGGATACATTGATGAGAAGAAAGAAAATGACGAAATAAAAATTACCCCAAAAACAGAACAGGGCATTCGAAAAAAAAGCCTCGAAGAAATATTCGGAAAATTAAAAAAGACCAGGCAAGGCAACCATACCACATTTAAACCCGGCGGAGGTGATGAGATCAATCCGGAAACAAGGCCCTTTCAGTTTGGCGATACCCTGGAGCAAATTGACTTCACCGCTTCTATCCGAAATGCGCAAATCAATCATGGCGCTGAAAGTTTCCGGCTGCATGAAGACGACCTGGAGATAAGAGAAACGGATTTTAAATCGCAAACATCCACCATATTGATGATTGACATCAGCCACTCCATGATCTTGTATGGCGAAGACCGGATTACACCAGCCAAAAAAGTAGCCATGGCGCTGAGTGAACTGATACAAACAAAATATCCCAAAGACACATTAGACATTGTAGTGTTTGGCAATGACGCATGGACGATTGAAGTGAAAGACCTTCCCTATTTGCAGGTAGGCCCATATCATACCAATACTGTTGCCGGGCTGGAGCTTGCGATGGACCTGCTTCGCAAAAGAAGAAATGCGAACAAGCAAATATTCATGATTACCGATGGCAAGCCTACCTGTTTAAAAGTAGGAACGAAGTATTATAAAAATAGTTTTGGTGTGGATAGAAAAATCTTAAACCGCTGTATGAGCCTTGCCATTCAATGCAAAAAAATAAAAATACCGATTACCACTTTCATGATAGCTTCCGATCCATATTTACAAAAATTTGTAACCGAATTTACGGAAACAAATAATGGAAAGGCGTTCTTCGCCTCGCTTGATAAACTGGGTGCGTTTATATTCAGGGATTTTGAAAGTGGAAAGCGGAAGACGGTGTATTAATAGCGCCATTCGGATTCATTTGCCGTTAAGACGTTAGGGCGTTTTATTATTTTTTAAATAAACGTCTTAACG
>JAVHOI010000060.1:15342-17472 GCA_036169975.1 Ferruginibacter sp. | reverse complement strand
GTTTTATCATTTTTTATATAAACGTCTTAACGCCTAAACGGCATATAACTTAATTATTTTTTATATAAACGTCTTAGCGCCTAAACGGCATATAACTTAATTTCTAAAAAAGCAATATGTATCAACTTACTGATGAAGAAGAATGGCTGTGCCAACAGATAAAAGATGCGGCTTTTGCTGTGCATAAAGAACTTGGCCCGGGATTGCTGGAACAGATATACGAAGTATGTTTTTGTCATGAGCTATCTAAAAGAAACATTTACTTTCAACGGCAGGTAAAGCTTCCCATTAAATACGATGGATTGGTTTTTGATGAAGGATTAAGGTTAGATGTGCTGGCTGATGAAAAAATTATTTGTGAATTAAAAGCAGTTGATATTGTAAATCCAATATGGCAGGCACAAATATTAAGTCACTTAAAATTAACCGGCCTGCATGTAGGGTTTGTCATCAACTTTAATACGGCTCTGATAAAAGATGGCATACGCAGATATTGCGTACAATAAATCCGGACGTCATTAAAATATTCAGATGCCGTATTAAATATCAATTTAAAAAGAAAAAAAACGACTAAACGCCTAAACGGCATAAAAAACAAAACGGCTAATCAGCCTTGAAAAATATAATAATGAATAATAAAGCAAATACTTTAGGTGAATTAAAGAAGAGCGGCTACGTTTCTAAAAGCATTAAAGACGAGATCCGCGACAACCTGATCAAAAAAATAAAGGCAAAAGAAAATGCTTTCCCCGGAATATTAGGCTACGAAGATTCGGTGATACCTGATACGGAAAGAGCATTGCTATCGCGTCACAATATTTTATTTTTAGGCTTACGCGGGCAGGCCAAAACCAGGATGGCAAGGCTTATGACGCAATTACTGGATGAATACATCCCTGTAGTAGCTGGCAGCGAAATTAATGATGACCCATTGCAGCCAATTTCAAGATATGCCATTGACCTGATTGAAAAATGCGGAGATGAAACACCCATCAACTGGTTGCACCGCAGCCAGCGCTATGGCGAAAAATTAGCCACGCCCGACGTGAGTGTGGCCGACCTGATCGGTGATATTGACCCCATTAAAGCGGCGAATTTAAAATTAAGTTTTGCAGATGAAAGGGTACTGCATTATGGCATCATCCCACGCAGCAACCGGAGCATTTTCGTGATCAACGAGTTGCCCGACCTGCAGGCAAGGATACAGGTTTCTTTATTTAATATATTGGAGGAAGGTGATTTACAGATACGTGGTTTTAAATTGCGTTTACCGTTGGACGTGATGTTTGTATTTACCGCCAACCCCGAAGATTACACCAACAGGGGAAGTATCGTTACACCATTGAAAGACCGTATCGAAAGTCAAATTCTTACGCACTATCCAAAATCAATTGAAACCGCATTGGCCATAACCGAACAGGAAGCCAATATTTACGAAGAACAATTGAAAAGGGTAAATGTAAGCGACCTGGTAAAACGCCTGATAGAACAGGTTTCATTTGAAGCAAGGAGCAGCGAGCTGGTAGATAAAAAAAGCGGCGTAAGCGCAAGGCTTACCATCGCGGCTTATGAAAATGCGGTGAGTGCGGCGGAACGAAGAGCCATCATCAACGATGAACAACAAACGCAGGTTTGGATCAGCGACCTAATAGGTATCATTCCTTCCATAACCGGCAAAATAGAATTGGTGTACGAAGGGGAGCAGGAAGGCCCTTACCAGGTGGCCTTTAATTTACTGGAGAAAGCCACCCGTACCATTTTCAGCCAATACTTCCCCAACCCCGACAAACTGAAAAAGAAAAGAACAAAGGATGCGGCCGCTGAAGACAATCCATATAAATCCATTACCCGCTGGTTCGACAGCGGTAAACACCTTGATGTATTTTTTGAAACAAAGGACGAGGATAAAGTACAACTTTTGTATAAAGTGGATGGGTTGCATGCCGTAGTAAAAAAATATTATAAGGCAGCCAGTGAAAAAGAAAATGCCCTGTTGATGGAATTTGTATTGCATGGCCTCGCCGCTTACTCACTCATCAGCAAAAAAGTATTGGATGGAAAAATTGAGTTTAAAGATTTGATGGGAAGTATGCTTAATATGGGCGCCCAGTCTTTTACCGAAGATGATTT
>JAVHOI010000060.1:0-15242 GCA_036169975.1 Ferruginibacter sp. | reverse complement strand
CCCGTAATGGCATAAAATATGCGCAAAACGGGGCAGCTTAAATTCTTTTCAAATGTACGAAAACCTATTATTTGAACAGCCAAGGGTGTATTTAGTTTACGTTTATTAAGCCCTATTTTTGTATTTTCACCCTATTTTTATATTGCTAAGAACAGCAATGAATTCCTAAATTCCGTAAATGCATTTCATTATGGGTAATTATAAAGTTTTCAATTTGAACAGTTGGCGTTTTAACATAAGAATATTAATATTTGTTTTTCTATTAACCATTTCAAATTTCGCATTTAGCCAATATGCGCCGGTTGTTTTGCCTGAATTCTTTTTTGGCAGACAACCAAGTGCCCGTGCGGAGGCTATGGGAAAGGCATACGCTTCCATTGATGGAGATTTAGCATCTGTTTATTTCAATCCTGCGGGTATAGCGTCGTTAAAAGGTTTGGCAATTATTAACTCATATACGCCACCTGGCTTTTATTTAACAGAAGGCTATTACACCTTTAACGGCGTGGCTTTTGGAATAGGTAAAAAATTACAAGTCGCCCTTTCTAAATATCAATTTAATTGGGGCAAAACTCTAATTATAAATGCGAAAAAAACTCCTTACACTGAAAATAATACTTTGACAATATCTTCTGAAATAGTTAAAAATTTATTAGTGGGCTTAAATGCAAACTATTTTGTCTGGGAACCAGGCGTTGATAAATTAAGTAAATCAATTTATGTTGACTTTGGTTTAATCAAGAATATCAAGTTATCCAAATCCGAAAATCATCAACAAACAATCAAAGTAGGAGCAAGTATCAGTAATTTCAATTACGGAAAAACTACAGCCACTTTTAGTGGAATCACTACTGAGTATAAGTTACCGGTAATCACCAGGTACGGTGTAAATTATAGTTTAATCTTTAACAAACCTTATATAATTGATAGTTTTAAGCTCTTGACCATAATGGCACAGAGCGAATATCAAATGCTTCTAAACTCTGTCTATAGGTCGGCGGTAAGAGTAGGAGGAGAAGTAATTGTATGTGAGTTACTTTCCTTGCGTGTTGGTTACTATAAAGAGAAAGTTTACAATTACGGCCTGCCTGATTATAACAAAAGTGAAATACAGAGTATTACCTATGGACTGGGTATTCAAATTCCTTTGTATCGCCTGACAAAAATGCCATTTAATATTAATTTCGACTACACATCGTTACCCCAACCGCGTTATTCCAAGATCCCAAGGGGTTTGGGTAATTTTAAAAGTTATACCCTGAGAGTAAATATTTTCTTAAGGAAGAAAAATTACCACCTACAATAGCCATGCAACTTTTGAACGAAGCGTTATAAATGCAGCGTATAGGGTGGAACTAATAGTAATCAAATTATTTATTAAGAAATATGTTTTGCTATAGGAACTTCGCACCATTCGTGTAAAGTTGGCAACTTTTTGGAGGTTGGCAACCTTGTTTAAATAATATTTACTTCTCTTTCAAGCATTACTCCAAATTTTCCAAAAACACTATTTATGATTTCACCGCTTAATGCAAAAATTTCTTCACCTTTCGCATTGCCATAATTTACCAATACCAATGCCTGCTTCGCATGACAGCCCGCATCGCCTTTGCAGTATCCTTTCCAGCCACATTGCTCTATTAGCCAGCCGGCAGCCAGTTTAATATTTCCATTCGGTAATTTATAACCAACTATTGCCGGAAAATTATTTTTTAGCATTTCAAAGGTACCTTCCTTAATTTCAGGATTTTTAAAAAAGCTGCCGGCATTACCAATTTCGGCAGGGTCAGGCAGTTTGCTGCGCCTTATATTGATCACTGCTTGTGAAATAGCCTGAATGCTTTTTTCCTTTATACCCATTGCCTCCAACTCCTGTTCAATTGCGCCATAAGATGTATTAAACACGGGCTTCTTATTAAGCCGGTAGGTAACACTTGTAATTGCAAACTGGTTTTTAAATTTTCGTTTAAACACGCTTTCCCTGTAGCCAAATTCACAATCTTTTAAATTGAAAATCACTGATTTTTTTTCTTTCAGGTGATATGCCTCCAGTTCAAAAAACACATCCTTTATTTCTACGCCATAAGCACCGATATTTTGCATAGGCGATGCGCCGGCATTGCCGGGTATCAGCGAAAGGTTTTCTATTCCGGCCAGGTTATTATTTATGCAATGAACCACCAACTGGTGCCAGTTGACCCCCGCGCCTGCTTTAACATACACATACTCCTTATCCTCATTTATTTTTTCAATTCCCTTTATGTCATTTTTTAAAACAAGCCCATCAAAGTTTTTGGTAAATAAAATATTGCTGCCACCACCGAGGATCAAGGTGGAAGGTTGTTTGGTGGTTGACGGTTGTTTAAATTCCAGCAGTTCACTTAATTCCTCCACAGTTTTGAAGCTGTCAAAATAGCGGGCATATACATCAATGCCAAAGGTGTTATATTTTTTGAGAGAAAATTTTTCCCGGATCATAATAAATATGGAAATGTGAAAATGTGAAAATTAATAAATTCCCAACAAGGCACTTTCATTAAAAAAAATAGTTACTAAATTAATTTTAATATTTCATTTCGTCCGCTCAGGGTTTTATTTTAATGACATACCCCCAGCATCTGGTATTGCCCTTTGCCAATATATTTTATCCTTTTAGGCATTATTTGTTAATCATCATCCACCCTTCTCCACCGGGGTTAGCAAATTTACCCCTTTAATAAAAGCTGCCGATTATAAAAAGCTATGTATTTCATCTTCACAATTTTTCAATTATAAACAAACAATAAATTGAAAGAACTTTTATCCTGTAGATTTAGAATTCATCCCGAACAATACACAACTGTTATATACTTTAATAAACTAATTATTTGTACCGGCCATTATTTACCATAAGAGTTAATAAGTATCATTTTATGCAAATACATTTTACCTACCAGTTTGATCGTTTAATAGTTATATTGAGATGTATCTTATACCATTTTCAGAAGAAAAATATTTTAGTTTTTTTTTAAGTTCCGCAATCTGTTCAATGGAGATGTTTTTAAAGGACAAATGTTTTGTTCTTCCTTTCAAAAGAAGAAAATTAACGGATGAATGGTCAATATTGATTTCACTGATTTGTGACCACCTGAGTTTGGCAAAATTGTAATTGCCTCTTTGCCATTGCATGTAATTTATGTTAATTGAGATATAACGCTTATAAATCCATTTACCAGCCAATTCCAAATAAAACCTAAGCGCACCAAATAAAGCGAATAATGCAATAGGATAATTTTTCCAGGTACCGATGCTGCTAAAATTATAAATAACAAAGAAAATAGCAATGAATAAAAAAACAGCCAGATAAATGGTTTGATTTATTTTCAGGCCTTTTGCGCCTATCATTTCATTTTTTAGAATGTCGATTTTATAAGTAGTTGCTGGCATATCAAATAAATATTAAGTAAGAGTCCCGAACCTGATTAAGGCGAAAGGTATGCGTAATTTACGGATTGCTATTATTATACAATCCTTTCACTTTGTTCAAATGAGCAATAAAATCTTTTGGCCCTTTTGTAGCATCATACCCATATCCACCATCAATCAAAAGGTTACCATTATTATCTACAAACACATAATTGGGCTGGCCGGAAGCCTTTATTAACCGTTGCTGCAGGTCTTCATACTTATCTCCTACCGTTTCAATTTTCCCATTGAGTAAAGGAGAGAATCTTTTTTCCTCATCAGGTAACTCGGCGTTATAATCGCTGAATAAGGAGGCAACCACAAAATCATTTTTCATCAGCCGACCTACTTCGGGGTCAATCCATATTTTTGATTCAAACTCACGGCAGTTCACACATTGAATACCCGTAAAATCAATCATCAACGGTTTATTTAGCGCTTTGGAAGCGGCTAATGCTTCATCATAATCGTAATAAATTACAAGCTGATTATTGATGGCCGCGCCGGGTTCATATTTTTTCAGGTCCGTTACATATTTTTGAGGGGGCTTTGCCAAAATGTTTTTATTCTCTTCCGGGTTTGCCATGGCCGCGGTATTATCCCTGGCGCCAACTGTATTAAAATCCTGTGTGCCCATTGGTGGAACAAAAGCTGAAACCGCTTTTAATGGCGCACCCCAAAGGCCAGGAAAAAGATAAACCGCGAAAGCAAAAGAAAGGATTGCCAGGAATAACCTGGATACCGAAACAAACTCCAAACCAAAATCATTTTTTGGCCTTTCACTATCATTTTTGAAACGGATTTTGCCCAACAAATACATGCCCAGTAATACAAAGATCACGATCCACAAAACAATAAATACCTCCCTGTCTAGTAATCTCCAGCCTTTATCAAGATCCGCATTGCTTAAAAATTTAAGTGCCAGGGCAAGCTCTAAAAAGCCAAGAACTACTTTTAATGCATTTTGCCAGCCACCACTTTTGCCTAATGAACTTAACATGGATGGAAAAAACGCGAAGATGGCAAAGGGAAGGGCAAGCCCAAAGCCAAAGCCAAACATCCCTACGATTGGCGCCATTTTTCCAGCCGCGGTAGATAGCCCAAGGAGTGAGGCGACAAAATTGCCGGTACAACTAAAGGACACGATCACCAGCGTTAAAGCCATAAAGAAAATACCGGAGTAGCTGCCAATACCCGCTTTGCTATCAATTTTATTAGACCAGGAAGCAGGCAGGTTAATTTCGAACGCACCCAAAAAGGAAGCGCCAAAAATAATAAAGAGCAGGAAAAGGAATACATTAAATATCCAGTTGGTGGATAAATTATTCAATGCGTTTTTTGGTAGCACAGTAACTACCAAAGCCCCAACTAATGTGTAAATCAAAATGATTGAAATTGAATAAAAAAGCGCATTCTTTTTGCCCTGTATTTTAGTCTTGCTTCTCTTGGTAAAGAAACTGATAGTGATAGGCACCAGGGCATATACGCATGGTGTTAGAAAGCCAATCAATCCGGCAAAAATCCCTGCCAATAATAATGCCCACATTGACTTTGCCTTCAAACTACCAGAGCTGTTGGCTACCAGATCGCCGGAGCCGGCTTTTTTAAACTGGAATTGAATGGACACCGGCTCTTCACCCGATTCAATGCTTTCACCTTTTTTATAATAATAATTGATACGGCCTTTTATACGGATGCTGTCGCCAACCGCTAATTTTATTTTCTGCCGCCATTCTACGGAATCGGTATAAAACCTGGTGACCACATTATTCAGTGAAGGGTCGGGTGCGGTTTTAACCGCACCGGTTTCCATAATGCTATCCTTTAAATATTTTATAATAGCGGAATCAAAATTGATGGTTGTATTTACAGGCAGGTCGCCCGATATTTTTTGAATGGAAAAAAGCCGCACGCCTTTAGAGGGCACCGCTTTTATTTTAAGAACGAATTCACCATCTCCATTATCCTGCTTTTCAAAACTAAACTGCACAGGTTGTTTGTCCTGTGCAGTTGAAGAAAGCGATAAAAAAAATAAGGATATAATTAAAAGCGGTTTATATTTTTTCATTTTTGAAAGTGCCGGTTTAATTCAGCGCAATATTAAATTTTTCAGTAGTGGGTGGCATACATATCCTGTCATTGCATATCATTGATTCCACTTCACCACTTATGTTTGTTTTTATTTTTCCCTTTACTGTAACCAATTGTACAAAATCGGCTTTGCCTTCAAAATACTTTACGTTCACCTTGAAATTTTTGTCGAAGTAAGTAATTACTTTCCCTTTTTCATTCACCTTTCCCTGCAACGATGCCAGGGCATTTTTATTAAATTTAAAAGTAGTAGGCACCGGCCCGCCATCTGGTGTAAGTTGCGAATATATATGCCATCCCTGTGGAGGAGTAGCAACAATATGTATCTCGTATTTGTTATTCGCCAACTTCTTTGCCGTGTAGCCCCAGCTAATTTTTTGTTGGGCGTTTACAAAGCCAAAAACCATTATCATTACAATGGCTAAAACAATTTTCTTCATGTCCGTTTTTTATTTATACCAAAGTTACAAATCACCATCTTAAAGAACCTTTCACTTTTATACATTGTGTTCATTTAACATTAGTTTAGCTGAAAGAGGTGGGCAAACACTTTTCTTCCATCTTCATTGCATAAAGAGGTATTGCAGGCTCTTTCCGGATGTGGCATCATGCCATACACATTCCTGGTTTTGTTACAGATACCCGCAATATTGTGAAGGGATCCATTTGGATTGCCCTCCGCATTCACGATACATTTATCATCGCAATAGCGGTAAATAACCTGCCGGTGCATTTCCAATTCTTCGAGCGTTTTATCATCCGCGAAATACCTTCCTTCACCATGCGCAACCGGAATTTTTAAAGCCTCACAATTTTCAGCGGCGGCTTCCTTTATAAATACATTTTTACAAACAAATTGCTGGTTGCTGTTGCGCAGCAGCACCCCGGGCAGTAAGCCGCTTTCGCATAAAATCTGAAATCCGTTACAAATACCCAACACTTTGCCACCCTTATTCGCAAACTCAATCACGCTTTGCATCATAGGACTGAACTTTGCTATGGCGCCGCAACGCAGGTAATCGCCATAGCTAAAGCCGCCGGGCAATACAATGCAGTCTTCAATAGAAAACATGGAGATATCTTTGTCTTTGTGCCAAAGTTCAATTACCTCCTGTTTTAAACCAATCCGCAAGGCTTCTATTACATCCCTGTCGCAATTACTTCCCGGGAAAACAACAACGCCAAATTTCATATTACTGGTTTATTTATTACATGAATCCTGCAAAAGTACAAATACCATTTTAATTATTTAACGAAGTAACTGAATGCGATTACAAAGGCGACTATGGTCCAGTGTATAATCAGCGGGAACCATTTTTTTGTGGGATATAAAAAACCGGCTGCCGCAATTACTGATATGGGAACGGCGCAAAGAATCCAATAAACAAAGGAATGCGATGCATTAATAAATGGAATAAATAATGCGATCAACAAATATAAAAAGATCAGGTTCCAGCTTTTGCGTGCCTGCACCAATTGACGCCGAAAATTTTGTTGTATAAAAACAAAGCCGGTTACACAGGTAAAAAGTACAATGATGATGGCAGCCAATGCCCACCTTGATTCATAAAAATGGGGAAATGTAACTGCCACCCCCGGTAATTGATAGCCCTGCCATTTATCGGTAATAAATACATAAGCCAATAAAAAATAGTAGGGTGCAATGATGCCCAGCAGCGCCACCACCCATTCCGTTATTTTAAACGCCCTTGTTATCAACAAACCAAATACAATGAGTGCGGCAAATGCAATTGATGGAAAATAAAAAAATGATGAAAGGCCAATGGCAATGCCTATATTAAAAAGCGATGTCTTGGGATTTTGATCATTGTTCAATCTGCTCATGCCCGACCATACCCATATCAATAAAGTATTAATTATAAGAGGGGCCGAAAATACATTCCATTCCGCAAACAGGGAAGTAATTAATAAATATCCCATGGCCGTAAGATAATTGGGCTTTTGCATCAGCCGTTGCCCATTTGCCAGCGCATTAAAGGAAATAGCCTGGGTGAACAATAATAACAAAGTAAGCAACGAATAAATCACCGGCAAATTTTTTCCAACGCCTGAAAGTTGAAACAACAAGGCTTTAAAAAGAAAGCCATCCGTTTGCCGGGGAATAGCCACTACCGGGTGAATAAATATTGGAAGTTTAAGCAGCAGCCCATATACCAATAACAGAAATGTATTGTAAGGATTATTGGATTTGAATACACCTATCACGTAAATGATGAATTTTTAACCTTTCCCTTTTTGCGGACAGGCAATGAAATATTGATAATGATTGCTCTGCAAAAGTGAGTAATAATTATTGGTTTAAAAAATGTTTATGTTATATATGAACGGCATTGGATTCAAATGTAGCCAACCTTTTAAAGACTGGCTACACTTTACCTCACTCAATAATAGTGGCGCCCTTGTTTAACGGGGAACTATACACATTCAGCTTTTTCATGGCAAAATAAAGCAGGCTGAACATACAGGTTAATAGCAGCGTGATGGCCCAGGTGCGGTAATACTCAATTGGGAAGAAAAAACGGACGGCTATTTCTTTGGCCAACTGGTATGGGTTTGTGATAATGTCCCAACTGTTCCAACGCAGGAACCTGCCAAGATATACACCAAAGGACCCCATAAATAAACAGAGAACAATCAACCTGTTGGAGGCGGAGTTACTAATTTTCTTGCTGAAAAATCCCTCCACTTTAATTAAAGATGCAAAGGCCATCATCAATCCGGCAATTGCCGAGGTGAATAATAAAACAGCATCATACCATACCGGCACATTGGTCTTCGCTTCAAGATGGATGAGATCGGTAATGATGTATAATGCATTGGGAAAAAACAACAGCCATCCGGCTAATAAAAAACCAGACTGCCATTTATTCGCCTTCCCCTTGCCGGTGAGAAATAAACTTAACCGGAATGGGATCCAGGCTAAAAATAAATTCCATAAAAGAAAAATAAAACGGATACTGCCTGAATACATTATCCTGCAAATAATCATGCCGGTTATAAATAGAATAAATGCAACCAATAATTTTTGAAAGCCGGATAATTTTATCATTGTTATAAATTTAACAGATGGATTATTTTAGGAAAAAAAATAAGGATGCCGGTTATTATACTTCCAACTGCTGCTATTAATACCGCTCCTGCCGATACATCCTTAATAATTTTTATGGCAGGATGAAAATCCTTTGTAACCGTATCACACAAATTTTCAACTGCGGTGTTTAGCAATTCGAGTGCCAATACAAGCATTGAACAACCAATTATAAAAAGCCATTCGGTATTACTGATTTTTAAAATAAAGCCCGCGGTAATAATCATTATCAATACTGTTAAATGAACCCTGAAATTAAACTGGGTTTTATAGCAATATTGTATGCCATGCCATGCATGGCCAAAGGACCTGATAAATTTCATAAAAATCCGTATTGAAAAAAAAGTATTTATTTATATTTCCGGTGAATATTAGCTGCTTGTTTTTTCTGCCGCCCATTTCCACCAAAATGTCGTACAGGTGCCATACACAAACATTTCATACAAATCATCGGATACGGAATGACCGTTTCGAATAATTGCCATTGTAACCGGTACCATAAAAATAGCACCCAATAAAGTTACTAAATATCCTATCGGGTGAATGGGCAAATATACCCAACCTGTTTTTTTAAACCAAAGCTGTTTCATTGTTTATAAATTTAAAATCAATAAATAATTCAATTACAGTTTTCTCCAATCAAGTAAGCAAATAATATGGCCAAAATCATTAGGGATACCATGTCCACCGCTATATTGGACCAATGCTTAAGGATACTTAAATTTAATTGTATCCGCTCCTTTTCATTGCTCCATTTAATTTGTACAACGGAAAAAAAATTCCATACGATTGCCAGGATTAGACCAAATAAAATCAACAGGTTTATATTCCATCCCAATTGCCTGATACCTGCTTTATCAAATATCGGAGCGATCAATTGCCATAATGCCGGATACCCCAGTCCATAATTCAATAATGCCTCCAATACAAAAAAACATGCGGGCAATACAAGTAAAGCCCCGCCAATAAGGGCAATCCGGCGATTCAATATTTGCTTTGTCATAAAATATTTTTTATTTGATTAAAGAGGAAGTGCGTCTTACTTCCCCGAGTTCTTTTTTTATATCATCATCTGCCCTGTTCCAGGATAACCAGGTATATCTTTTTTGGGTAGCGAAAAATTCATTCTTCCGGTTTTCAAAAACCTGCCTTTGGGTAAGCCCAGACTGGAAATAATATTCACCTTCCCTATTCATTCCGGATTTGTCTTTCCTATCCAGTACATCTATATTTTTTTCCAAAAGTGGTAATACCTTATCAGAAAGTGAAAGGAGAAATTTAACATCCTGGGCAATAGTATCCTTTCTTGCCAGGTTGTATTTTGCAATGGTTTCATCCCAGTGTATGCAGGATGCTGCTACCAGCAATATTATGGCAAACCATGCATTTACCCTTAATAAATAATAAGTTGTTTTGCGCTGTTGGATCTTAATAAAAACAGTAATTAAACCCATTTGAAAAAAAAGACAGCCAGGCGCCGTTCAGCACTGAGTTGAGCAACGCTGTTAAAACCCATAAGGTGAAACTTAAAAATATGGATTTAAAAAATATCATAAATAAAAAGAGCTTTGTATTTCAAAGTATAAGTATAAAAAAAATTATTTTGTTGATCTGATCATTACTTCCAATGCCGCGATATGGGCTTTGAAGGCTTTTTCACCTGACTTCGTTACCGAATAAGTGGTATTAGTTTTTCTGCCGATAAACCCCTTTTGCACTTTGATGGTTCCGGACTCGTCAAGTGTTTTGAGGTGGCTTGCAAGGTTACCATCGGTTATATCAAGCAGCTCCTTCAGTTCATTGAAGTTTACCTCCGCGTTTACCATCAGGGCACTCATAATGCCCAGGCGGATACGGCTGTCAAAAATTTTATTTAAGTCCTTGATCGGGTTCATGATAATGTGCTAATGTGCAAATCTGTCAATTTGCTAATTGTTCTTTTTGTGACCGGGTTTTTCACCATCAAATTGGGTAAACGGGTATTTGAGTAATTAACTAATTATGCCTTTCATGTTTATACCACATCACCATGCCATAAATGATATGCAACACACCGAAGCCCATTGCCCAGAAATAAAGGCCATATCCGGTACCCCAAAGGTTCATAATGCCCAGCGCCATTTGGCCATAGCCCAGGTACCTTATTTCGCCCAAAGTATATTTACCGGCATTCACCAATGATAAACCATAAAATATTAAACAGGCCGGCGCTATCAATACATATTCGCCCAACTGCATCATGCGGATGATAAAGATTGCGCCAACGGAAAGCGGAATAACCATATTCCAAAACAAACGCATGGTAGCGGCACCCCAAATAGGTATTTTATTTTTTTTGCTTCGCAGGTAAGTGAAAAAAAATGCGGAAATAAAAGCGCCGATAAAAGTGATGGTAGCAATCCAAAGTAAATCATTCAACAGTTGTAAGCCGCTCATATCAATAAGGCTATCTTTTGTAAAACCCTCATTGGCGTATATTTTTTTTTGTGCAAACCAGGCGCCGGCCAATGCGCAAAGTCCCGCGGCAATGCCACTAAATCCGCTTAAACTGATAAAGCGGCTGCTTCGCTCCATCATGCGCCTGATTTGCTGAAGCTCCTCAAGCGATTGTTGTTGATCACTCATATAAAAGTACTTTGAATTACAAAGTAAATGGAATAGCCTGATATTTGCAAGAAATATTTTAATCAGGAAAGAGAAAGGCAAATAATGGGACCGTGGATTATTGTTTTTGAAGGATCAATTTAAAAATTGTTTTTACCTCACCCCACAAAGCTATAAACAGGATGAGTAAAAGAAAATAATTTTAGAGGGGCGGCAATGGTATCCTTTAAAAATCAGTTGCTATCCAACACTTTTATAATCTGCTTGCAGGCAAAGCCAATCTCTTCAAGGGTAATAATCAATGGGGGCACTATCCTCAGGCAATTGGACGCAAATAAAAACCAGTCTGTAAATACGCCATATCCTATCAACGCATCAATTACCTTCTTATTAAATTCAAAGCTTTCAAATTCCACGGCAATCATCAGCCCGCAACTCCGTACCGCTTTTATTTTAGGATGTTTTAAAAGTTTTAAAAAAAGCTGTTCTTTTTCAAATACACTTTCCGTTAATTTTTCATCCGCCAGCACATTAAAAGCCGCAAGTCCGGCGGCACAGCAAACGGGATGGCCGCCAAAGGTATTGATATGGCCCAATATTGGATTACGGGTAAATGAATCCATCATCTTTTTATCGGCGATAAATGCGCCAAGGGGCATGCCACCGCCAAGCGCTTTGCCTAATAATAATATATCGGGTACCACATCAAATTGCCGGAACGCCCATAAGGAGCCATTACGCCCGAAGCCGCATTGTATTTCATCCAAAACAAGTAAAGTGCCCGTTTCGGTACAGCGTTTACGCAAGGCTGATAGCCAGCCATTTTGAGGCACCAATACGCCCGCTTCGGCTTGTACCGTCTCGGCAATTACACAGGCGGTCCGTTCGGTTATCTTTTGTAAATCACCCAATGAATTGTAATGGAGCAGCATCGTATCGGGCAATAGCGGACGAAATGCGTTTCGCCAGTATTCATCGCCCATGATACTGAGGGCGCCTTGCGTACTTCCGTGATAAGAATTTTTAAAGGAGATGATTTGTGTCCTACCGGTATAACGCTTGGCTAATTTCATAGCCCCCTCTGTAGCTTCGCTGCCGCTTGCGGTGTAAAAAACTGAATTGAGTGATGCGGGCAAATGATCGGTCAATTTTTTTGCGTAGGCCACCTGCGGACTTTCTACCAGCTCGCCATACACCATGATGTGCATATAATCATCCACTTGTTTTTTAATGGCTTCAACAACTTTTGGATGGCAGTGGCCTACATTGCAAACGCTGATACCCGCTATAAGGTCTATGTATGATTTACCATTAACGTCCCACATTGTGCTGCCGCTGGCTTTTACAATTTCCAGGGCTAAAGGCGCTTCGGATGTTTGGCCTACATGAGCAAGAAATAACTGGCGTTGGGTCATAGCCCACAAATTTCGTTAAGAAAGTTTGATATTCGTGGTAAATATTAAAAGCAGCCAACATAGCGAAGAAGTTTACGAAAAATTAAAAATTGTTTTGAACGGAAAGCCGCGGATCCACACTATGTATGCAGTAGAAGGGAGCCATGAAAACAAATGCCCGCAACCAAAAACTTTAAACCAAAAACTTTAAACCAAAAACTAAAAATATGTCTTACATTCTTCCGGTAAAAGGCGTAATGCCAAAGATGGGTACTAATTGTTTTATTGCCCCCAATGCTACTATTGTAGGTGATGTGATTATGGGTGATGATTGCAGTGTGTGGTTTAATGCGGTGGTACGTGGCGATGTGAACAGCATCCGCATGGGCAACAAGGTAAATGTGCAGGATGGGGCGGTAATACACTGCACCTACGAAAAAACGAAGGCTATTATTGGAAATAATGTTAGCATCGGGCACAATGCAATCGTTCATGGATGCGTTATAGCAGATAATGTGTTGGTGGGCATGGGCGCTATTTTGATGGATAATGTAAAAGTGGGTTCCAACTGTATTATAGCCGCCGGCGCCGTTGTACTTGAAAACACAAAAATAGAACCTGGAAGTATTTATGCAGGCGTGCCTGCAAAAAAGGTAAAAGATATTAGCCAGCAACAGGTTCATGGCGAAATAGACAGGATTGCAAACAATTACCTGATGTATAGCGGGTGGTTTAAAGAAGAAAAGGATAAATGAAATTTAAACGGCGGGTATTAATAGTTGTCGCAATTAATCTATAATTCCTTAAAGATAAAAATGGGTACTATTTCTTTTAGGAGAAAAGCTTCGCGGCTAAAGTGGCGCTATGCAACATTGGAAAATCATTAAGTCAAAGTACCATGCGTTTTTAATTGGCTGGCATAATAATTGTAATTCATCAAACCATCATTAAAGAATAATATTTTCACAATCCGTTGCTTCCCTTTAATTGATTGGAACATATCATTAATTATGAAAAAAATCATTATTTCTTTTGCCTGTATTTCATTTTTGAGCGGATGCTTTATTTTTCAAAAGAAAGATAAATACGGCTGCCCTTCAAATGGAAGGAATATCGGTGCGGAAAAATTAGCGGCTGGTGATCCGGCAGCATTAAAGGCCAACAGCAAGGCAAAGTATAAAGGGGGAAGAAAAAGTTATTAATCATGATGAAACCCGTTGGCGATTAGCAGGGCTGTTGGCAATAATAATTATTACCTGGTGAAGTATAATAAAAAAGACAAATAAGAGTTTATACAATAGTGATGTAATTAAAAACCGTAAACTGTAAACCTCAAACCATAAACCTTAAACCCTCAACCGTAAACCGTAAACTTTATCCCACATGTGCTATCATTTAAAAACCAAAAACGGCAATACAGAAGCTGTAATTGACGACAACTGCGGAATCTCCAAATTCTACGCAATAGCGGAAACATTGTCTGACGAACTGAACATTAATTTCTTAAATCAGGTAGATGACGCGGATACATTAAACTGGGACTTCAAATACAAAAACCAGTTGCTTACCCTGCATTACAACATTTTTAACGGGGTGTCCCTTTTTCCCCAGCATGTTAAAAGCATATTGCAGGAAAACAACGTGGTGATGGAAATCGCCCATTTTCTGGAACGCAGGGCTTACTAAAATATCAGTACGTTTTCTTTTCAATACTATCCAGGATATTTAAATAACTATAGTAACGGTCGGGATGAATACTGCCAAGGTTTACAGCTTCCTTCACCGCACAGGAAGGTTCATTGATATGCATACAATTATTGAACTGGCATTCGTTAATCAGTTCCCTCATTTCCGGGAAATAATGGGAAAGTTCCTGCTTCGAAATATCCACCAAGCCCAACTCCCTTATACCCGGCGTATCAATTACCCGGCCACCAAAAGAGAGGTTGAACATTTCCGCGAAAGTGGTAGTGTGTAATCCCTTGCCGCTCCACCCGCTTACATCCTGCGTCCTTAGTTTCAACGCAGGGAAAATGATATTTATAAATGATGATTTACCCACACCTGAATGGCCGCTCAATAAAGTGGTTTTATCTTTGAGCAGGTTTTTCACTTCTTCCACCCCATCGTTTTTTTCAATGCTCATCAACAGTACTTTGTAACCAATGGCTTCATAAATTTCTTTTATCCCCTCAAATTTATCCATTTCTTTTTGTTTATATAAATCCGACTTATTAAAAACGATGATGGAAGGGATATGGTAAGCTTCGGAGGTGATTAAAAACCGGTCAATAAAACCAAGCGATGTTTTGGGATCCTTTAAAGTAGCGAATAATAAAGACTGGTCTAAATTGGAAGCGATGATATGATGCTGGTTTCTGTTGTGGGGCGATGAACGGGTAATGTAATTTTTGCGTGGCGCAATGCCGGTGATGGTGAGTGTATTTTCCAGTTCGTTTTCCATATCGGCAATCACCACATCCCCTACCGCGATAGGATTGGTGGAAGTAATATTGTCAATTTTTAATTTACCTTTTATCCGGGCATTAAAAATCTTGCCGGCTTCATCCCGCACAATATACCAGCTACCGGTACTTTTA
>JAVHOI010000059.1:19204-20764 GCA_036169975.1 Ferruginibacter sp. | reverse complement strand
ATCGTTTTTTCAGGAACTGGTAATTCAATACATAGTAGCCACTATTTAAAAGGTAGGTGCCCGCCATTACAATATTGCCGCCGGGCTCCACGCCCGCATTCAACTGTGCATCGCCCTGCACCTTTAGTTCGTCCCCGGTGGAAGGGTCAATTATGATTGTCAGCGCAGCCTTCTTATCTATCTGGATATTCAAATTATAATTTAAAAATTGTGCAAAATTTACTTCGGATTCTACTGCAGGTTTAAAGGCTTTCTTTTCAGGCAACGCAAATGTGTCCCTGTCAATAAAGCGCACAACGGATCTGGCTGCATCCTTGTCAATATTCTTTTCGGGCAGTACCAGGGTAACATCCGTTTTTTCATTGAGGTAAATATCCCCTTCAATGGAAGGGCTTACGGTATTGCCTGTAACAGATACGTTGGCATCAATGGCGGCATAGCCATAGATTTGATTATTAATAGCCTTGGGCGCATTGATCAAAGTAAAATCCCGGGAATTAAGATTAATATTCAGATCATATTCCGTAAGTGTTTTTGAGCGAAGGCTGCCATCAATGATAAAAGGATGGCCCAAAGAATCTTTTATGGTAAACTGATTAAAACTGATAGCAGGATAATCGAGTGCTATTTTTTGTTTATCAATGGCATAGCTGGTTCCAAATTTAGTCAGTGTAAACTTTGAGGTATCAATATTTAATTCACCTTTCCATTCTGGCTGCGAAAATTTTCCTTTCAACGCTATCACGCCGTTGATGCTTCCGGAAGCCCTGCTCATATTGCCTTTAGTGAAGCCCTGGATAGTAGCCATTTGCAATTTATTAATATCCATTGAAGCATCAATCTGCTGCTGGTCATTGTTCAAATAATATTCACCTTTCGCATTTACAAGGTTATCATTCCCTGTCAGGCCGAGGGTGGCATGAATCGTATTGTCATCTACTTTTTGGGTGGTTAACTTCAGGTTGCCAACCGGCTGCCGCATCACCTCCAGTTTCGTGATGGATGCGGTACCGGTAAATGCCGGTATTTTTTTATCAAATCCGCTAACGAGAATTTTCGCATCTATCAGGCCCGAAGCCATTAAGGTATCATTGTTCAATGCGGTGGTAATGTCCCTGATGTCAAAATTTTGTATGGTAATATCAATGGGGCTGTTTGGAATATCCTGCTGACTAACCGCTGATATTTTAGCCGAATCGTTGCTCAATAAAATGTTGGTTACAAGCAGGCCCTGTGGCGTATATCCGATATGATTATTGGGCGCCACTTTCCATTTTTTATAATTCAACAGCAGGCTGTCGCTTAGTGAAAAGGAAACGTTTTTATCCTTTGCCAATAAGGTACCGCCAATTATATAACGGTTAACTTTTTTTTGATCGTTTGTTGATGCGATCAGTGAAATGGTATCGTTAGCTATATTTCCATGTAAGGAGGTGCCGTATAACACATTGCTTCCGAACTGAAGGTTGTCAAAACCGGCGGAATATTTTAGTTGCCCATTTGCGGCGCCGATATTGAGTTTCGCATTGCTTACCGTATTTTTTGAATACTCCATATAGG
>JAVHOI010000059.1:0-19104 GCA_036169975.1 Ferruginibacter sp. | reverse complement strand
GGCGAATGAAAACCAATATCATTTACACCATTCACCGCAACCCCTTTGACAACAATGGAATCAAGCAGGTAATTTTTATTTTTAATAAATACTCTTCCGGAATCTATCAGCGCATACACATTTAAGTTATGCGGCTCCAGGTTGTTTGCTTTTACAATCGCCTTTAAGGAAAGGTTAAGGGTGTCTTTGTATAAATGAAGGTTTTTTAATTGTATGGTGTCTATCGAAATGGTTGATTCTACGGTTGGATACCGGCCGCTTACATTAGCGGTGGTGGTGTATCGCATCCGCAAACTACTGTCATTTACATTTCCGGCGCTTTCAATATCACCGGCATTTAAAACAGCATTTACCTGAATATTTTTATAGTTGTATTTGTTAAACCCTACACTTGCCACATCCCCCTTTATGCTGCTTCGCATGGTTTTATAATTAAAACCCTTCCCCTTCGCGGTAGCAGTAAAAGTGATATTACCCAACAGGCTGTCCTGTTTTAAAAATTTACCCAATTCAAAATCTACAGAACGCATTTGTAAATTGTAGGTAGCCGCTTCCTGATTTTTAAAATTATTTACAAACCCTTTAGCAGTAATGATTCCATAGCCGCCACCCAGTTTTAAATTGGCTGATACATTATTCCCATCGCCCTTTAAAGTGCCGACAGCAAGGATAACTTCAGGCAATTGAATGGAAGCGGGCAATAATTTTTCACCCGCCATCGCTTTGATAAATTTTCTTTCGATCCTGCTTTTGTTTATCACCACATTGTATTGTAACCTTTTTGGGTTACGGATATTTTTTATGGCCGCCGTACCGGAAAATAACAAGGTGTTGCTCTTCATGTCAATCCAGGCCAATATATTATTCATATCGCCTTTTAACCTTGTAGCCATATTAATTACAGTGGGTAAATCCGCAATTGCCGCCGCATTTTTTTGTGGTACGAATTTCAGCAGGTCCGCCTTTGGAATGGTGCTGTTTAAAACCGTAATATCGTAACCCAATTTTTTAGGATCAGTAACATTGTACAGAATAGCCTTTGCATTAATCGCCGTTCCGCTTAAGCCAGACATTTGCAAATACGGAATATACAGTTGCTGCAAACTTCCCCTCAGTTCAGTATTTAATCGGATAATATTATTCCTGAATTTTTCAGGTGGCAACGATTGCTTTATAAATGGCAGAAGGGTATAAAGGTCATTAACCGCAATGACGCTGTTTAATAACCGGGCACTTACAAAACTTGTTTGGGGATTGGCGGTTAATTGGTTCAGGTAATTAGACTCAATTTTAAATGAATTTTGCAAAAGGCTCTGCGGCGTTTTTAAATAAAGCCCGGTAGCACTTATTTGCTTGTTGGTGAAAAGGATGTTGGCATGAGTAGTATCAATAATAAAACCACTCTTATCTTTAAACGTCAACTGCTTTACAAATGCGGTTGAGCTATCGGTGGAATAGTAAATGCCATCCGCCATTAATGATATTTGGCTTGCGAAAATATGAGCGGCATCAAATCCATCTTTTTCAGGCATACTAAAATCATCGTACTGAAACTGGTTATTATTTAAAACGACATTTTTTATTGCAACCGTCCATGGTAAGGCAGTAGTGTCTTTGGATTTAATTAAAGAAGGTTTGGCGGCAATAAAATTTATCTGTGAACTATCCAATTTAAATTCATCCCCCATTATTTTATAATCCTTCATATTTACATGAAGCCTGCTTGCACTTAAATGATGCAGTTGATTGCTGAACCGCATACCCGTAATTTTATCTTCTACGGATACATGGATATTTTTGAAATCAATCCGGTTAGCGTCAAAAAACAATGGATAGGCGATATCGCTAACCGTATCTTTAGCGACAAATTCGGTTGCATTTCTTTTATTGGACACCATTCTGAATTCAACACTATCGGCAATAAATTTATCAATATCAAACTGCAACCTGTCGGGCTGAAATTTTATGATGGCCGCATCCAGGTTTTTTATGCTTGCGTTAAACCGATTGCCACCGTATGCATCATCAAAATTGAGTGCGATATCATGCAATAGCAATCGCTTTAATGTAAGGTTAAGAGCAGCAGTGTCTTTAATGACATTGGTATTTTTTTCTTTTCCGGCAAAGGCGTCTATAATAAACTGATAATTAAAAACGGAATCAGCGGAAGGCCTGTTGACATTGATCCTGATATGATCCAATTCTACTTTACGGATATAGAAATTACCACTGATTAATTTCAACATATCCAGGTCACCTGATAAACGGTTGCCATAAAGTAAAGTATCCTTATGCTGATCTTCTATATAAACCCCGTTTAGCCTGACCCATTTAGGTAAACTATAATCAACTTCGCCTATCACCACTTTTGTTCGCAGTTTCTTTTCCAGAAAAGATTGCACCTGGTTCCTGACTAATTTTTTTCCGTAGGAAGTATTTATAAAAATAAAGGCAGCGGCTACCCCCACCAGTACAAATATCAGCATGTACAGTACAAACTTCCCTGTCCGTTTTAAAATTATTTTATTGGTCATATAAATCAGTCAGCCCTACAGTTGATTAATAAATTAATAACTGCAGGCACCTGTATTTCATTTAGTTGATCTTTAGCGAAAATATAATGAAACTTTTATGCCCCGTTTAATTGACTGATTCTACTGCATTTTATAAGCCTTTCAATAATTTACCGGAATCAATTTGTAGAAGATTTTCCCCAGAGAAGGATTTACCAAAATAACATACTAATTAATATTGCCTGTTGTAAAGATGCACACTTCTTTGCCGGCAACAACTTTCCAACAAAGCAATCAGGTTAGCAGACGGCTTTGCTTTTTATCCATTAATCCCGGTTAAAATAATGTCTTATCAGGGGATGTCAGAAAATAGAAAGCTAATTTGGAATGCATCCGTTTATCAGGTAACCCTGAAAAAAATCTATCTTACCAAACAGGAAAAAAATGTTGCGCTACTGATAAAAAACTACTGAATGTTTATTATATTAGCTGACAAATAGAAGGGCGCAAAATAGAATCTTTAAAAAATTTTTCTCAAAATTAAAACCAGAACAATGGAAAAAATATCCCGCAGAAAAATTATCAAAAACCTTGCGTTGGGCGGAGCGGCAATTCTATATTCCCCCCAAACATTGTTATCGGCTGTACGGCCGGGTAAAGACAGGTTAGGCGTTGCTTTGGTGGGCCTGGGTTATTACAGTACGGATTTACTGGCACCCGCCCTGCAACAAACCAAAGAATGTTATCTGGCAGGTATTGTTACAGGTACCCCGTCAAAGGCTGAAACATGGAAGAAAAAATATAACATCCCGGACAAGAACATTTACGATTATCAAAGCTTTGATCAGATTGCAAATAATCCCGATATTGATATTGTGTATATAGTTCTTCCTCCATCCATGCACCGGGAATATGTAATAAGGGCGGCCAATGCGGGCAAACAGGTATGGTGTGAAAAACCAATGGCCATGACAGCGCAGCAATGCCAGGAAATGATTGATGCCTGCAAAAAAAATAAGCGTTCGCTCGCAATTGGTTACCGGCTTCAACATGAACCCAATACACAGGAATACCGGCGAATAGTAAATCAGCGTTTACTTGGAAAAATACTGAAGCTAAATTGCGCCGCAGGCTACAGGGATAACCGCACTAATCACTGGAAGCAAAAAAAGGAAATGGGTGGAGGCGTAATGTATGATATGGGTGTATATGCCATTCAGGGTGCAAGGTTGGGTACCGGTATGGAACCCGTGACCATTGTAGCCGCAAAAACCTCAACCACCCGTCCGGAGATTTATAAAAACGGACTTGATGAAACAACTATTGCTACGCTTGAGTTTCCGGGTGGTGTGCTGGCAGACATTAAATCGAGTTTTGGTGAACATATTAATTTTCTTGACATCACCTGTGAAAAAGGTTCCATAAATATGGCGCCCTATTCGGAGTACAGTGGCTTGAAAGGCAGCAGCTCATTAGGTGAAATTTACCATCCTTACGAATTGCACTGGCAACAGGCAAAGCAAATGGATGATGATGCGAAGTCAATCAAACAGGGAAAGCCAATGCTGGTACCTGGTGAGGAAGGACTAAGGGATATCCGGATTGTAGAGGCGATTTACAAATCAGCCAATACCGGGCAGGCCGTAAAATTATAAAAAGGAAAAACATTTTAATTTTAATAAAGAACCTGTTCCTTTAAACCAGATAAATTTTTTTGTACCATATTTCCATACTCATCAAAGTCCACAATATTTTAGCTCTTTTTTCATCAGATATTTTAGTAGTATGATTCAATAAGGAATGGAGGAAATCATTATCCACAAACTGCCGTGAAAGAGCGGATTCCGCGCCAACATAATCAAAAACAATCTCTTTCAATTCATGTTCCACCCAGTTTTTCAATGGAATTTCAAATCCGCGTTTTGGTTTGTTGATCAATTCCGCAGGCAAATATTTTTTTGCCAGTTGCCTTAATAAATATTTAGTGGTTTTCCCTTTTATTTTATATCCATCATTCATAGCCGGTGCATATTCCAACAGTTCCCTGCACAAAAAAGGGCTCCTGCCTTCCAGCGAATTAGCCATATTGGCTATATCCATTTTTACCAACAACTGGCTGAATAAAGTTGTATTGAAATCCATGTTCATCAGTTTCTTTAAACCACTTATGCCGGCATGGGCTATTTCATTGAAGTCGCCCCGCATCAACTGCAGGTAATTAAAAGATGGATAGTTGATATGCTGCTCAAAATCTTCCATAATATCTACACCTGCTGATAAATAAATTTCCAGGTTATCTTTTGATGCCAGTGATACCAACCGGTATAAATAATTATATTTTGATTTCTTACTGTTGGCAGGAGACAGGATTTTTTTCAGGAAAGAGGCGACTGTTTTTACGGCTCTATCCGATTCAAAAAAATCGTATCTGGCAAAGGGTACATACCGGCGGTAACCGCCAAACAGTTCATCGGCCCCATCACCATTTAATATTACGGTAAGGTATTTTTTCGCTTCCTTACTTACATAATAACTGGGTATAGCCGAGCTATCAAAAAAAGGCTCCCCGTAATTACCGATAATACTTTCAAGGTCGTATTTGAGCGTATCGAAACTTATTTTTATTTCGGTATGATGGGTATTGTATTTATCCGCTACCAATTTCGCCAGGGGCGCTTCATCATATTCCCCTTCAAAAGAAACGGTAAATGTTTTCAATGAATTATTGTACCCGCTTGCAATAGCGGTAGTTAACCCGCTATCAATACCACCGCTTAAAAAACTCCCTACTTCCAAGTCGGATGACTGTACCCTTCTTTTTACACCGGCGTGTAAAAAACCGTCCACCTTTTCAAGGCTTTCTTCAAAACTGTCCTTATTGGTTTGTTTATAATAATCATTGATATTCCACCAGCATTTTTCTTTGATATCAAGTGTTGCGCAATCAATCAATATAAAACTGCCCGCAGGCAATTCATTTACATTATTATAGGGAGTAAGCCCTTTGTAAAAGGAACCCAGGCGGAGGTAATGATAAAAATTATCGGGTTTCATTTGCAGGGGCAACAATCCCTTAATGCAGTTTAGCTCGCTGGCGAAAACAATTTTTTCACTATCCGCATAATAATAGAGAGGCTTTTTCCCGGCCCTGTCCCTTGCTATAAAAATTGTTTTTCCCTGCCTGTCGTAAATAGCGAAAGCGAACATGCCATCCAGCAGGTTTAAGAAATCTATTCCATACCTGCGATACAGCAGTAAAAGAGTTTCCGTGTCGGAGGATGTATTACCCGTAATACCGGTTTGATTCCGTATCTCATTGTGGTTATAAATTTCGCCATTGAAGATGATGGTGTATCGGCCATCCAGATGCATCGGTTGCCCGCCTCCGCTAATATCAAGTATGGATAAACGCAAATGATAAAGATCTACATTATCAATTGCAAATCCATTCTGTTCATCCGGGCCCCGGTGAAGCATGTTTGCATCAATTTGCCTGTAGGATAGTTTAAAATTTACAGCGCCCGCAATACCACACATATAATGCTATCTTTGGTTTGAGCAAAATAACTGCATATTATCCAATAGCAATGATATTTTAGAATAAATTTGCCGCTATGCCATTCCACTCACCAATTATTTTCTGATTAAAAAAAAAGGATGGGATTAACTGATCTTATATTATTTCCGTTTTATGTACTGCTGTTTCACCTGTTTTTTTCCTGGCGGAGAAAACAAATTGAAGACCCCGTTTTAAAAAAATACCATAAGCAGGGTTTTTGGATAAGGGTATTCAGCAGTGTCGCCTTTACTATTTTTTTTGTTTATCTTACTGGTGGTGACAGTACTTCGTTATACTATCCCGAAGGATATCATTTATCACAGCTTATATTAAAAGACCCTGTTAATAATATTCAGTTACTTTTTACGCCTGGTATAGATTATGATGAAAATCTTTTACTTAACCCCGACAATATCGGCTATCTAAAATCCAATAGTAATTTTCTTGTAATAAAACTGGTAGCCATTCTGTCCTTTTTTACATTTGGAAAATATATTATCATAAATCTCTGCTTTTCCATGATCTCCTACAGCGGGGTCTGGCGTTTATACAAATTTTTTTATGAGCATTTCCCACACCTGCATAAAAAATTAGCCCTGGCCATTATTTATTTACCCACATTTATTTTTTGGAGCTCGGGGATTTTAAAAGACCCCTTATGTACAGGCATGCTGGGGTGGATGACCTATTCGCTGTACAGTATTTTCGAAAAAAAACAATCCCTGATTAAAAATATAATTATCGCTTTTTTTGCTGGTTATATACTTTATGTGGTGAAGGTTTATATTCTTATTGCTTATTTACCTTTTTACGCTTTGTACTTAATATTGGGTAGTTTAAAACAGATAACAAATAAAATATTAAAAATCGGTTTAGGGGCTATAGTGGTTGGCGCCAGTATAGCAGGCTTTTTTGTAATAGCTGATAAGTTAAAGGAAGAACTGGGTTTTTTTGCAATGGATAAAATCGCTGAATCCGTAAAAACCCAACAAACAATTTTTATAAATATGTCTGACCGGGCTGAGTCATCTTTTTCATTAGGAGTAGAATATGATGGCTCAATGAGCAGTTTATTAAAAATAGCCCCTGCCGCTATTGTCGCTACTTTTTTCAGGCCCTATCTTTGGGAATCTAAAAAAATATCTACCCTTTTATCTTCCCTGGAAAGCCTTGCACTGATGATACTTACTTTATTCGTATTATTAAAAGCTGGGCCGTATAAATTCATTAAAACCATTTTTACAAATTCAATGGTATTTTTTTGCTTTTTTTATTCCGTGCTGTTTGCCATATTTGTAGGCGCTACCACACTCAATTTCGGTACTTTGGTAAGATATAAAATACCCAGTCTTCCATTTTATATCATTGCCGTATTTTTAATACTTGAGGTTAGCAAAAATAAAAATCCATCGGATAAACAAGCGCTTGTTTAATAATCCTTTCAACTTATACCCGGTATCCATCAATACTAAGCAGTTGCTGCTTTACCGCTGCGTAATATGGTGGGGGCAGGTTCAATTTCAGGCATTATATTTTGTAATAAATTCCTGACTGACCGGCTGAATGAAATAGCAGGAACAGGGCTGTAACTGAACAGGTTTAAAAAATTATTTTCATTTGATACAAGGCTGTACCGGGCGGCAATTTTTTTCCGGCCCGCCCTGCCCATTTTTTTTCTGAGGCCAACATCCAAAATCAATTTTTCTATGGAATTGTACCAATCAGCATCCGAACCGGCAAAATAACCATTTACGCCCTCTTCAATAATATCCTTATTTACGCCAACAAATGAAGACACGGCGGGTATTCCCAATGACAGGTATTGAATTAATTTAAAACCACACTTTCCTTTACTCCATTCATCATTGGAAAGTGGCATCAATCCTATCTGGCAGGAGGCAAGTTCGGACACTTCATTCTCCTCATTCCACTCAATATATTTTACATTTTTAAGATTAAGCGAAGGCGCTTCATTACAAATTATTTTGATGTCGAACTCATACTTTTCCTGTAGTTTTTTTAAGGCGCCTTCAACCAATTCCAAATATTTCAATGTGGAAAAACTGCCTGTCCATGCAATTGTTACTTTTTCCACATCGTGATTAGCTAAAACATTATGGTGCTTTTCGGTATCTACACAAGTGGGATTATAAATTACGTTTTTATTATATTGCCTTGCATAATTACATAAATATTGATTGCCACAACTTACTATATAAGCCCATTTACAAATATCATTTACCTTTCTTGCATTTTTAAATTTTCGTGCCAGGCTATTTTGCGGTGATACAGTGTCAAGCCATATTGCATCATCAAAATCATAGATTAATTTTTTCTGAAATAATTTAACACAGATCCATTCAAAAATGGGAGGCCCCAGCGGAGCGACTTCCCTTTGCAATAATATGAAATCATATTTCCCAATCTGAAACAATAACAGCAGCCTGCCGATATACCCTTTTAGTATTGCCATACTTTTCTTAAAAAAAAATCCATAGCGATGAACAATATCATAACCCATCTTATTTAAAAATGGCTTTGTAGTTACCAAAAAACCATTTTTAACCAATGTATCCTTATATAATTCAAGACGAAACCTTTGGCATGGGGAGATACTTTCAGGATACTGAACAATCATCAAAATTTCCTTTTTATCGTTTTTCATAGGTACAATAATTGGATAATAAAAAAAGGCGCTTTGATCGCTTTGACTATTTTGTTATCGTACAGCAGGTTTCAACGACTGATTAATTAAAAGGCGAAAATCCTTATTACGACAAATTACAAAAAAGAATAAGTCAGAAGCATTTCAGCTTATAACATATATTAACGATTTGGCGGATTATTTATTATTTAAACCGGCAGGAAATAAAAAAAATAAGCCTTTAATCCAACATTGGAATAATTGGCAGGCCTCTTATCTGAAAGGTATTAAAATGTGTGGCACCCTTGTCTGTACTATATGTAACAGCTATCATTACAAATTTGAGCCGCCCATCACCAACCTCCGCATTGAAAATTGTTTCGGTGAAAAGGATCAAAAAATAAAAGGAAAATCCTTCTTATTAATAAAACAAACAAATCCAGCCTTTTATTAATTCAGCAGGCATTTCAACTTTACATAAGCTAAGCAAATATTTTACGATACACTTTCCGATATCGCTCAACCGCGGTATCCAACGAATAAAACTCCCTGGCGCCATTTCGTATTATAGCTTTATCAAAATTATTGCCGGCAATAATTTTTTCAATTACCTGGTTAAATGATTTGTTGGAAAAATCGTTTATTACATACCCTGCCTTATATCTTGTAACAATTTCTTCCACATCGCCAACGCCACTATTGGTAATTACCGGTATGCCCATCGCCATTATTTCTCCATGCTTGGTAGGCGAAGATGCAAGTTTTGAATAACAGGCTTTAATAAAAAACAGCGAGTAATTACTGAAGGATAATAAAACGGGTACTTCATGCCGCTTGCCCTGCTTAACAATTAACCTATCCACCGTAAGGCCGCATTTGGCAGCAGCGACGGCAATCATATTGTGGCCATTTGGTGAAATAAAAAGAAATTTCGCATTGGGTATTTTATCTCCGGCTAATTTACAAAAGCGCATCATTTCATCTGTCAGGTACCAGCCCCCAATGGAGCCCAGGTAGCTTATTATAAAATCGCCGTCTGTTATATTTAATTCGGCTTTAAATTTTTCTTTTAGTGTTTGATCAATTTTATTTTCGTCAAATAAATCCAGATCGGCACTACAGGGAATTACCTCAACAGGTATTGGTTGGCCCGGAATATTTTTTCGGGAATGTATTTCATTGCGGCCCGCATAAGTAAGGCAGGTAACATAATCGGCATTTAATAAACAGTTGTATTCATGCCGCTTAAAAAAATCATATACCCATTTAAAAACAGGGTTTCGTAAATCCCAGATTCCACCCTCCACTCTTTCATCAGCCCAAAAACCCCTTATGTCGTTTAAGAATTTTATTCCGAATTTTTTTTTCAGGTACAAGGCTACCAGGGTAGGCAACCCCGGCCGGGTATGCACCATATCAAAATGACTGATATACTGTAATTTTTTCGCGGCTTTTTTTAACGCATAAAAATCATACAAAGAAGAAAGCACGGGAGGGCTTTTATGATACCGTACAGATACCCACTTAATGTGATAGGGAGCAATCAGTTTTTCAACATACTCCTTATTGGCGGCATACCTGACCGCTTTATCGCAGCTAAGTATCGTAAAGGTATAGCCGAATTTCGTAAGCCCTGCCAGGTAGGGTATCACCTGGCTTTGGCCAAGCGGATCCGTCATACCGTCATAAGATATAAAAAGTATTTTTTTACCCGTTACTTCCATTAGGAATTATTTTTTTTGGAAACACCAATATATTTTCATGAAAAATCAAAACAATTGAATTGAAATCCATTCCTTTAATATCGTTGTTAACCGAAAATTTTAAGTAAAGATTAAAATTTGCTGACTAACAATTTAATTAAGAAATTCTTCTAACCTTGTTATCTTCTAAAACATATTTCTGCCCGCTCTCCGGGCAGATTGCAACAGGGTTCCCTTCAAAATTTAATGGATGCCCGTATTCACTTATCCATCCCTTTTGGCTGCCGGGATTGCCAACGATTAAAGCGTAATTCCCTGCCGTTTTTGTAACCACAGC
This sequence comes from Ferruginibacter sp., assembly GCA_036169975.1. Classification (GTDB taxonomy): domain Bacteria; phylum Bacteroidota; class Bacteroidia; order Chitinophagales; family Chitinophagaceae; genus Ferruginibacter. The sequence continues at coordinate 8,348 of JAVHOI010000059.1, read as the reverse complement.
GCCTGCGGCTATAAAAGCATATTCACCAATATTGATTCCACAAATTATTGTAGCGTTGGCGCCAATGCTTGCGCCTCTTTTTACCAGGGTAGTTTTAAATTCATGCTTCCGGCTAATGGCGCTCCTGGGATTAATTACATTGGTAAATACCATGGAAGGCCCCAAAAAAACATCGTCTTCACAAACAACACCTTCGTATATGGATACATTATTTTGCACTTTTACATTATTCCCCAAAATTACATTTGAACTTACCATCACGTTTTGACCGATGGTGCAATGATCGCCGATTTTGCAATGGGCCATGATATGAGAGAAGTGCCAGATCTCCGTACCGGCGCCAATTTCGCAGCCTTCATCTATATAAGCGCTTTCATGAACAAAAAAATTATTTGTAACCATAATTTTATTTTATGTGATATTTTATTTTTATAAACCACTCCGGAAACAGGAATATTTTTTAAAGTATTTCAATATATTTTTTTACGATCGTTTTGATTGAATACTGTTTACTGGATCCTATTAAAACCTCTTTATCGAGTGGTGCCGCAATCGCTTTCGAAATAGCTTTTGCCAACCCAACCGGATCTTTTACCAGGCACAAATATCCAAATTCACCATTGTTCAAAATCTCTCCCGGACCGGCCGGGCAATTGGTGCTTACCACCGTTTTGCCCAGTGCCATCGCCTCCACCAAAACATTGCCAAAGCCTTCGGATATGGACGACAATATCAATACATCACATTTATCCATCCACTTAAAAGGATTAGCCTCAAAGCCCATTAAAAAAACCGAGGATGCAAGTTTATTATCCATTATAAATTTTTCAAGCATTTTTTTCAGCGAGCCGGTACCAAGTATAAATAATGCGGCGTTTGAATGCGTTTGCTTAAAAATAATAAACGCCTTTAACAAGGTAATATGATCTTTCACTTCCTCCAATCTTCCTACACTGAGAAGAAGGGTTTTGTTGGTTATATCAGTTGGGAATACCACCTGCTCTTTCGCCAATGTATAAATAGTGTCGTCATACACGGGATTATAAATAAAAGTTCCCTGAGGCAAATGGTGATGGCTGTATTTGCGCAGCCATTCCAAAGTTCCTTTACTTACCCCTATTATTTTATTTGCATGAGGGGTAATGAAAAAATGAATCAATCTTAAAATTACATCACCCTTAAAACGTTTCAGTGGCCTTCTTGCAGGATACGCATAATGATGGGTCAGGTATATCTGACCAGAAATGCGGGTGATTTTTTTTGATATAATGGCAGCGGTACCTGCATAAAGGCTGGCTGTAAATATATGGGTGTAATTATTTTTTTTGAAAATACCCGGAAGTGTTGTGAGATATTTTAACAGGGTAACACCCCCCACTTCCATAACCGGAATAGCCGGGTTTATGCTGTTGAGATATACCCCTTTTTTTCTTCCCGCTAAAAACTCTACGGTAATATTATTTTCAACAAAGCCATTGGCGATATTTACAAAAACCCTTTCCGCACCACCGCCTTCAAGGTTATCAAGAATAAATAAAACTTTTTTCATTGAATAAATGCGCTTTTTCCTTTGGTACAATTAAAAAATTATATTCGGCCTTTTTTGAAAGTTCGCTTACTTTTTTTATGCCAGCCACTTCATCAATATTGTAAAAATCGAAACCGGCAGGATCGAAATAGTTGTTTAATTTACCGGCAACTTCCTCATTTAGTATTTCAATTAAAATGATGGGCTTAAATCGTAAAAAATAATCCCCAAACCCTTCCATTACTTCGGATTCGTGTGTTTCCACATCTATCTTCATCAGGTCTATTGATTGGATATTATGCTGTTCGATATAATCCTTTAGGGTGATGGTTTTGATATCAATTTTAAATGGTTCCGAATCTTTTACCCATAAATTTTTATTTACCGTGACGGAGTAAGCGAAATTTTCATTGGCCGTATAAATAACCGCATCCCCGGTATAATTTGAAATGGCTGCGCAATTGCACTGGATATCATATCCGTTAATATCCGCATTATGCCCCAGTTTTTTAAAGATAGCGGGGAATGGCTCAAATGCATGCACCGTGGCATTTTTATTTATGGTTTTTGCGACCATTGAATATATACCGGTATTAGCGCCTATATCAAAAATTACATTCGCTTTTTGGGACAACCCCGCCCATATCTTCAATGAATTTTTTTCCCAACCATTAAACAGGCCCTTCCAGAATATTTCATTCTCAATGGTGTGGCCATAATGAACCATTTTAAAATTTTGATGATTGCCAGCCCCTATTGTAATGGTATCATTAAAATATAAATGCTGATAAATCGCGACAGGGGGAACCCACACTTTTTTAAGTGTGGAAAATATCGCTTTCTTAAATGGAATTAAACTGTATATTTTTTTTATGAAAATTTTCATTCAGGCGAAATATTTTAATTTATTATTGAAATATAATACAATGAAGAGCACAAATATATTGGTAAATATCTGGCCAACGCTCAGGCCGACGATCCCGAAATACCGGGCAGTGATGGAATTAACTCCAAAAGAAATGAAAATGCTTATTGCCGATAGCTGGAGAATGATCTTTTTATTTTTATTAAACAAAATGAATTGGAGGAAAATATTGGAAACAGACCATACAAATGCGCTGATGCACAGGATGTAAAAATAAAGCAAATATTCCTTATAGGCGGCCTTCAACACATAATGATAAACGATGAATGTAAATACAATAACCCCGGCCAATGTGGCAATCATGGCCAGAAAATATTTCTGATACAAACCCTTCACCTGCTTCCAGGTAAAGGATTCGGAGAATTTGCCATACAATACAGGTTGCAAATATTGCAATAATGAAATGGAAACAACGTATTGGATAGTAGCGAATGTAGCGGCAACCGCGTAATAGCCGGCCTGCTCTTTACCGAACCAGGCCATCACAAAAAACTTATCCGAAGAATTGATGAAGAAGATGGCGGTTTGCAACAACATTCCGGATATTCCAAAATACAATTCGTTTTTAAATACCTTATAATTGAAACTTCTTACTAAAAATTTATTTTTGATCGCATGGTAAAAAAACATCCCGCCAACAACAACGCCTGAAATTAAAATTGATAATGCACGGCTATACCAGCTTTTGTAAATGAATACGATCAACAAAACGGATAACCCGATTTCCACCAGCACCTTCAATATTGATACCCGGGTGAATAATTTCACTTTATTCTGGTTACGCATTAAAATGATAAATGCTTCAAAACAAAAATTAAGGAACAGGCCGGAAGGGACCATCCAGAAAAAGGATGGTTGAAAATGAAAATTTTTTTCAAGCGGTGCATGAAAAAAAAATAAAACCGGAAACAATAAAAGGCATATTGCCGCGGGGATTATCAACCCGGTAGAAAATGCCCTGGCGTAATTTTCCCTGGATAACTTAAAATAATCAATCGAAATTGAATACAACACGCCCATTGAAATAATGGGCGTTAAGAAAACAATACTAATGCTAAAAATATTCAAAATACCTATATCCCCTTCGCTAAGGGTATTTACGAAAAATGGTAAAGCGGCAAATGATATGGCCTTGCACAGCGATCCGGTAATGGTATATGCGCCTACCTGCTTAAATGATTTTTTGAGTAAAATGGATTGTAGGTTTTGTAACAAGATAGTTGCTGTTGGTTTTTTACCGGTTGTTATTGCAGTACCAGAAATGTCGCAGATGAAGTATTGTTTGTGAAACTTCGTTTAAATTAATAATATTTTTTCTCTGAATTTTGTCTCGGCAATTTGTCTAAATCAAATTTTATTATTGACAAACCTTTAATGATCGTTTAGTATCCTTCAATTTAAAATGCATTCCACAGTTAAATAAATTTACGAATTCCTCGTGTTTACCTGTCAACCCTTTTCAATGATGCTATTGAAGGATGAAATTTTTTTTATAAACCTGGCCGGTATGCCCCCCCATAGTTCACCGGCAGGAACGTTTGTAATAACAACGGCTGAAGCAGCAACAACGGATGAAGGCCCAATTGTAACGCCTTTTAATACGGTTGCCCTGGCAGCAAGCCAAACATTTTCTTCAATACATATTGCTCCCATAGTGAACTTTCCAGCAGATTGGCCCATGTCCAAATCACCTAAAAAATGGTCCTGATCCCTCACCACCACCATTTCAGCTATCAAACAACCAGACTTTATGGTAACTTTTTCTTTAGATGTAATGACACAGTTTCTCCCGATAAAAGAATCCCTGATGGAAATGATTCCACTGCTATCCGCAAAAATAAGGGTACCCGATTTTATAGAGCAGTTTGAAATTTCCAGTTTCCCTCCTTTTACGCAAACGATACTGCAATAAGGGTCAATTTTTGTTTTGTAATCTATGGTGGCTCCGGGATAAAGCAGCTTTAATTTGGTAACCCTGAGGTTGCTCATTGCAGACTGATATACCTTAAAAATAAAACGCAATACCGCTGACAAAAAAATCATTTACGTATTATTTTATCAATTGTAAAAATGGCAATAAGCAAATGGGTGTATAATTAAAATTAAAAGTGTTTGATTTTTATTACTTCCCCAAACCTATCTTCCGCTTTCATTCATGCGGCTATACACGAACAGGTACTTTATGCTTTGTTCATTTGTCAGGATCCATCTCAAATTGATGATTCATTCCCCGAAGGTGCAATTTACTTTTAAGATACTATGTTCTTCAGGTACGTTCCATACCCACTTTTTTTCAGTTTTTCAGCTTCCGCAAGCAACTGATCTTTCGTTATAAATCCCATGCGCCAGGCTATTTCTTCCGGACAGCCGATGTTCAGCCCCTGCCTTTTTTCTATTACCCTTACGTATTCGCTTGCATCATTGAGCGATTCAAAGGTGCCGGTGTCCAACCAGGCGAATCCCCTGTCGAGCACACCTACTTTTAATTTTTTGTTGCGGAGATAAACCCTGTTTACATCGGTTATTTCATATTCACCCCTTGGACCGGCCGGAATATTTTTGGCGATATCCACCACTTCATTATCATAAAAATACAAGCCGGGCACCGCGAAGTTGCTTTTGGGATGTGTGGGTTTTTCCTCAATGCTTAATGCGTTCAATTCACTGTCAAAATCCACCACGCCATATCTTTCGGGGTCGCTTACCGGATAAGCGAAAATTACCGCTCCATCAGGATCAACCGACTGTTGCAAAAGATTACTAAAACCACTTCCGTAAAAAATATTATCACCTAATACAAGCGCCACGCTATCCTTGCCAATAAACTGTTCGCCGATTACAAATGCCTGTGCCAGGCCATTAGGGATTTCCTGTTTGGCATAGGATATTTTACAACCCCATTGAGTGCCGTCTCCCAACAGGCGTATAAACTGTGCCTGGTCATCCGGCGTGGTGATGATGAGTATCTCTCTAATACCAGCCAGCATCAAAGTACTAAGCGGATAATAGATCATTGGCTTATCGTAAATGGGCATCAATTGCTTGCTAATACCCATCGTTATTGGATATAGCCTTGTACCGGATCCCCCAGCCAGAATAATTCCTTTCATGTTTATCTCTTTTCGTATTGGGTTTGATAGTAGTGTTGATAATTCCCGGTAGTAACGTGGTTAAGCCATTCGGTATTGTTAAGATACCAGTCAATTGTTTTGGATATTCCTTCTTCAAACTGAAGGGATGGCAACCAGCCTAATTCGTTTTTTAATTTAGTGGCATCAATCGCATAGCGGAGATCATGGCCGGCACGGTCTTTTATGTAGGTGATCAGCTTTGCGGATTCGCCTTTCTCACGGCCAAGTTTTATATCCATTTGCCTGCATAGTTCCTTTACCAGGTCAATATTAGTCCACTCATTGTGTCCGCCAATATTATACGTTTCGCCAATTTTACCTTTATGAAAAATTACATCAATCGCCCTTACATGATCTTCTACGTAAAGCCAGTCTCTTATGTTTTCGCCTTTACCATAAATAGGCAGGGGTTTTTTATGGATGATATTGTGAATACAGAGTGGAATTAATTTTTCGGGAAAATGAAATGGGCCGTAGTTATTACTGCAGTTGGAAATTTTTACAGGCAGGTGATAAGTATGATAAAACGCCCTGACGAAGTGATCAGATGATGCTTTGGAGGCGGAGTAAGGGCTGCGTGGATCGTAAGGTGTTTCTTCAGTAAAGAAACCTTCGGCGCCGAGGGAGCCATACACTTCATCGGTAGAAATGTGGTAAAATATTTTATCCGTAAAATCATTTTTCCAGTATTCTTTAGCGGTTTGTAACAAAGACGCGGTGCCCACTACATTGGTAGTTACAAATGCCAGCGGATCGGTAATAGACCTATCCACATGGCTTTCGGCGGCGCAATGCAATACCGCGGTAAACCTATGCTCATCGAACAATTGTTTCAACAGCGCCAGGTCGGTAATATCACCTTTTACGAATTGGTAATTGGGCCGGCTTTCTATATCAGCAAGGTTTTCCAGGTTGCCCGCATAAGTAAGTTTATCCAGGTTTACAATTTTGTAATCAGGATATTTGGCTACAAAAAGGCGGGTTAAATGGGAGCCGATAAATCCGGCGCCGCCGGTGATGAGGATACAATGTGACATTATATGAATAATTATTTTAGCGGTAAAATTAATGGATTTATGATACTAAATATTTGATTTTTTTCTTTGATAATACAAGTACCAGGTATCTAACCCTACTGCTCCGGGCTAGCCTTTTATACACTTTGCCAAAGGGGCCATTATTCCGTGAATAGTATTTGTCCGTACAATAACTTTTATGAATTTTATGTAAAATGTCCTTTTTTCAAGCGGAAATTTTTTCTTTAAAATGATTATTACTTCATGAAAAAAATTGCAATATTACAATCCATCAATTATTATGCAGTTGGCATAGCCATCAGTTAAATGGCTATTGAAAGTAATTGACGGATTGAATCCCATTGAAAAAGAATGATGATGATGTGAAATAAAAATGCCGCCCATTTGCGGAAGCGGTATTTCATTTTTATAAATTATTTTTAAAACCAGCTTCCAGCCCAGCATTCACTTGTTGCCGGGTCATTTTCTAATTTTATTTTTCTGCGGCTTACATCCCTCCGGTGTCGGATGTAAGCAACAACCATCAGCGGCATGAACAAAAAGATTAATGGCGGTATGCCCATAAAGCTGATCCATTTTCCCCCAAACATAGTACGCATTGGACGTTTTAATCTTTCGGCAATCAGGTACATGGATGGTACAATAACAAGGGTCATAAAGAAAGCGAATGCTAAACCAAAAATAATTGTCCAGCTTAGTGGTTTCCAAAAAGCAACACTATCACCTCCAAAGAAAATATGAGGGTTTAATTCGGAAAACAAAGTAATAAAGTTGATGTTGAAACCTACCGCTATTGGGATGAAAGCAAGGATGGCAGCCATTGCCGTAAGTAATACCGGGATGATACGTGTTTTACCCGCCTGTATTACGGCTTCTCTTGTTTTGATGCCACGGCTTCTTAACTCATCCGAAAACTCGATTACAAGGATACCGTTTTTTACCACGATACCCGCAAGGCCAACAATACCCAACCCCGTCATCAGTACCGATACTTCCATGCCGGTAATAGAAAAACCAAGCAGCACCCCGATTACGCTAAAAATAATTTCCGTAAGTATGATGATGGGTTTGCTTACACTGTTGAATTGTATTACCAGCACAAACAGAATAATCATTAAAGCGATAACCAATGCGGATGCCAGAAAAGCGCCGGTTTCCGCCTGTTGTTCGCCCTCGCCGGTTTGTTTGATGGTAACGCCATCCGATTTTTTTGTAAAGGCTTCAATGTATTTGGCAATTACCACGTTTACCGCCGTGGCATTATACCCTTTGGTAGTTAATACATTGGAACGAATGGTAATTAATCGCTTTTGATTTTTACGTTTTACGCTGCCAAATGTGCTGGTGGGTTCTATCTTTACCAGTGCGCTGATGGGTATGTTTTTTACCGCCCCGCCAACTGCCATATCGCGGAAAGACACCCGCATGTTCAACAGGTTGCTGAGGTCTTTACGCTGTAATTCATTATTGCGCAACTGAATTTTATATTCGTCTTTTCCTTCCTTGATTTTTGATATTTCCCGGCCAAATAAACCGGTGCGTATAGCCTGGCCTATCTGTGCGGAAGAAACACCCTGTATCAATGCACGCTCCCGGTCAACCGTCAACGTTATTTCAGGATTGTTTAAATCAACATCCATTTTTAATTCTTCTACGCCGGGTACTTGTATGGAGTCCAAATAATTTTTAAGGTTAACGGCTGTTTTTACCAGCCCGTCAAAATCTTC
>JAVHOI010000058.1:0-1092 GCA_036169975.1 Ferruginibacter sp. | reverse complement strand
GCGGAATTTACCAATTAAAATATTCCTTATTCATGAAACGGATGTATATAATTTTAATTCTTTGTATAATCAGCTGGCTGGTTTTCTGCGCAGGATGTATGCGGTTAAGGATGAGTAATGAGGATGCCTGGATGCCTATTGGTAATGTGGGGTATGGTATCCAAAAAATGACACATGCGGCCAGCATCCAATCAGATACTTTAAAAGGCGCTGGCCACCTGATACCCTGGCAAAGGTTTGATGAAATAAAAGCGATTTTATTAAAATTATATTAACAGCTATTTACCGGATACTTTAAGCATTCCCTGACAGATAAAAATCCTATTACCCTTCAGAATTTACCACTTCCCAAACAGCCATACCCATCGTAAAATATTTTTTATAATAGTCCTTCAATCCTTTTGCGCTGTCTGCCAAAAGTCAGTGCATCGGGCAGTACAGGATATGGATTGGCTTTTGATTCATCGTAATTGGCAGCATTGGGTGATGCAGGATCGTTCCCGTTTGCACCTGGCCGTAATGTTGAGATGCCCAATTGTTTCAGCATTTGCTGATGGTCATCATTGGTGGCCTGGCGCATGGCCTTGCTTTGTTTATCCCTTTGCTGCCATTGCTTAATATGTTCAGCCACTTCAAGCATCGGCGCCATGTAAATATCCTTTTGATGTTGTTTTAAATAAACCAGGAATTTCCGGTGTTCATCAACGGCTACATTCAAATCATTGCCACCACCTACACCATGAAATAAAATAACCAGCAGCGAATTTGTTTCGGTTGCCTTCTCCACCCATTCAATCATTTGCCCGGCGGTTTCCCCATTTACCACATAGCAATCTGTATTGTACAAATCCACCTCATTGATTTGATGCATTTCATTACGCACAGCTCTTGCTGCCACAAAATCATTTTTCATGGCATCCATAAAAGCGGAATCACCAATCTTCATATCGCCGCAGGTATAGGCAAATGTCCTGTTGGTTTTGCCATCCAATGCATGTAAAAACAGATTGGTCATTCTTGTTTCATCCACCATTCTTTTTACCGTGTATTTGGTTAAATCATATTCCGGTTTTACCCATTCCCTTCCTGTAC
>JAVHOI010000057.1:0-4827 GCA_036169975.1 Ferruginibacter sp. | reverse complement strand
TAGGTGAGGTGCACTAAAAAACAAGCGGAATTATATCACGTCCCTAAAGGGATTTTACATTAACCCTATCCACTACTATTACCAATATTTTGTCCCTGACGGCACAGTCTTTTTTTTGTAATTGTTGCAAAACTTTATATTCACTTCACCAGTAATAGGACGAATTTGGCATGCACCCAAACCTAAGCATGTATCCAAAAGCCATGTTCGGCGAATTGGTCTCCCAGCCACCAGTTGGGGTTACCTCTGCCAAAGTTGAAATTGCGGCTACCCGCCTGGCTTTGTAAGGGAACAGTAACTATTCCGCTGGCATCACGTTTTGCGCTGCCCAGATCATTTTCCGGCGCCACGATGGTAACGTGCCCTGACCTGCCATCATCTTTTCGCCTGGCAATGATCATTCCTATACCGCCGATGTTCGCCGCGTTTTGAAGTTTTGTAAGATCGCCTGTTTGCCTCCAGCCAAACCTTTCGCCAAAATCCCTTAACCACCTGAATAAATTATTCGCCCGCATTTCTTCAATCGTATTGCCATACAATATGGGCACGGTTTGGTTGGTGGCTAATTTTACGATTGCACTTTGCGTCCACCAAACCCTGGGAAAATATACACTGGCCAGATAGCAATAGTCATGTGCGTAAATATTGCAGAAAGTACTGTTGTTGATGGACTGGTATCTTTTGTGGGTGGGCTTTTCCACATTCAGCCATTGGATGATGGACAGCAATGACCGCTTTAATTCAGCCGGGGCATCAGTCTTATTTCTTGCAGGTTGCCCCGGTTCATTTAACGAGAGTGCATTTGCAGTCGCTGTTCTTTTGGTGATGGCGCCTGCTGCCCTGGGCATATACACTTCCATGATACCGCTTACGGGGTTGGTGGTGGAAGGTATAGTGACAGGGATGCCGGTGGTGTTATCTTTCACCAACTCTAAAAACGCCGTTGCTACAAAACCCCTGAAATAGGCCCCATTCAAATTAGTCTCCACTTCAAACCATTTGTCTGCCGGTTTACCGGAAAGCCAGCTTACCAAATGCCCGTTGGGCAAACTTGTTTTTACATTGCTTCCCGGATTAACTTTTGGTATTTTAGGTTCGCTTCGAAGGTTCAGTTGGCTGCTGGTGATTTTAACCCTGTATATTTTTTTATCAGATAAAACCGGGGTAGGCTGCGGCAATGGTGCAAATGGGGAAGTGGGTGGCCCGGCAACGCCACGATCGGAAACGGCTGGTATTGACTGGGAGAGGCGTAAATAATCAAAAATATTTTCGCCATAAAATTTTCCATCAGCGCTTTTAAAACCCTGTTTAAACCCTTTGCTTAAATTAGCCGAGCCTTTGTTGTAGGCAATGGCCACAAATACTTTTTCTTCATCCGTAAGGGAAGTTTTTGTTTTCCATCCCTGCCCGACTTCGCCATTCAGGCGGGCCTGCCTTGCTTTGGCATCATTTAGTTCGGTAATACAAAGGGAGAAACAGGCATCAATGTCACCCCATTTTTTTTGTAAAAAATAATCAGGGTTGTTTAAAAAATTCTGGAGGTCATACTGGAATATTCCAAACCCATGACAAAATTTATTTGGGTTCGATACAGCGCCATTATATCCGCTTACAAACTTTGACATCTTTATCAGGCAATCCCTTGCAATGGCAAACATTGCGGCGCCATTGGGAGCATTGAGCAAAGCGGTTTTGTTTTTTGGAAAGGCGCTCCTGTTGGGCGCATCAAGGGTATCGCCTACCGCCAGCAAGGCTATTTCTCCTAATGGAAGTTTGCCCGCCATATTGCTCCATATATACCCTGTTTCCTGGTAGGCGATAGCGCATAACAGGTCAACACCATAAGGCGTATTTACCGTGGCGGTATGTAACTTGTCATTAAAGGTTTGCTTAAACCATTGGATGGATTCACGGGTTGTCATATATTAAGTTTTCTTAAAATTATAAATAATATTTACAGTTCAAAAGAAGTTTTCAATTTTATTTTTAAACCCAGGGCAAAATAATACATGCAATTTTTTTTGCGAAAAAAAAACATCAGGCTTCCCTGCCCGGTCCTCATCCAATTATCATCTGATATTGTTCGCCCAATGTCATTTAGTTAAGCATTTTAATCGCCATGAATTGCCATGTCCATTGGCAAAGAAAAAAAGAGAAGTGATGAATTGCTGCTGAATATTTTACCAGAGGAAACCGCGGAGGAATTAAAGGCAACCGGTGCCGCAAAAACAAAAAGTTTAGATTCGATGAGTGTATTGTTTACCGACTTCAAAAACTTTACACTGGCAAGTGAAATACTTTCACCGGAAGAACCGGAAGCTGAAATAAATTATTGTTACAGCGAGTTTGATAATATTATAACCAGGCATGGGATTGAAAAAATAAAAACCATTGGAGATTCTTATATGTGCGCCGGAGGTTTACCGGCAACCAATACTAACTACCCATCCTTTTAATGTGTTATCTGCTGGTTTGGAAATGATAAAATTTATAGAACAAAATAAAAAAGAAAGACAACAAAAAGGGTAACCATTTTTCGAATTGAGGCTTGGCATACATACCGGCCCTGTAGTTGCCGGCATTGTAGGAATTAGAAAATTCGCTTACGATATTTGTGGCGATACGGTAAATACAGCTTCCCGCATGGAAAGTAGCAGGGAGGTTGGAAAAGTTAACATCAGTGGCAGCACTTATGAATTAAAGATAAATTCCCCTGTATCCATCGTGGTAAAATTGAAGCCAGGAACAAAGGGTTCATTGACATGTATTTTGTAAAGGAATAAGAGCGTTCCTAACATGCACAGCCTGCACATCATTGAAGCAATAAAATCAGTAACAATTAACTTTTTATGTATAAAGAATTTACCTGTTGATAAATCAACCAAAAAGAAACTGAAGAGGTTTAACATGGAGAAAACCTGCCTGCAACATGTAGCATTCATATTACGGAAAGTCAATTAATGCGAACCAAAATTATTTATCAGCCAATGCTATCAGCGCATATTCCAATTCAATTACCGATGCAAGCTACAAAATACAAGACCTGCCAAAACGCTTTATTAAACTTACTTTCAAATAACAATGGCAACAATTATTTTGCGTCATTAAATGCCTGGCGCTATGTATAAAAACGCTCACGGCGATTGACAATAAAATGCATTAGATAAGATTAATTTCAATATAGCATAAAATAAATAAGGCTAACTACTTTGGGTAACAATCCTGCCACAACAAAATGGGATTTTTTAACCGTCTGAATATATTTACGTAACACATAAATGATAATACAAATCAATCTGGAACAGCAGAAATGCGAAACTATATGTTTTCAACCTAATGTAATATCCAAATGGATTAAATATATTTACCCGCGGAATCTCCGTAACCCGTTGGCTGCACAATAAATGCTAACTTTAACCATTGTTTTTTAAAAGTCTCATTTGAAACCGGTAAGGATATATTTACTGCTGCTTATGCTTTGTATTGTGCAATTAACAATGGCACAAATAAATCCATCGGCGCTTTCCAACCTTCGTACCAAATATTTAAGGGTGGCGGATGGTGTTATAAAAATTGATTCCCTTAGCCTTGTACCAGGTACACTTCATATTTTAAATGTATTACCATCGCAGTACAGGCTTGATGAAGTTAATGCCACATTATTTTGGATCAATAAACCCGTTTGGGATAGCGTAAGGATAATGTATCGTATTCTTCCTTATAAATTAAATGCGGTTACCCGCCGTTTTAATTTCGATAGTATCCGCAATAACTTTATCCTCGAAAAACCTTTTATATACCGGAACAGCAACAAGCAAAAAAACGCCTTGTTCGATTTTGGCGATATCAATTACAATGGTAGTTTTGGCCGGGGTATTTCTTTTGGCAACAGCCAGGATGCCGTATTAAACTCAAACCTCAATCTGCAGTTGAATGGCTTTATTGGTGACAGCCTTGAATTGACTGCTGCCATTACGGATAATAACATTCCGATACAGCCCGATGGCAATACGCAGGACCTCCGTGATTTTGACAAAGTTTTTTTACAGGTTAGAAAACGGGGCTGGCAAATTAATTTCGGGGATATTGATATCCGGCAAAGCAAAAATTATTTTCTCAATTTTTATAAACGTTTACAGGGCGTTTCCTTCATTACAGATAATAAGATAGGGAAAAAAATCAGTAATTCTTTACTGCTGAGCGGATCGGTAGCCAAAGGGAAATTCAACCGGAATATTTTAACGCCCCTTGAGGGAAACCAGGGCCCGTACCGGTTACAGGGCGCCAACAATGAATTATATTTTACGGTACTCGCTGGTACCGAAAGGGTTTTTATGGATGGCGAATTGCTGCAGCGGGGCGAAGACCAGGATTATGTGATCAATTATAATACGGCCGAATTAACGTTTACACCCAGGCGTATGATCACCAAAGACAAACGGATACAGGCAGAATTTGAATATGCGGACCGAAATTTTTTAAACTCAAATATTTATGTAAACAATGAAATAAATTTTAATGATAAATTACGCTTAACCGTAGCGGCTTTTTCAAACCAGGATGCGAAGAACTCCGCTATAAATCAAACGCTGGATATAAATCAAAAACAGTTTCTGGCTGATGTGGGAGATGGAATTGACACAGCGTTTTATGTAGAGGCGGCGAGGGATACATTTGCAACCGGCAAAATATTATACAGGAAATCGGAAGTTTTTTTTAATGCCGGCCAGCGGGATTCCATTTTTGTATATTCCGAAAATCTCCTGGATACTTTGTATAATGTAGCCTTTACTTACCTGGGCCCGGGAAAAGGAAATTATGTGCAAC
>JAVHOI010000056.1:0-4847 GCA_036169975.1 Ferruginibacter sp. | reverse complement strand
GCCACCGCAGATGATAGCCGTTACAAGGCTGAAGGCCGGGTTGAAAGAATTGGATCCATCATTTCGGAAACCATTTCCTGAAAGGTATGCTGAAGCAAACGGCGCAGGTTCATGGGAAAAATTTTTATCGGACTATGCCAAAAATATAGAAAGCCGCTGGAGCGAAATGCTTTTTTACCGGGCCGATCTTAGTTCCAAATAATATAGTGGGGTTTAAAAATCCGTGGATCATCCTACACATTTAATCATAAAAATAAAAAAATAGAAAAATGAAAAATAAAACCAATTCAACATCGAAATTTTTATATGCTTTGCTACTGGTTACCTTCCTGTTGGTATTTCAATTAAATAGCACCGCACAGGTAACTTCCTATCAATACAGGCATGTACCGGATAATAAAATTGAGGAATTCCTTAAAAGGGAAACCAGCTACTGGACGAAGGTGGCACAAAAAGGCGTGGACGATAAAAAAATGACTTTTTGGGCCTTGCTTGAAAAAGTGGGAGGATATGATCTGCCAAATTCATCCAATTATTTATTCATCAATACCTTTCCAAATATTGACTCATCCGGAAGCATCTGGGGTAGTGCCGAAGCCGTTGCCGGTGTATCAATGGACAAAATGGAAACCAATTCATTTACCACTACCACCAGTCAAATATTCCTGCATGATGAAGATTGGGCGCAGGCGGCAAGGGCCAAACCTGAAAATGACTTTAATTATGTAGTGATGTATTATCACAATTCCAATTACCCGGATAGCTTCGTGAACCTGGAAAAGAAATACTGGAAACCATTTATACAAGCTGCAATGGATAAAAAGCAAACCAAACAAATGGGCTGGGGTAATGCAATCGTATTGGCTCCGGCTGGCGATAATATAAAATTCAATACGGTATCTTATGACCTTTTTAGCACTTTGCAGGATGCTTTACTTACTCCATGGGACCCTAAAACAGTATTCCCGGTTAAAGGGCTTCCCCTTTTGGATAAAATCAGGGTCAACAGAAGCGGTAAGGTTATTTATCGGGTTGTAAAAGTGGTATCGGCAAATTAGGTACAGGGGGTTTTATTTTTAAAATTATAATCCGGAACAGGCACAATTGCAAAGGCTGAAAACTTTAGCCGCGTAGTTGTGCCTGTTTAAAAATCGCAGGGCACAGCCATCCATTTTCCTGAATTTATTTTTATTGTTTTTAATTCATCAATTAATTTTTCGACATGCAACCTCATTCGCAATACCCAAAATTTCCACCTGCATTTTTTATCCCCTTCAAGTAAATTTTTTACAAAGGGATATTCCCATGCTTTTTCCTTGGCAACACGGCCACTTTGTTTTCGAGCATGGCAAAGGCTTTGATCAGTTTTTTTCGGGTATCCTTAGGCGCTATTACTTCATCAATAAAACCACGTTCCGCCGCAAGGTAAGGCGTGGCGAATTTTTCAGCATACTCCGCTTCTTTTTCCGCAAGCTTTTTCGCCGGATCAGCGGCTTCTGAAATTTCTTTTTTGAAAATAATTTCACTGGCGCCCCGCGCCCCCATAACGGCAATCTCGGCGGTGGGCCACGCAAAGTTCATATCCGCTCCAATATGCTTGGAATTCATTACATCATAAGCGCCGCCATACGCTTTTCTTGTTATCACCGTTACCCGGGGCACGGTAGCTTCGCTTAGGGCGTACAATAGTTTGGCACCGTTGGTAATAATGCCATGCCACTCCTGATCGGTGCCCGGCAAAAATCCGGGAACGTCAACCAATACCAATAAAGGGATATTAAAGCAATCGCAAAAGCGGGTAAACCTGGCCGCCTTCCTCGAACTTTTAATATCCAAAACACCCGCAAGCCTGATGGGTTGGTTGGCTACAATGCCAATGGCCCTGCCCGCAAGCCTGGCAAAGCCCACTACAATATTCTCCGCATAGTCCCGGTGAATTTCAAAGAACGATTCCTCATCACATAAACCTGTAATTACTTCACGCATATCATAAGGCTGATTGGCATTTTCGGGGATAATATTTTCCAGCTCATCCCTTGTTTCATCTCCGGGAATAAAAGGGAATTTTGGCGTGGTATCCTCGCAGTTTTGTGGCAGGTAACTCAATAATTTTTTTATTTGAGCGATACATTCCATATCATTGGCGGAGGTAAAATGCGTGACACCTGATTTGGTGGAATGCGCAGACGCCCCGCCCAGTTCTTCCGAACTTACTGTTTCATTCGTAACTGTTTTTACCACACCCGGCCCCGTTACAAACATGTAACTGGTATTCTCCACCATCAAAGTAAAATCGGTGATGGCAGGCGAATACACGGCGCCACCCGCACATGGCCCCATGATGGCGGATATCTGTGGTATCACGCCGGAAGCTAAAACATTCCTGTAAAAAATATCCGCATAACCACCAAGCGACCGTACCCCTTCCTGTATCCTTGCCCCACCGGAATCATTGAGGCCAATAATGGGGGCACCTGTCTTCATGGCAAGTTCCATTACCTTACAAATTTTTTCCGCATGTGTTTCAGATAAAGCGCCGCCAAAAACGGTGAAGTCCTGCGCAAACACATAAACAAGGCGGCCATTGATGGTGCCATAACCCGTAACCACTCCATCACCATAAAACTGCTGCTCCCCCATTCCAAAATCAATGGTGCGATGCAACACCAATGCGCCTGTTTCTTCAAATGACCCGGCGTCCATCAATAAACTGATACGCTCCCTTGCTGTAAGTTTCCCTTTTTTGTGCTGGGTATCTATCCTCTCTTTTCCACCGCCAGATTTTCCTTCCGCCAATTTTTGGTCCAGTATTTCTATTTTCGATTTCATGTCCTTTTTTTTAAAGCCGCCTTCTTTTCCAATTTGAATTTGGGTTATCAATGATGCTGATTTTCTTTTGGGATTCAAGCCAATATTTTAAAGCGATCATGGAAGCAAGCCTGGCATTGGGCTTTTGCAACGCTTTTAATTTTTCAGTAGTGTAATGATCTTTTACAAAATGGGTATCAAATTTACCTGAAAGAAATGCTTCATGTTCAAATACGAATTTTCCAAATGGCAAGGTGGTTTGCAATCCTTCAATGGTATAATCCTTAATTGCGCATTTCATTTTTTGTATCGCATCCGCCCTGTCTTTTCCATGAGTAATCAACTTGGCGATCATCGGGTCGTAATAAATGGGAACCTCCATTCCTTCTTCGTAACCATCATCCACCCGTACGCCTTCCCCCCTGGGTTTTATATACCTTGAAAGCGTACCAATGGAAGGCAAAAAATCATTCAGCGGGTCTTCCGCATACACCCTTAGTTCAATTGAATGTCCATTGATATGCAGATCATCCTGTGTAAAACCAAGCGGCCCGCCCCCGGCTATTTTAATTTGTTCTTCCACCAGGTCTATGCCGGTAATCATTTCAGTAACGGGGTGCTCTACCTGCAAACGGGTATTCATTTCAAGGAAATAAAAATTCAGTTGGCCATCCAGTAAAAATTCAACCGTACCCGTGCTGGTATATTTGCAGGCCTTTGCCACCATCACTGCCGCCGCACCCATTGCTTTACGCAATCCGGGGGTTACGACAGAAGAGGGTGATTCTTCCACCACTTTTTGGTGACGGCGCTGTATGCTGCATTCCCGTTCAAATAAATGTACCACATTGCCCTGCTTATCCGCCAGCACCTGTATTTCAATATGCCTTGGCGAGGCAACATATTTTTCTATAAAAACGGCGCCATCACCAAAGGATGATTTCGCTTCGCTGATGGCCCTTTTCATTTGCTCTTCGAGATGGATTTCTTTTTCTACCACTCTCATGCCTTTACCTCCCCCGCCCGCGGAAGCTTTGATCAATACAGGATACCCAATTTTGGCAGCAATGACTTTTGCAAAGTCAATATCTTCAATTGCCCTGTCAATGCCCGGCACCATGGGAATATTGTATTGCCTTACACATTCTTTCGCCGCCAGTTTCGATCCCATAATGCGCATAGCATCCGGTGAAGGCCCTATAAAATTAATGCCGGCCCCTTCTACCTTTTGAGCGAAATCAGCATTCTCACTTAAAAACCCATAACCCGGATGAATACCATCCACACCAAGTTCCTTTGCGAAAGCGATTATTTTTTCACCATCCAGATAAGATTGGGCAGAAGGCCCGCCACCAAGGCAAACCGCTTCATCCGCGAATAATACATGCGGCGCATTTCTATCCGGTCCAGAAAAAACCGCTACGGATTTTATCCCCATTTTGCGGATGGTCCGCATTATCCTTAAAGCGATCTCGCCACGATTGGCAACTAATATTTTTTGCATGGCATTTTTTAAAAAAGAATTTTTAAATAGTTGGGATGTTGGTTAAAATGAATATTAAAATAACATTATTACTTCATGGCTTATTTTATTATTTATTACAATTTATTGTTTCGCTGCGAATCTTTTTTTCACAGTATATGACCTCATCCTCCTCCTCCTTCTCCAAAAGAGAAGGAGCGGCGCTTCTTTCCCAAAATAAGCATTTGTTCTTCCACATCTTCATACGTCCTTAAATCAGCATAATTCAATCACCCTGCTTGTCCTCACATCATCCTTCTCACCCGAAATAATCGGGTTCTGCTTCAAAAGAAAGAGAGTGATGCTGTATCACTTTACCAAACTAATTAACTTCCAAATCAACTTAATATCTTTAATGAAATATTATAAACCGATCATTAATTACTTAATTTTTTGAAGAAGAAATGGCTGCGCATTTTTGTTTTCCTCCGCTACGGCTGAGAGTTAAAGGGGGCTTAATTCCACCAAAACCTGTCCCCTGTCAACGGCCTGCCCTTTTGATACCAATATCTTTTTA
>JAVHOI010000055.1:0-4858 GCA_036169975.1 Ferruginibacter sp. | reverse complement strand
ACCTGCCGCTGCCGGGTATATCAGGAATGATTAACCGAAAATGATTTTTTAAAAAGTCAATCTGGTTATTCCATATTTCGCCATCTTCAGCAAAGCCATGAATTAATACTACCGTTTCCCCTTCGCCGAAAGTACGATAGAAGATGACCGAGTTTTGATAGGTGATTGTTTTTTCTGTCATGAGTTACACGAATTAAATTGATCTTACGAATTTAAGGCAATTATGAACAACTAAGATTGATGCCTTCACAAGCATTTGCCGGCATTAAGATAGTGGCATTAAATATTTCGGGGCGCTTCTAAAGATTAAAAGTAAAACGACAGGTATTAAGGCATTGTTCATTTGCTGTGGTAAAAAGAACCAGCTTACCAAAACAATTATTAAAGCAGCCGCGATGAATCCAAACCATTTGGCTGCCCATTTATTTTTGCTGTTTACAAAAAAAGCGCTGATAACATGGATGGGCCATGCCCACAATAAATTATAATTGTTTTTGGTCATGGAATGGTCGGTGCCAATCCACATAAAAATTAACAAGATGCCGAGCGCCCCGGTAATAAAAAAGAAGATACCATCAAAGCCCTGCAAAAACTGGTTCACTCTTTTGTTGGTTGAAAAACTTAATCCAACAATAAAAATCAGCAACATAGAAAAGGCAACCATTGGCGTAAAAAATGAACCTTTATTATCCTGCCTTACTACAGGATATAAGTCGGTGGAAGATAAAACCAATTGGTGATTTTGATTATTGCCGTCTAACGACTTCATTAAATTATCCGGTAAAAATTGTGACTGCGCCGTAGTCATCACCGCATCGGTAGGGGCGCCCAATAAAAGATCAATGCCCAGTTTACTCCAATCTTTATTATTCCTTTCAAGATACTGGTGTATGGCCTGCCGAAACCTTGTGCCTTCTGGCATTACAGGTTTGAACCCGGGATGATTTTTTTTAAATTTTACCAGCACATCCCTGGCTCTTGTGGTACAATTGTCTAAAAAAAAATCGTACTGATAATATTTGTTTTGGCCTTTCGCATTTTCATAAATCGCCTCCATCATGGCTATTTTTTCTGCTGCATCCAGGTTTAGCACCTGTTCCGTAATGCCACGGTTTTCCATCTGGTAAGCGTATTTAAAATCCTGAAAATTTTCAACTGATAAATAGTATAACAACTTGCCCCGGATAAATTTTGTATAAAAGCCGGGATCATCAAAATTGAAAGTGCCGTAGTTGAAAACATTATCCGTTACGCTGCTGCTATCCGTTACCCTGATGGCGGTATGGCCAAAGGTGGAATATAGTTCTTCACCGGGGGTGCAGGTAAGCAGGGAGATTTTTATATGCGAAGAATCCTGTGCAAATGTGGCATTGTGAAAAAATGAAATTGTGAATATGAAAAACACAAATTTGAAAAGGTGAGAATGGAAAAATGGGAAAATGGGAAATGTAGCGAATCTATTTCGTTGGAGCGATTTTTTCATACTATTTTTTTTGCCACTAATTCCCTTTCCGATAGCTGTCGGATTTACGGGTATATTTAATTGCACTTTTTTATTTAACAAAAAGTAATTTAAGATTCAAGAATTCCAAATGTTATCTAATTAAAAAAAACTCCTGCGGTTGCCCGGCAGAAACCGCTTCAAATTATCAGGCTCTTCCCTGCAGCTCCCCTTCGGGGAGGCCGGGAGGGTCTTTTTTACCTGCTATAGTTTGGCGCTTCCTTCGTAATAGCAATATCATGCGCATGGCTTTCTCTCATACCGGCATTGGTTATTTTTACAAAGGTTGCGTTTTGCAAAGCCTTAATGGTACTGGCACCACAGTAACCCATACCCGCTCTTAATCCACCGGTATATTGATGAACGATTTCTTTTAACGGCCCTTTAAAAGCAACCCTTCCCTCAATACCTTCAGGTACAAATTTCTTGATGTCGGCTTCCACATCCTGAAAATAACGATCGCTGCTGCCCTGTGCCATGGCGCCCAATGAACCCATTCCCCTGTATTGTTTAAAGCGGCGGCCTTCGTAAATGATGGTTTCGCCCGGGCTCTCTTCCGTACCTGCAAACACATTGCCCATCATTACACAACTGGCACCTGCGGCCAATGCTTTTACCATATCGCCGGTATATCGTATTCCCCCATCGCTGATGATACCCACGGTTTTATTTTTTAATGCCGCCGCGGCTTCCATAACCGCTGTAATTTGCGGTACGCCTGTTCCGGCGACAATCCTGGTAGTACAAATAGACCCTGGCCCGATACCTACTTTAATGGCATCGGCGCCTGCATTGGCCAGTGCTAACGCACCGGCTCCGGTACCCACATTACCTGCAATTACCTGTATGCCTTTGAATGTTTTTTTAATGGCTTTTAAAACATCCATCACCCCTTTTGTATGGCCGTGTGCGCTATCGAGGCATATCACATCCGTACCAGCATGATGCAAGGCCGCAACCCTGTCGAGCGTATCCTTTGTGATACCAACTCCGGCGCCTACCAGCAATCTGCCGAATGAATCCTTTACGGCGTGTGGGTGGGATTTTAGTTTTAATATATCGCTGAAAGTAACGAGGCCGATTAATTTTCCGGCTTTATTTACAACCGGTAATTTTTCAATTTTATTTTTTTTAAATATCAACTCGGCTTTTTTCAGATCTGTACCTTCAGGTGCAGTGATGAGGCCTTCTTTCGTCATCACGGTGCTTACTTTTTCCTTGTGGTTGGTTTCAAGCCGTATATCCCTGTTGGTTAAAATACCGACCAATTTATTAGCGGTATCTACAATGGGGATACCACCAATTTTATTTTCCCTCATCAGGTGAATGGCTTCGCCGATGGTAGCTTCCGGGCTTAGTGTAACCGGATCAAGGATCAAACCGTTTTCACTTCGTTTTACTTTTCGCACCTGGTCGCTTTGGTGGTCAATACTCATGTTTTTATGTAAAATCCCGAGGCCGCCTTCTCTTGCCAGTGCAATAGCCAAAGCCGCTTCTGTAACGGTATCCATTGCTGCGCTTAACATGGGTACATGCAGCGTGATGGTTTTGGTAAGTTGTGTACTAATATCTACTTCGCGGGGTAACACTGCGGAATATGCCGGCATGAGCAATACGTCATCGAAAGTTAAGCCTTCACCAAAAAATCTTTTTGAACCGATACCTATCCGTTTGCTTTTAGCAGGGGAGTTGTTTATTGTTGCCATAGGCAAAGATAAATGAAAAATATGGTGCTGACCAAACCGGGTGTGGCTTTAAAGATCAAAAAAAGACGGTAGTCCAAATAACTGCTATACAGAAGAACCGGAATTATTTATCACATAAGGTAAATGAATATAAAAGACCGCCTCCGGAACTGGAAGCGATCTTGGAGTAACTGATCCCAAAACAAACAGTTGATCTGTATCAATTTAATTTTTACTCCTGGTAAGGAATTATTTCATCATTGTGGATGAGAATTTTTTTATAGCCCGCATTATTTTTTAAATGCACTTTTAACAAATTTGTATCTCCATGGAAAATTTCCTGTACCAATGTAATGGTACAATCTTTATAAGCATGCTGAATCATTGCCCTGGTATTGGCGGGCAACCTATCCGCATTGTAGTTTAAAATAGTATATAGCCAATTGCCCTTTTTATCATATACAACCCTGGAACGCATATCATCAAAAATAAAGGAAGCCACAATTGCCTTTTCCTCAACGCCCCATTTAACTTCAGCGGCATCCCGGAATTTTTTGTTGAAATCAGCATTGGCATTAAACCCGGCCCTGGCTGCCATCAGTTTTGCTTTAATCTTTTTTACGGCAGCCCTGGTAAGCTTGTCCGTAGTAACATTAGAGGGTACATTTTCCAAAGTTAGCAGAGAAAATTTGTTGCCTGCTTTTGTTTCTGAAAAAGAAATATTGGTTGACTGCTGAGCAATTGCGTAGCCTGTAAATAAGGAAGTGAAAATTACCCCGCTTACCAGGACTGAAATTAATTTTTTCATTGTTATTTAGTTTAATGGTGAACGATGAATCAAAAATAGGACGCCATTCTTCCTGAATTTTTCTTTTTCGACAGTTGTAACAGTAGCCACTACCATCAACCGTTTTGCAGGTGCCAATACCGTTCGTCTATGAAAGCCTGCTGTATGTCATTGTTTGGAGTAGAAGGCTTTCAATGGAGATAAAGTACAGCTTAGGCTTATTTTAGAAAGGAATAAATTGTAATGAGCAGGCAGGGTTCTAAAACGAAATCCCTGTTAATACACAACCTATTGTTTTGGATCGTGGATTTCACTTCTTTATTTTAAAAATCCTGTTCTGTGAAGCTGTTTAAAAATGGATTTTATAATTCCCAAATTGTATTGGCCGGAGTTGAGTAGGGGAAGGGTAAACATTTAGCTTAAACCAATTTAAATACTTTGCCAGGAAGGCAAACAAGTATGCCCTGCATTTCCAGCGAAAGCAAAGCTGCAGCTATAGCGCTGCTACTAAGGCCAGACTTAAAATAAAGCTGATCAATTTGAATGCTCTCCTGGTTTTGCAATATATCAATCACGGTTTTTTCATCCGTGGTTAATTCAATAAATAATTCCCTTTGTTTTTTTGGATGTATCTTTTTAGTTTCCTGCCAATTCATCATTTCCAGTAAGTCGGCCGCACAGGTAAGCAAAGAGGCTTTATTATTTTTAATCAGAAAATTGCATCCTTCGCTTTTGATATCACTGATGCGGCCCGGTACGGCGAATATGTCTTTATTGTAACTATTGCCCAATTCAGCGGTAATGAGCGAGCCTCCCTTTTTGCCGCTTTCAATTACTACTACCGCATCGCATATCCCGGCCACAATCCTGTTTCGTCTTGGAAAG
>JAVHOI010000054.1:0-1099 GCA_036169975.1 Ferruginibacter sp. | reverse complement strand
GTATCTAAAGCAATTTTTGCTCCTCTATAACTAATATCCTTAACCTGGCAAAATACTTCCTCTGCAGCTTGCTCTAATTTAAGCGTGCCTTGCCGGTTTATCTGCCATCTGGGTAATGTCCTATGCTCTTGCATTTATACAGCCCACCATTGCCTAACTAACACTCCGGGAAAATTTTTCTTAACATACTGGCCTATCCTGCTTCTTGCTGATTCTTCAATCTTATTAAATGAAAGGCCGTAAATATTCTTTTCATACATCTCATCGCGCCAGGCTACCTGCGCATCCGCGTTAAACTCAAAATCTTCGGCCAAAGTCAGCTTAAAATTTGAAAAAACATCATTAAATAAATTCCTTTTCATAAAGATACACACACCACCGGGGCTTATATCTTCCACAACGCAAGGAATGACCCTTACTCCATTTTCAACAGTTAACTCCGCCTGTTGATTAATCCGCCATCTGGGCATATTCCTGCGCTCATCCATTTTTCCCTCCCCGCCCTAACCTGCTGAGCCAAGTTAACTTACAAATATTATCCCTCTATTTGCCAGATTAATCAATATTAATTACCGGCTATTCGAAAGCGCTTTCAATAAAAAACAGCTTGCCATTAACTAAATTTATCTGCCGCTCATTAAACCGGCAGCTAAGATATTCCAAATCTTTTAGGAATTGATACTCTTGGCTAACCTGCATTTTGGCTTTAACTCTACTTTGGCTGATGGTAAGCTTTACCGGAATCTTATAAAAACATTCGTTGGTAAAAGAAAAATCCTTTTCTGTATACCCCGCTGGCAAAAAATGCCAACGCAAATAAGCATCCAGCATTTTAATATAATTTGCAAAAATTTCCTTTAATCCCAAAGTAGGCCCTATCATATCCCCGCCAAAGCTATCCTTGGAAAAAAACTTCTGCGCGGTGCCCACATAAGCAAAAAGTTCAATCTTGCGGCTGAAATCCTGGAATGCCTCCTCAAAATTAGGCCAGTGGTTTAAATAAATCCCCGCCAACTTATCTAAACTCATCGCTTGCTTATCGCTATTAAGGATAACTAAACGAATTTTTTCTTTAAGGCCAGTTTTTACAGCGCAGCCC
>JAVHOI010000053.1:5785-21023 GCA_036169975.1 Ferruginibacter sp. | reverse complement strand
TATTCAAAGGATAATTATTTTTTTGCCGTGCAATCGGTAAATGATGCCGGCAACGAAAGCCTGCCTGTGGTGCCGGGTGTGGGACGATAATTATTTTACCTGAACATTACTATTATTTGTTTTACATAAAAATAGAAGCCTGCATCCTTTCCCCTGTGATTTCAGCAGACATTTTTATGATTCAAAGCTATAAGAGGTACCGCTGCAAAAAAGTAGCATGTGACCAAATGAACCTTTAAATCTTTGTTCCTGTTTGGTATTGTAACCACAAAACCTGTAATGGACAATTGATCCATCATTTCGCCTCAAACTTAATATCGCAATGTTTTATCATATCCCTGAAAAAATAAAAAAATTGTAATCATACTGTTCAAAAGTATAAGCATTTTTATTTTACGTTATACGGACAGTTCGGGTACATTTCAAAATGACGCTCTTTATTAGTCTTATCTTTATGATAATTTATTGATTGTTGCTATTTAAATTCGAAACCTGAAATGCTGAACTTCCCCCTTTAATATATGAACTATTTAGCCCATGCCTATCTTTCTTTTAATCAACCCGAAATATTAACGGGCAATATGATCAGCGACTTTGTGAAGGGCAAAAAAAAATTTGATTTTTCCCCTGCTATTCAAAAGGGGATCGCACTGCACAGGGCAATTGATGAGTTCACGGATTTTCACCCGGTTACCCAAAAAGCCAAAGCATATTTTAAGAAAGATTACCGTCTTTATTCGGGGGCTTTTATTGATGTGGTTTTTGATCATTTTTTAGCCAATGATAAAAATGAATTTTCGGACCCAACGGCATTGAATTCATTTTGCCAGGCAACCTATATCAGTTTGCTAAATAATATGGATGGACTGCCCGAAAAGTTTTTGCGGATGCTTCCTTATATGCAACAACAAAACTGGTTGTATCATTATAGTTTCAGGGAAGGAATTGAAAAAAGTTTTGGCGGTTTGGTAAGGCGTGCCACTTACTTATCAGAATCGGAAATTGCGTATAAAATTTTTAATGAACACTATGATGAACTTGACGAATGTTACCACTTATTTTTCCCTTCGCTCAAAGATTTCGCCTTTCATCATTTGGGCGAACTTAATAATAGCTGAATCGTTTTATATTTGTAACTAAAAAAATTATATTGATGAAGAAATTAAAATTAGCCGTTGTTTTGATGTTGGTTGGTTGCATTACAACGCAGGCGCAAATAAAATTGCCCCCCGTGGATAAATCACCCATGGATATGAGTTATTATCCGAGTGGCTATCCCGTTTTAAAAATCCAGGATAAAGTGACGGAGCCTTTGGTGGCAAGGGTAATCTTCAGCCGGCCACAAAAAAATGGCCGCACTATTTTTGGCGAATTACTGGAATATGGAAAAGTATGGCGCTTAGGCGCCAACGAAGCAACGGAGATTGAATTTTTTCAAAATGTAAAAATTGGCGGCACCAAAATAAAGAAGGGCAGATATACCATGTATTGCATACCCTATCCGGAAAAATGGACGCTTATCATCAATAAGGAGGTGGATACCTGGGGCGCTTTTAAGTATGATGAAAGCAAGGATATTGTGAGGACCGACGTGCCTGTTCAAAATCAGGCGGAAATTTTGGAAGCCTTTGTTATGGCATTTGACAAAACCCCTGCGGGCGCCGCTTTAATAATAGCATGGGATAATTTTAAAGTAAACCTGCCAATCAGTTTTTAATCAACGATTTTTTTTGGTTTCCCGGCAGATTGCCGGGATTTTTTTTTGATATTTACAATATGTGTGGAATAGCGGGAATAATTTCAGCGAACAAGTTGTTGGTCAGCAAAGAGCGGATCAAAAATATGACAGATGCTATAGCCCACCGCGGACCCGATGGTGAGGGCTATTGGATAAATGCCGAAGGTAATGTTGGCTTTGGCCACCGACGGCTTGCGATTATTGATTTAACGATGGATGCAGCGCAACCCATGCATTTGCTCCCTGGTGTATCACCTGCTGCTGATGATTATTATCAAAGGTATTCCATTACCTATAATGGCGAAATTTACAATTACATTGAGCTTAAAGCAACCCTTTATAAAAAAGGGTACCGCTTCCATTCGCAATCCGATACGGAAATTATTTTGGCCGCTTATGATTACTGGAAAAAAGACTGCCTTCTTCATTTTGACGGGATGTTTTCATTTGCCCTATGGGATGATAAGGAAAAAAAACTATTTGCCGCAAGAGACCGCTTTGGTGAAAAACCTTTTTATTATTTTGAAGATAAAGAGCAATTTGTTTTTGGCAGCGAAATGAAAGCCTTATGGGCGGCAGGTATAGAAAAAATAACGGACGAAAAAATGCTGCTGAATTATATCACCCTTGGGTACGTTCAAAATGCGAATGATAAAGAACAGACATTTTTTGAAAAAATTTATTCCCTTCCGCCCGCACATTATTTGCAAATTGATTTTTCCGCCTTCCATGTACGGGTTCATACTTATTGGGATATTGATAAAGAAAATATCATTAGGATTTCGGAAGATTCGGCAGTTGATAAATTTACCGAACTGTTTACAAAATCCGTAAGCAGAAGATTAAGAAGCGATGTGGGCGTTGGCACCAGCCTTAGTGGTGGATTAGATAGTTCAGCTATTGCCGCTACAATAAATAAACTGCAAAAAAACAAAAACCATTTACAAACCTTTTCGGCGGTCTTTCCAGGATTTATAAAAGATGAATCCGCTTACATTAAAACAATCGCAAAAAAATTCCACCTGCAAAATTTTCAGGTAGCGCCTACGGCGGAAGGTTTGATAAAGGATTTTCAAAAACTCTGTTATCATCAGGAAGAACCTTTTGGTTCATCAAGTATTTACGCACAATTCAAAGTATTTGAATTAGCTAAACAACATGATGTAAAGGTCTTATTGGATGGACAGGGAGCGGATGAAACCCTCGCTGGATATAACAATTATATTCAATGGTACCTGCAACAATTATTGAGCAGAAATAAATTTGGCGCGGCTTTAAAGGCAAAAAAATCATTTCAAAAAAAGAACATCCCCTTTACCTGGGGTATCAAAAATTATTTGGCAGCTTTTTTACCTACCCACGCTTCCATACAGTTGGAAAAAAATGAATTTAATAAAACCATTCACCAAACAGATATCAATCCCGCTTTTATAAGCTCATTACGCGGAAGGGAATGGGAGGGGATACATAAACCCATCATCACAAAATTAAACGACATTTTATATTTCAATACCTGTACCATGGGGCTTGAAGAACTACTTCGGTTTGCCGACAGAAACAGCATGGCTCATGGCAGGGAGGTTCGCCTGCCATTTTTAAATCATGAACTGGTGGAGTTTGTTTTCTCGCTTCCCGCTCATATTAAAATGCGTGATGGCTGGACCAAATGGATGCTTCGAAATTCCATGAATAAAATATTACCCTTTGAAATTGTATGGCGTACGGATAAAGTTGGATACGAACCACCCCAGCGGCAATGGATGCAAAATGAATCATTGCAGGATTATATTTATGAATCAAAAAAGAAATTAGTGAACAACCGGATTTTAAAACCGGCAACACTTAATAAAAAAGTATCCCCTTTAAATGCTCATGAAAGAGATAATTTTGACTGGCGGTATTTGTGTGCCGCGCAAATAATATAAACAGTTACAGGCTGCGTACTCCAACGAGGGTTGCCAACCTTTAAAAGGTTGGCAACCCTGCAAAAAATCGAACATAAAAAAATGAACCTACCTTGCAGCGTAAAATAACCATTAAAAAATAACTTCATGAATACAAATGAATCAACGCTGCCATCAGCGAACAACCATATAAGATTGGCCACTAAAATAATTCATGCCGGTGCGGAACCTGACCCAAGTACTGGCGCCATTATGACGCCAGTTTATCAAACCTCTACCTACGTACAATCCGCACCAGGCCAGCATAAAGGGTATGAGTACTCCCGAAGTGAAAACCCAACCCGTAAAGCGCTGGAAGATGCTTTGGCAGTAATTGAAAACGGAAAATATGGCTTATCCTTTGGCAGCGGCGTGGCTGCTACTGATGCGGTAATTAAATTATTGTCGCCGGGTGATGAGGTTATTGCCGCAAATGATATGTATGGCGGTACTTACCGACTTTTTACAAAAGTGTTTGCCAAATTTGGTATAAAATTTATTTTTGTTGATACTACCAATGTGGCAAACGTGGAAGCCGCTGTTACCTCCAATACCAAACTGATTTGGATAGAAACACCCACCAATCCATTGATGAACATCACAGATATTGCCGCTGTTGCCGCTATATCAAAAAAGGCAGGTGCGGTATTATGTGTTGATAATACATTCGCTTCGCCCTACCTGCAAAACCCATTGGATTGCGGCGCCGATATTGTAATGCATTCCGCCACCAAATACCTGGGCGGGCACAGCGATGTAATACAGGGGGCGTTGATTATGAATAATGCTGAATTAAGGGAGCAGTTATATTTTATACAAAAAAGTTGTGGTGCCGTGCCCGGGCCATTGGATTGCTTCTTAGTATTAAGGGGTATTAAAACATTGCACGTACGTATGCAGCGGCATTGTGAAAACGGCGCTAAAATAGCCCATTATTTACACAGCCATCCTAAGGTAGAAATGGTTTACTGGCCAGGCTTTGAAGACAATGCCGGCTATGCCATCGCGAAAAAACAAATGCGTGATTTTGGGGGGATGATTAGTTTTACTTTAAAAGATAACAGTATCGAAGCGGCGAATAAAGTACTATGCGCTACCAAACTATTTTCGCTGGCCGAAAGCCTTGGTGGTGTAGAGTCATTAATCAATCATCCCGCAAGCATGACACATGCAAGTATCCCAAGGGAAGAAAGAATTAAAAATGGCCTGTCGGATGGATTGATCCGTTTGAGCGTTGGCATTGAAGATGCGGATGATTTAATTGAAGATTTGAAAATGGCAATTGGGTAAATGTTGATGAGTGCAGATAATCTAAAAGTATTTCTTGATAAGAAGGTAGAGCAGTTCAATCAACCTTCTTTTATTGAAGATGACCCTATATCCATCCCTCACCGGTTTACTAAAAAACAGGATATAGAAATCGCTGGGTTTTTTGCGGCCATCCTGGCCTGGGGTAACCGTAAAAGCATTATCAATTCCTGCGATAAATTATTAGGACTGATGAATAACTCACCCTACGATTTTATCATAAATGTTGATTGGAATAAGGATGCCCAAACCTACTCAATATTTGAAAAATTCGTACACCGTACTTTTAATGAAATGGATCTGTGGCACCTCCTTAATTTTTTACAATATCATTTTTTAATTAATGGTGAGCAAAGCCTGGAAACGGCATTTACCAAATGGATGATGCCCGGCGATGAAACCGTTGAAAACGCATTAATTGGTTTTCAGGAGTATGTATTTAATTTTGATGAAGAAGCAAAAGAAGAAAACCATTGCCGGAAACACATCGCTTCACCATCAAAAAAATCGGCCTGCAAAAGATTGAATATGTTTTTAAGGTGGATGGTAAGAAATGATAACAAGGGCGTGGATTTTGGCTTATGGAAAAACATTTCCACATCGCAGTTAATTTGCCCTTTGGATGTACATGTATCAAGGGTAGCAAAAAAACTAAAACTGTTAACCCGTAATCAAAACGACTGGCAAGCTGCATTAGAGCTTACTGCTTTTTTGAAAAGCTTAGATAAAGAAGATCCGGTTAAATACGACTTTGCGTTATTCGGATTAGGGATTATGGAACGTTATTAAATGTTGCAACACACACCCCAAAGGGCAATGCCTTTTGGCGAAAATTAATAACGCCCCTTATTGAATTTTACCCGAAAATAATAACAGCCAATAATATTTTAGCTGGCTTACAAACCCCGGATACTGATTTTATTAAATCATTATTATCCATTTAAGTTACTGCCTATTATTCCATCATTAAGACATCATTTGCTTCGGAAAAAAGATAAGGGTAAAATTTATTGACTCCCGGAATTTTATTTCTTTAATACGGGTAAGGATATTATTTTACTAAAGCACAACTAATTTGCGAAAGCGATTCTTTTGATTGTTATAAAGTTAAAAACGTAAATATAAATTTTGTTCTGAATTGTACCAGGGGTTTGCTAATAACAAAAACTACATTTACAAACTTACATTGTTTACTAAGGGAGAATTAATACAGCTTGCTGTTGATAGCATCTTTTTCCCCTGTTTATTGCTTAGCCGTTTATCATGAATATTATATGCAAGAGGCCAATGAACACATCTGTTTTAGTACCCATTTTAATGTATGGTAACTATTGCATTGGTTTAGATGGGTTTTTCAGGATAAGCTGATCCAGTGTGTTTTTTGCTTTTTCAATTTCAGCAGCCTGCCTTTCCTGAGCCTTCTTATTGAATTCGATATCGTTCTGTAATTTTTTTAGTTTCTTTTCCATATCCGATTGATCGTCCATCAGGTTTGCCAATTTTTTTTCTTCTTTTTTTAACAGCGATTGCTGGCCGGCAAGGTCTCTGTCGTACACACCCTGCTTAATATCAGGTACCAGGCCGGTTAAAAAAGCATCTCCTTTTTCAATAGCCGTAATACCGCCGGATTTTGCCGCTGCATCAGATTTTATTTTTTCTTCCGGTATTTCGCCAGGAAGTGCGGCTATAAAATATACAACTGTTTGATCCTTTTCCTTTCTGCTTTTTCTTTCCACTTTAATAAACGCATCCAGGGGTTTCTGGGGTTCAATACGTGGCATTACCACATTGCGATATACCATAAAGCCTTTGGTCTCTTTTGGTTTTACCCCCTGCAATTTAAATTGTTGTTTTATCGCATCCTCCACAATATCCGGGGGGGCATTCAGTTCGGTAACAAAACAATTGTACTTGCCGCCATTGAATTCTATTGTTGAATTCTTTACATCCGGACTATCCAGTTGCGAATTTTGCGCAAAAGTAAGGACGCCCATGATAAGGAATATGAAGGTGATAAGGTATCGCATAATTTTTTTTTAATTATTAATTTGTAAAACAAAGATAAGTTCAATTAAAATGAATAGGGCAGGCTAAAGTATGTTTTATTAAAATACAGGAAAACTACTTTCTTATATAATTACAGTAACATTAATGCGGTTTCATAATATTGCGATGAACCTTATTTATTATACTTTTATTGCCTCAATTATTATAATGAACAGAATTAAACCAGATTTGGATATTATATTGGATGTGTTGAAAGAAGCGCTTGCATCTTACCCGACATCCGCATTTATCGCAAGCTTATTGTACCAGTACCAGGAACGCGGGAGCCTTAGCAAAAAGCAACTGGCGGGTTTGCACAATAAAGCTTTAAACATCAAATCAATTACACCAGGTAAATTAGCTACACTGGAAGCCATTATGCTCAGGATGCCTAACCGGTATAAATCACCGTTACCTGCATCCGCACCTTTGCTTACCAAAGATACCTTGTTGGAAAAACGTATTGCTGATATTTTGTTAAAATATCCGCTACACAAAAGAGTACTTTTTATTAAATCCAAGTTTGATAACAATGAAGCGATTTCATCTTTCGAAAAATCGGAAATAGAACGGTTTCATAAATTGCTTATTAAGAAAAAACAATAAATACCGACTGTTTTTCTTCCTTTAAAATTAATCCCCCGCTTTAAAAACCAGTTGACAGAAATAATATATTTTACAAACAAGATTTCATAATGTTGAATAAAAAAATAATCATTTCATGTACAGCAAACCTGCTAATTGCCTTCGTGTATTTATTGGCAGCAAATTCCTCTTACGGACAGGTGCCTGGTTGCAAAGATCCGCTGGCTAATAACTACAACCCTGCTGCTACCATAAACGATGGAAGTTGCACCTATAACATCACAAATTATACACCACCCCTAAAAGTAAATCCTATAAGTGATACACTTATTGAAAGCAGCGGATTGCAAATGGCCGGTAATTATTTGTGGAGTTTTAATGATGGAGGAGGCGCTGCTGCTATCTACAGAATTGATACCATAACAAATAAGCTGCTACAAATAGTTAACCTCTCAGGCGCTCAGAATATTGATTGGGAAGATATAGCTTTTGATGGCACCTTCTTTTATATAGGCGACTTTGGCAACAATGCCGATGGGGCAAGGGCGGATTTAAAAATTTACAAATTTCCTTTGAGTGCCGTTCCACCAGATTATGCCGGCAATCCTGTTACTTCTATTCCTGCAGGACAAATAGCCATTATTAATTTTTCGTACAGCGACCAGCCACAGCCTCCTCTGCCAACAACTATCAACTATACAAAATTTGATTGCGAAGCTATGATTGTTGACGGTGGAAAAATCCACCTGTTTACAAAAAACTGGATTGATATTTCTACCACACATTATGAAATCAATAGCCTTTCAGCCGGCACGTATGTCGCTGCGCCTTTGGAAACGCTTATGACCAATTATCTTGTAACGGCAGCAGACAAGGCAAAGGGGCAAAACTTAGTGGCACTGCTTGGATATCAGGTTACAGAAATTGGTAACCATTTTATGCATTTGTTAACTGGCTTCAAAGAAGGAAAATATTTTAATGGAAATAAAAGGCGGATTGATTTGCCAAATGTTTTTAAAATCGGACAAGCCGAAGGAATATGTTTTAGAACCAGCACGTATGGATATATTAGTAATGAAAGGTTTGTTCCATTATCCATTAATCAAAAATTGCATTCCTTTAATATCAGCAACTTTATATCTGATGTGGGCAGCACTTATATTTTTAATGGAAATGGTAATTGGGATGTGGCATCCAACTGGAGTAATAATTTAATTCCCCCGGCTGCTATCAGTGCGAATAGTGAAATAATTATTGATCCGGTATCCGGAGGAACATGTGTTTTAAATATTCCCTATACAGTTTCAGCAGGTACAAAAATTACTGTAAATGCAGCTAAGGCATTTGTTATTCAAGGTAATCTTTTAATGAAGTAATGGAATAAATCATTTTATTTTATGAACGTTTCAGCAGGCAAGAAAGGTAAATAAATAGTTTGCATTTTTTCAAACAAGAAATTATTCCACCAGTTAAAATAAAAAACATCCTGTAAGCATATAATTAAAAAAAGAAGCTACCTGAATATTAACAGGTAGCTTCCTTTTTTAATGGGAAATTGTATATATAGAAGGTACGGATCAGTCTGACTAACTGAATAGACCGCCCTTTTTCAATGAACGTGTTCCTTCGCCAATCTTAAATCCATTTTGATAAATTTGAATCGTATAATTTCCCTGTTGAAAATTAGCGCCTGGTTTGAAGGCAAATTCAACATTCTTCTTTTTAGCTGTTTCTACATCAACAGGTAATTTCGCGGTGAATGATTTATCACCTTCTTCTCGAGTGGTGAATGTACCTGAACCGGAAACATCTGCTGATAAAGGTTTGCCATCCGGCCCAATTACCAATACATAAACATCAGTCATACCTGGTTGTGCGATACGGTTATCTACATCAAAACTAACTACAAGTTTATCTACACGTTTTGCAACTGTAGAAACTTTTTCCTTGCCATTATTTTTAACATTGATTGGTATGATTTGAATGTTGGAAGCATTTAATGTAGAAGCTACATCTACTTTCTTTTCAAGGTTTTCCTTTACAACTGTAGTAGCAGTAAGATCGGTAGTTAATTTTTCTTTTTCCTGGGTTAATACTACTTTATCGTTGGATAAACCCTGATTTTCCTGTGTTAAACGGGCTACTTCTACCTGCATGCTTTCAATCTGTCCATTCAATGATGCAATGAGCGTTTTTGCCCTTGATAATTCCGCAGCGGTTGCATTTTTCTTATTTAAGATGCTGCGTATTTCTGATTTTACTTTAGATATCTCACTGTTTTTTGCGGTTAATTTACCTTCTAAACCTTTGTTGGCAGTTGACATCGAATCAAGCCTTGCAAGGGATGCGTCAAAGCTCTTTTGTACATCGCTTTTTTCATCAACTACTTTTGCAATTTGAGTTTCCTGTTGTTGAATAACTTCAACTGTTTTGTTTTTATCAACTATTAAATAGCTACCCAGTCCTATTATGCCGGCAGCTAAAATACCAATTACGGCATTTTTATAATTACTTCGAACCGGTGCATTCTGTGGTTCTGTTTTTGGAAAATTATCTGATGTATTCATGATATTAAGTTTTAGATGTTGTTGTTTAAATAATATATTTATTGGCGCCCGCTGCAAGATTTCCAAAACCGTGCCATAAAATTTATTTTAATAATATTGAATCTTATTTAAACCTGTAAAGGCCATTATCCCGATTAGTTTTATATAGAAGGAAGTGGAAAAAATAAACCAAAACAGAAACTGCCTTTAAACAAAGGGCAGGCGATACAAATGATAATTTAAAACCAACCGGAGATTTAAACCAGAATTAAAAAAGGCGGGATATTAATACTGTTAAATTAATTAACCTTTGGCCAAAGTTGAAAATACTTATTTCAAAATCCAGCAATTACACATTTAAATATAATATCGGCCGATAGAAAAGACAGAGGGAAGATGGTAAAAAGACAATTTTTGAAAAAGCATTAAATCATAATAGTAACCGGGCTTTTGAATTATTTTAAATAACGCTTCACCCAGCTTCTCTTATGAAAGCCTCCCTTCCTGAAAATCGCCTTTATTTTAAATCGCTTTGAGTACCAGGCTCATTTTACTATTGTACCAATGTTTATGGATAAGCTCATACCTTACTAAAATCCTAACGCGTATTTTTTTAGGATGTAGTAAAGGCTGAACCAAATTGATTTAACGGGCGCAGGTTTTCATCAACGTTTCCAATTAACATACACATTCGTAATTATACGAGCTGTAAACACGTAATACTACATTGAATGTATAGAATTGTTACTATAGCAGAAGTATTAACGCTATTAAATAAATAGGGCAATATTGCTATTGCCGGGCAACTGATACCATCGCATCTTTGTATCAGAAATTGATTGTTAAGATATCGCTGGTCAAATTCTAAAATATTAATTCAAAATTCTAAAGAAGACTAAAAAAACCAATACCCTGAGTCTATGCCGTAAAAAGCGATGATGATTCAAAAAACCAACAGTAATCCAAAACCTAAAGAAAACAAAGAAAACCAATATCCTGAGTTTATGCCGTAAAAAGCGATGATGACTCAAAAAACCAACAGTATCCAATATCCAAGGCCTATGCCCTAAAAAGCGATAATGGCAAAAGACCAAAAACACTGAAACCAGGAACAAATTATTCCAATGATTTTTCCCGGGAGGCATTGCCTCGGCACATTAGTTGATCCCGATGAACCTTACGAAAGTTGGTTCTCAAAAACTTTACTTCCACAGGCTATGAAAAACCAATAGCTGTGGAAGTTTTTTATTTTTCTCCCAAACAAGCTTCCAACACTAAAATAATTGAAAAAACCTACCCTAAGAATGTATAAGAACTAAAAAAGGTAATGATTCACTAATTGCATAAGTTAATTACTCATGACGGCTTATGACTTATAATACGTGAAAAATAATAAACATTCATCTACCTTTATCACTCAAAACAAATACTAATGACTACCAAACAAATCGTTCTCGCATCAAGGCCTAAAGGCACGCCCGACAAGGACAATTTTAGATTAGAAAATATCGCCCTACCCGACATAAAGGAATGCGAAGTTTTATTAAAGGGTTTGTATTATTCAGTTGACCCTTACATGCGTGGCAGAATGAATGATGCAAAATCTTATGCACCACCATTTCAAATTGACCAGCCAATAGAAGGTGGCGTAGTAGCAAAAGTATTAGCAAGTAAATTGGATAAGTTTAAACCCGGCGATATCGTTTCAGGCGGGTTACCCTGGAGGCAACAAATCATTGCTGCTGAAAAAGGGTTACAAAAAATTGACACCACCATCGCACCGGCAAGCTATTACCTCGGCATCTTAGGCATGACGGGGCTTACCGCATATTTTGGATTGATGGATATTGGTAAGCCCAAAGCCGGAGAATCTGTAGTGGTATCCGGTGCAGCCGGTGCAGTAGGCGTGGTAGTTGGGCAAATAGCTAAAATATTGGGTTGCCGTGTCATTGGTATTGCGGGTTCTGATGAAAAAATAAAATTATTAAAAGAGGAATTTGGATTTGATGAGGCCATCAATTACAAAACTACTACCGATTTGAAAAAGGCCATTGCCGCTTTGTGCCCCAATGGTGTGGATATTTATTATGATAATGTTGGTGGCGAAATTTCTGATGCCGTTATCAGTAATATTAATTTTCACGCACGCATTCCACTATGCGGACAAATATCTTTATACAACAGTACCGAAGTGCCGGTGGGGCCACGCTTACAGCCAATGCTGCTTACCAGGAGCGTACTGATGCAGGGCTTTATTGTCAGTAATTATCAAAGCCGGTTTCCCGAAGGCATTCAGCATTTGGCACAATGGGTTAAAGAAGGTAAACTGAAATTCACGGAAACAATTGTTCACGGTTTTGACCAGTTGCCAACAGCTTTGCTTGGATTATTTAAAGGAGAAAATATTGGTAAGATGATTGTTGAAGCATAAAACTAAAGCAGGTTAAAATATTAAAATAATTTAAGGAAAATTATTTTAACTGGCCTTTCCTCATCTCTGATTGACCGGATAAAGGAATGTTCTGAATCGGTACCTTCCCTGATTAAATTGAAGTACATTTCATTTAATTGTCGCCTCCTTTTCATAGCTTAAGTATGTGCCGTCGTCAATCCAGTCAGATGCCATTACTCATAGATATGAATTGTAAATTAGTAATTATTGTCTTCTATTCCACCAGGACCACCACATCAAAATAAATTGTAACGGAAATAAGCGCAGCCAGGCCGCCCACGCCGGAATACACATTGTTGCGCTCATACATCCTCCTTTTTGTATCATGAAAATATGAACCGGTATAAACAACGTTAATAATATTACGATACCATAAGCCGCAGTCTTTCTTGTTTGGGAAAAGATAAGAAGGATGCCCAAAACAATTTCAATTATTCCGCCGAATAAATTTATAAATGAAGGATAAGGCAGGTACGGTGGAATGATTGGGTAATAGGCCTCCGGATGAATAAAATGATTTGTTCCGGCCAGTATGTAAAACACAATCATCAGGATTAGGCTGATTTTTTTTAGCATGATTAAATATTATTTTTTTTTGTAAATATACATGCCTGTTGTTTCAGATAAAATACTATTTTATAAAAACCACATTGCCTTCCTTCATTATTTAAAGTTGATTTCTCTCCCAGGCCTTTAACTTTACTTTACAATTCATTTTAATTATTGTTACTCATTTATGAATCAACAATTTTTAAAAACAATTGACAGGCAGAAGATAATTTATTAAATAAATCAACAATTCGCTATTGTAAAAAGGATCATGGTTCAGAAACAATTTTATTATTTATTCATTTTCAGCACCGTACTTATGATAAGTTGCAGGGTAAGCAAAGATCCGGCACGCACCCAAATAAGGCAACTGCAAAAAGGCATCATTAAAGATGATACCAGTTACGTGTACAGTTTACCCTATGCATTCAATACGTCCCATTGCCTGGTGCAGGGATATTATAGCCATTTCTCCCACAAAAACCGGGCGGCGCTTGATTTTAAAATGAAAAAAGGAACCGGCGTTTTTGCCGCAAGGAATGGGGTAGTAGTAAGGGTTAAAGAAGATGGATATAAGGGTGGCTGGAACAGGAAGTACCGGCCGGATGGAAATTATATTATCGTTCAACATGGTGATAGTTCAAGAGCCGGTTACTGGCACCTGCAGCATAATGGGGCATTGGTTAATGTGGGCGATACGGTAAGGCAGGGGCAATTGATAGCCCTTAGTGGAAGAACAGGTTATGCCCTGTTTGCTCATTTACATTTTTTAGTATGGCGGTTCAATAAAAATGGGCAGTGGCAACAAATAGCCACACGATTTAAAACATCAAAAGGAATCGTTTACCTTCGGCCATTCAGAAAATACCGTAATATCAATCTTTAAAAATTCAACTTGGGTGTACAGGAAATAATGCAGCAATTTGTTGACGGAATGAAAGGAACCGGCGGGCTTGAGTACATTGCCGTGTTTGCTGGCATTTCCAGTGTCTGGTTTTCAAGAAAAGAAAATATTTGGGTCTATCCTACGGGATTAATCAACACCATCTTTTATATTTACCTGAGTTTTAAAGGTGGGTTATTGGGTGAGGCAAGCGTAAACTTTTATTACACTGTCATGAGTATTTATGGCTGGGTATTGTGGACAAAAAAAGGACAGGACAAAAGGCCAGTTTTACATATCAATTCTTCCGGCAAAAAGGAATGGTTGCAACACCTGGCATTTTTTGCCGCATTTTATGTAGCAATATTTTTCGCATTAACGTATTTAAAAAAGAATTTCGCACGTGAAGCTATTCCCTGGGCAGATGCTTTTGCAAGTGCTACCGCTTACACAGGCATGTGGCTGATGACAAAGAAAAAAATTGAAAGCTGGTATTGGTGGATCGCCACCAACATCGCATCCATTCCATTATACTTTGTAAAACATTATGTGTTTACCAGTGTATATTATGTAGTGTTGCTCATCATGGCGGTATTTGGTTTGCTGGAATGGATGAAAAGAAAAAACGACAGGTTCAACACAACATCATAATAATTTTTTGTCAATGGATCAAGCCTACACCTATTGCGAAGCTATTAACCGGATGAAGCCGGATGATTATATCATTCACAAATCCTACCACGATGAACATTATGGATTTCCCATTCATGATGACAATGAACTATTTTGCCGGTTGGTATTGGAAATAAACCAGGCAGGATTAAGCTGGACCACTATTTTAAAAAAACAGGATAATTTCAGAAAAGCTTACCATGATTTTGATATTAAGAAAGTAGCTGCTTATAAAGATAAAGATGTACTTCGGTTATTGAATGATGCAGGTATAATCCGGAATCGGTTAAAAATAAACGCGGCCATAGAAAATGCCAAAGCCATTCTATCCATACAGGAAGAATTTGGTTCCTTTAAAAAATGGCTGGACCATCATCATCAAAAAAATAAGGCTGAATGGGTTACGCTTTTTAAAAAAACATTCCGCTTCAC
Organism: Ferruginibacter sp.; assembly: GCA_036169975.1. GTDB lineage: Bacteria > Bacteroidota > Bacteroidia > Chitinophagales > Chitinophagaceae > Ferruginibacter. The sequence goes on along the minus strand of JAVHOI010000053.1, from coordinate 5,869 downwards.
CGGTGGTGAAATAGTAAACGAATTTTTACTGAGCGCCGGGTATTTGCCCGGCGCCCATCATGAGGGATGCGCTATTTATAAAAA
>JAVHOI010000053.1:1618-5685 GCA_036169975.1 Ferruginibacter sp. | reverse complement strand
TGTCTTTTAAACATGCGAAGCATTGCCAGTGGTATAAACAACATTAAGCCAACCGAAATAAAAAAACCCCATTTATTGTGGAGCAACGGAATGGATTCAAAGTTCATTCCAAAAATCCCGCCAATAACGGTGGCGGGTGCCAGCAGGCAGGTAACGATCGCCATTACTTTCATTACTTCATTCATTTTTAAATTTACATTACTAAGGTACAGGTCGTGCAGGTTCATCATCATATCCCGGTAATTCTCCGCCAGGTCGTTGGCTTGCACAATATGGTCGTAAACATCCTTAAAATATTTCACTGTTTTTTCTTCAATCAATTCGCTTTCACTTCTTAATATTCCATTTACCAGATCCCTCACCGGTGCAATATTTCGTTTAAGGATAATCATTTCTTTTCGCAAAATATTTATTTTAGCAAGTGTGCGCTTATTGGAGTTGCGTACAATATCCTCTTCCAGTGCTTCTATTTTTTCACCCAGTTTCTCCATCACCAGATAATAATTATCAACGATCATATCAATCAGTGAATAGAATAAAAAATCAGCGCCATTTTGCCGGATTTTGCTTCCACTGATTTTTAGTTTTTCACGCAACGGATTAAATACATCCCGTCGTTCATCTTCCTGGAAGCTGATCACAAAATTTTTTCCCAGCACGATACTAATCTGCTCAATTTCCACAGCGGAATCTTTTTCATTAAAATACATCATGTTGAGCAGACAAAAGAGCAACTCGTTTATTTCATCCATTTTGGGTCGGTGGCCCATGCTTAATATATCTTCCGTAATCAGGTTGTGTATGCCATATTTATTACAGATATTTTCAATATCCGTTTTGCGCAAACCATCTACATTTAGCCAGGTGATTAAGGGGGATTCCAAATAAGCGTAACAGGAGGGGGCATCAGGTAATTCCTTTACATTAATTTGCCTGTCATCATAATCGTAAACAAATAGTTTAATGGATTCCGGTTCTTTCCTGGCAGCAATGGTAGTTGGGTTTACCTGCAATATTTTTTTTGTACGCAGCAATTCCAATGGGTTAAATAAATAAGAAAAATAATTATGGTTGCGCATGTAAAAAGTAAATTGATTAAAACGATAAATGCCGGGCTTCTTTTTCTTTAAATAAAAAAACGAAGTTAATACTTCGGTAAGTCGAATTATAAAAAAGCTGATGATATTATTGTTTCTTCATTTGAACAAACAAAAACGCTTTAGCAACATAGCACCCAACCCCGCCGGATATGGGATGAATTATTGCCACCATTGCCAGGCAAAAGTTAGTGGTGCCTTAACTATTATTTTAGTGATTGGTGTGTTGGTGTAATCGAAAAAAAAATACTACTCACGTCATCAAACCTATTTCACTTACCTGTGCTTTTCGGGATTTGAACAGGTTGTAATGAACTATACCAAAGCAATTTCCTTCATATTGATGTTGCCCCAATCATCAATTGATATTGAAGCCAAACAATGGAATTAAAAAAATATGAGCAGGTTGTAATCACCGGCACTAATTTTCATACCCCTTCTTCAATTTTTCCAATAACCTATCCTTCAATTCCCGGGGAATAAACGCCGCTTCCAGCGCATATACATTGCATTTATAAAAATCATTGATGGTCCATCCAAACACATCCCGTAATTTTTCGTATTCCTTTGTTAAGGTAATATCAACAATGGTGGGGGCATCTGTATTTATACTCAATGATACGCCGGCTTTGTATAATTGATCAATCGGATGATCCTGGTAAGTATCATACAGGCCAATCTGCACATTGCAGGAAGGGCATATTTCCAAATGGATATTGTGCTTCCGAAGGTGTTCCACCAGTTTCGGATCTTCAGCACTTCTTACCCCATGGCCAATTCTGGTTGGTCCAAAATACGCCAAAGTTTCCCATACACTTTCGGCACCCTTTGCTTCCCCGGCGTGGGCCGTGCAATAAATACCTTTTTCTTTGGCATATTTAAAAGCGTTGATATGGTTATCAATTGGAAAGCCGGCTTCATTCGCTGCTATATCAAAACCAGCTACACAGGTTCCTTTAAAATGCTCCACCAGTTTTACCGTTTCCATACTTTGCGCTTTAGTGAAATGCCGCAGCGTGCATAGGATTAATCTTGCTTCAACACCTGTTTTTTTTATGGCTGCGGCGGTTGCTTCTTCGGTAGCTTCCACTACCTGGTATGGGGTAAGCCTTTTTTCCAAATGCTGCAATGGGGCGAACCGGATTTCAGCATAAAAGCGTATTATTGTCAGCCAATTGCTTAAACAGGTCATGCACTACCAATTGCAATTGATCTTTGGTTTGCATCAGCGCGAACCCTTTTACCGCTCGGGTTAAAAAATCGCCGAGGTTGTGGCATTTGGCAGGAGCGATATATTCATTGAGGTAAACTTCTTTGGTTACGTAAGGATCAATGGTTGAAACCACTTCATAACTCAACCCGCAATCGAGGTGAAGGTGTAATTCTACTTTGGGTAATTTTTTCAGCTTCATTGATTTCTATTTAAGTCGCGACATAAGTCAGAGCGAAGCCTGTTTGATTTGCCTTATGTTTTGAATTTTTCTTATTAATCCTGTCAATCACCAGAATAATTATTCAGCTATTTTTTACTTTTCCGCAAGCAGTGAAGGCAAAATTTCCATGATATGCCGCACCTGGCTGAAGTTGGCATGATCCACTTTATTCCCTGCTTCCTCATGCGCCCAGGTGGTATGATAAGGTATATGGACCGCATGCCCCCCAATGGATAAAACCGGCATTGCATCCGACTTTAATGAATTGCCAATCATTAAAAATTCTACTGGTTGAATATCCAAATGTTTGATGAGTTTGAGATAATCCTGTTCCTGTTTATCCGACATTATTTCTATATGGTGAAAATAATGTTCCAGTCCCGATTTTTTCAGTTTACGTTCCTGGTCAAGCAGGTCGCCCTTGGTAGCTACTACCAGGCGGTACTTTCCTTTTAGCGTTTTAAGCACTTCTTCTACGCCATCCAATATTTCAATAGGTTTTTCCAAAAGTTCTTTTCCGGATATAATCGCTTTTTCCAAAATTGCCACATTCAAAGTATTGTCAGAAACACGAAGTGCGGTTTCTATCATCGAAAGCATAAACGCCTTTATGCCATAACCATAAAGCCGAAGGTTTTGCATTTCTGTTTTAAATAGTTCCTTTTTAAGGGAATGGTGTGGCAGATAATCTTCCAACAAGGCGCAAAATTTATTTTCCGTTTCCTGAAAATAAGGTTCGTTTATCCAGAGCGTGTCGTCTGCATCAAATGCGATTACTTTTATGGCCATGGTTTTTTCAATTATTAATTTTTCATTCGTTGTATTATTATCTCAGCCTCAGCAACACCACACACTCTATATGATGTGTATGCGGAAACATATCCACCGGCTGGATCTTTTCTACCCTGTATTTTTCGCTGAGCAAACCAATGTCCCTTGCTTGCGTGGCCGTGTTGCAACTTACATACACGATTTTTGGAGCCGCTATTTCCAATAATTTATTCACCAATTTTTCGTGCATGCCTGCCCGTGGCGGATCGGTAATCACCACATCGGGCCGGCCATGATCTGCGAAAAATTTATCATCACAAATTTTAATGACATCCCCGGCAAAAAATTCAGCATGGGTGATATTGTTCAGGGCTGCATTTACTTTCGCATCTTCAATGGCTTCGGCGACTACTTCTACACCAATTATTTTTTTTACCAGCTTGCTTAAAAAAATGCCAATGCTGCCCGTGCCGCAATACAGGTCATACACGGTTTCGTTGCCGGATAAGCCGGCAAAATCCCTTGCTATGGAATACAATTTTTCAGCCTGCCTGGTATTGGTTTGAAAAAATGATTTTGGGCCTATTTTGAAATAAAATCCCCCGAGCCTTTCCATTACAAAGCCTTTACCATAGTACACCTGCGGGGTAAGATCGTAAATGGTATCGTTCCATTTTGTATTGATGGTGTATAATAAAGTGGTGATGGGCGGCACCTGTTGCAATACAAAATCCAACAGGCGTTTCGTTTCCGCTTCATCTTCATA
>JAVHOI010000053.1:0-1518 GCA_036169975.1 Ferruginibacter sp. | reverse complement strand
AACCCCTCCGAAGGAGGGGCTTTAGACTCTGCTGATTCGAAAGTGCCTTCCAAAGCAAAAGTCTTTGATATTTCAACTATTGAAGAGTTCTCCGAATTAGCAGAGTCCGGGAACCCCCCTTCGGGGGGCAGGGGGGCTATTGTATCAATCTCCTCTCTCGTTAAATACCTTTTGTTGCTAAACGTAAACTCTAATTTATTTCTATAATGTACCGTATCATCAGCTCCCACGATTGGCATCATCTCAGGCAGTTCTACTTTTCCAATTCGCCTGAAATTCTGAGCTACTTCCTGTTGTTTGTATTCCAACTGTTTTTGGTAGGGCAGCATTTGCCATTTGCAACCTCCACAGATACCAAAGTGTTGGCAAAAGGGTGTTGTCCTTTCTTTTGAATATTCATGAAAAAAGGTAGCTTTTCCCTCTCCGTAATCTTTTTTATTGGTGCTTACAAAAACATCCACCACATCGCCCGGAACCGCGCCTTCAATAAATATTACTTTGCCATCCTTCCTTGCAAGCGATTTTCCTTCGGCGGCATAGCCAGTAACCAATATTTTTTCGAGCAAATATTTTTTTCTTTTCACCGGGCAAAAGTAACTCCTCCTTTCTTTATTTCAGGTAAATGGAACCGCTTATTATTTTTGTTAATGATTTGTAATTTTGAATTTCCCTGTTGCCCGGGTGTTTATTAACCATTGATTTTAAATACTTTTACAGCCACATATTATACAACCAATGAAACGAATATTTTCTTTTTGCCTGGCATCCATTGTTTTCATCACTGTATCCGCACAAAATTTTAAAGTTACTTTACGTGCACCGCAGTACAGAAGCGGCATTGCTTACCTGACTTATCATAATGGTAATAACCTGAATGTAGAAGATTCCGCGGCGGTAAACAGCAGCGGTGTGGCGGCATTTGCCGGTAAAAGAAAATTGCCTCCCGGCATTTATGCGGTTGTTATGCCGGGCAAAAGGATTTCGGTGGATTTTTTTATTGACAAGGAGCAGGTAATTTCCCTGAAAGTGGATACTACGGACCTGGTTAATAAAACCGTTGTAACCGGCTCAAAGGAAAATATATTATTTCAGCAATACCAACAATATATTGCCGTAAAAGGAAAATTACTGGAAGCGGAAAGACAGGCTTACCTGAAATCAACCACTAAAAAAGATTCCGCATTGCATGAAGCGAATTATCTTACCTACAATAAAGAATTAAACGATTACAGGGAAGGGATAATCAGGAAACAACCCAATTCGATGATGGCGGTATTGTTGAATGCGATGAAAGAACCAAAGGCATTGGGTAATAAAATGAAAACCCATAATGATTCACTGGAAAATTATTATTATTACAAAGCGCATTATTGGGATGGCATCACCTTTATGGATGAACGCATTTTAAGGACACCATTTTTTCTTCCCAAATTTGAAAAATATTATCGGGAGGTCATCGTGCCCCAGCCAGACAGCATTATTAAGGAAGCCGACTATCAATTGTTGCTGGCCCGCAGC
>JAVHOI010000052.1:0-1106 GCA_036169975.1 Ferruginibacter sp. | reverse complement strand
GCAGGAGCCATTGCGAAAAATACAAACATTCGCTAACCGGATACTCGACAAAGAATTTGCCTCGTTATCGGAAAGCGGCAAGGATTATTTCCACCGGATGCATAATGCTGCCAGGCGGATGCAAACACTCATTGAAGATTTACTTGCCTACTCCCATACAAACGTAACCGAACGGAAATTTGAAAATATGAACCTCCATAAAATTGTGGAGGAAATAAAAAATGAACTCAGGGAAACCCTTGAAGAAAACCAGGTAACAATAGAAGCCACCGAACTTTGTCCGGCAAAAATTATTCCCTTCCAGTTTCGCCAACTCCTGAACAACCTGATCAGTAATGCGGTTAAATTTTCAAATCCTGAAACTCCGCCGCATATTATAATTAAAAGCGTAATTAAAAGTGGCAGTGAATTTAATATTGAAAAAAACAGTATCCCGGTAGGATGGCTGTCCCCTGAAAAAAAATACTGCCACATTACATTTGCGGATAATGGCATCGGCTTCGACCCCCAATATAAAGACAAGATATTCGAAGTATTTCAACGCCTGCACGGCAAAGAAGAATATGAAGGCACCGGCATAGGGCTTGCCATTGTAAAAAAAATCGTGGAAAACCACAAAGGCATTATCACAGCGGACAGCGCCTTGGGAAAAGGCGCAACCTTTAATATTTACATACCCGCTTTTTAGGAAAAAATCAAGATTGATTTTATTTAACTGGCCCGCTGTTACTTATAAATGCTACCTGTTTGCTATCCGGGCTCCAGGATGGTGTGTTGATGGTTCCCTGCCCGCCATACAAATAGGCGATAGCCCTGGGCGCCCCGCCAACGGCAGGCATTAAACGCAACATGACCCTTTTATAAAATGGATGGTCACCGGATGCGATGGCTGGCGGAAAAGAAAGCAGTACAATCCATTTCCCATCCGGCGAAATATGTGGAAACCAGTTGTGGTATTCATCAAATGTTATCTGCTCCTTACTGCTTCCATCTTTTTTCATCCTCCATATTTGCATGGTGCCCGTTTCATCGGCATTATAGTAAATATATTTGCCGTCAGGCGAATATTCAGGCCCATCCGCCAGTCCTTTTATGTTGAAAGTCAA
>JAVHOI010000051.1:0-4899 GCA_036169975.1 Ferruginibacter sp. | reverse complement strand
TTAATTACTAACTCTGAATAGTCTAAATATGCTTGAGTTATTACATTTGGGTAAATTGCTTCAAAGTCAAGAGCCTGTTTGTAAAAGTCAATTGCTAATTCGTAATTATCATTTAGCTTGTAAATGTCACCAAGTGTGTGAAGTGCAGAACCTTTTTCAAAATCGTCGTCAGGGTATTCTGCAAGCATTTTGTTAAGTAAAGTTTCTGCTACTTTTAAATGAGTTTTGTCTTCGGTTTCTACTAATTCAATGGCTTGTATTTTTAAATATTGTGCTCTTCCGTCTTTTCTTGCTCTTGCAAGTTTGGCAAAAAAGTCTTGTTCATCAGTTTTTGTCCAAGTTTTTCGTCTGTACCAATCTGCCATTTTTGTCTATTGTATTTTGTCGTTGACGATTTAGAATTGTAACGGGTCGCTCAAAAATTACTTAAATATAGCTGTTGATGAATAGGAATATAGATGTATTCTTTTTTGAAGTAGGGTTTGGTGGATCTTAATTTTCTGATAATTTAACAAGTTGAAAAAAATCAGACATCAATATACCATCTTGTCGGGTTTATTTTTCCAGGCCTCAAATACTTTTAAAGCGCTTTCCCTTCCTATGGTTACGATAGGGATTTTTCGGTTTTCAATGGCCACCTTCATTTCATCATAAATCATGGAATCATCAAAACCAATGTCGGCGGCGTCGCGCCGGTTATTGGCATAATAAACAATTTTCGGCCTCGCCCAATAAATAGCGCCGAGGCACATGGGGCAGGGTTCACAGGATGTATATATTTCACAATCCTCCAACTGGAAACTGCCTAAATTTTTACAGGCATCCCTTATGGCGGTTACTTCCGCATGCGCCGTGGGATCGTTTGTGGAGCTTACTTTATTATTTCCCCTGCCAACAATTTTATCGCCTTTTACAATGATGCATCCAAAAGGGCCGCCTTCATTATTCGCCATTCCCTGCAGGGATAATTGAATGGCTTGCCGCATAAATTTTTCTTCTCTTGTCATGGTTATTTACAGAATTACCTATAAATATAAAAAATAGAATTTAAAGTGCAGGGTTTCTTTTAGTGAATTGTATAAGGATTCTAATATTGATCGAAGGTATCAAACGCGGCGATTGTTTTATCAAGGTCATTATAGGAAAGCGCATTGTTTAAAAACCAGCTTTCATAAGCCGATGGCGGCAAATAAATTCCGCTGTCCAGCAGGTGATGAAATAATTTATTGAACAAAGGGATATCCGCTTTGGAAGCAGACTCAAAGTCAACAATATCATGGTCGCTAAAATGCACACTCATCATGCTGCCAAACCGGTTGATGCGAAAATTTACGCCACGTTTTATAAAAACTTTTTCAATACCATCAGTCAGGTATTTTGTTTTGGCATCCAGTTCTTCATAGATGGCAGGATTACTTTTTAATTCTTTCAGCAAAGTGTATCCGGCGGCCATCGCGATAGGGTTACCGCTTAAAGTGCCCGCCTGGTAAACGTTTCCGAGCGGAGCGATATGCCGCATGATTTCTTTTTTGCCGCCGAAAGCGCCAACAGGCAATCCGCCGCCAATTACTTTTCCATAAGTAACCAGGTCGGCATTGATGTTTAGTTTTGCCTGCGCCCCGCCTGCTGCCAGTCTGAATCCGGTCATCACTTCATCAAAAATAAAAATGATGTTTTCTTCATCACAGATTTTCCGGATGCCTTCCAGGAATCCGGTTGCCGGTAAAATGCAACCCATATTACCAACAACGGGTTCAATAATAATGGCGGCGATTTCACCTTTGTATTGTTGGGCAAGTTGCCGCACCGCTTCCAGGTTGTTGTATGCACAGGTGAGGGTATCGTTGCTAACACCAGCGGTTACCCCAGGAACCGTTTGAATATTAAATGTGGCCATTCCACTACCAGCTTTTACCAAAAACGCATCGGCATGGCCATGATAGCAACCTTCAAATTTGATGAATTTATTTCTTCCGGTATAGCCCCTTGCCAGCCGTAATGCGCTCATGCAGGCCTCCGTGCCGCTGCTCACCATTCGGATAAGGTCCACATTAGATACCATGCTTTTTATCAGTTCGGCCATGTTAATTTCCAGCTCCGTGGGTGCGCCATACGAAGTGGAATAGGTGGCATATTCCTGAATGGCTTTTACAATGGAGCCGTGCGCATGCCCCAGTATCATTGGCCCCCACGAAGCGATGTAGTCAATATATTGATTGCCATCCGCATCATACAGATAAGCGCCTTTGGCCTTTTTTATAAACAGTGGCGTACCACCTACACTTTTAAATGCACGTACCGGCGAGTTGACCCCACCCGGAATAGATTGTTGTGCCCTTTCGAATAATTGTTTGCTTTTTTCTATCATGGTTTCGAAGGATGAGATGGCCATCCAATTTGGTTTAGAAAATATATTATTGTTCGTTCCTTAGAAATTTATCTTGGTAGCCCACGGCAACTTGGTATCCCACGATGATGGATATGGCCTTTCGTTCCGTAGGAACGTTATATCGGTAGCCAAAGCGTTTATCATTTTTATTTCGTTCCATAAGAACGACAGGTGCTTTAAAATTTTAATTTAATAAAAAATCCCGTACAGGGCTATTGTAATTTTTTTTTAGAAAGGATTTAAAGCGCCAAATACAAATACGCTTCAACCAGTACACATATTGTTCTTTCAAAATGAAGAAATTATTCTATCATTAATTTTCAAACAGCCTATAGTTCTTAACAGACGATTTCATTAATTTAAGCAGCGTATTGAATTGCACCGGTCCCCCGTGGCGGATGGTAATAAGAATATCTCCTTATATTATTGGCTTTAGGCAAACAAATATTTTTGATAGAGCCGCATTTATTTATTTGCTTTCTTCGTCCTAAAGAACGTGGCAATTCAAATCTTTAACTTAATGACATTAACTTAAAAGAATTCAATCACCAGGATTAATATTCCTCCATTCACGATAACAATTTGCAAGCATCTTTCGCAAAGTAAGTAGCAATCAAATCCGCCCCTGCTCTTTTAATGGAAGTCAGGCTTTCAAGTATCGCTTTATCTTCATTTAACCAGCACATTTTTGCCGCCGCTTTTATCATGGCGTATTCGCCGCTTACATGGTAGGCGCTAACGGGAACGTCCACCGCGTTTTTTACTTCACGGATAATATCGAGGTAAGCCATTGCTGGTTTCACCATCACAATATCCGCGCCTTCCTCAATATCCATCATGGTTTCCTTAATGGCTTCAATGCGGTTGGCATAATCCATCTGGTAGGTTTTTTTATCACCAAAACCCGGGGCGCTGTCCAGCGCATCCCTGAACGGTCCATAAAAACAAGATGCGTATTTGGCGCTGTAGGCCATGATGCCCGTCCGGGTAAAATTATTTTGTTCAAATGCTTTCCGGATGGCGCCAATCCGTCCATCCATCATATCGCTTGGCGCAATGATATCCGCACCCGCCACGGCATGGCTAAGGCTCATTTTTACCAGCGCTTCTACTGTGGGGTCATTCACTATTTCCCCATCTTTCACGATGCCATCATGCCCGTAGGAAGAGTAGGGGTCCAATGCCACATCCGTCATGATGATCATTTCCGGCACGGCATCTTTTATGGCTTTAATGCTGCGTTGCATCAGCCCATCGGGGTTCCAGGATTCCTTACCGGTATTGTCTTTGGTGTCATCGGCCGCTTTTACGAATAATAAAATACTCCTGATGCCCATACTAAATAATTCCTTTACCTCTTTGATGGTGCCATCAATGGAACGCCTGTAATAGCCGGGCATTGACGGGATTTCAAACGATACGTTTTCACCCTCATCAATAAATAACGGTGCGATAAAATCGCCGGGTTTTAAAATTGTTTCCGCAACCAAACTTCTTATGGATGCATTGTTTCTTAGTATTCTGTTTCTTCTTTGCAGGAACATAAAATTTCTGATTTATTATAATTGAATCTAATTAAATTTTTTATTGGCTGTTAACAGGTATTTACTTTTTTTGACCAATCGTCTTCTTCAATTTCATCTGATGAAATTATCCAATCAACGGGATGAAGACAAGCCTGCAACAATTTATTTTCTTCACTTCCTTTTACGGGCTGGTAATCATATTCAAAACGAACCGTTGGCGGCAGGCTCATCAAAATGCTTTCCGTGCGGCCATTTGTTTTTAACCCAAATATAGTGCCCCGGTCGTGTACAAGATTGAATTCGGTATAACGGCCACGCCTGATCTCCTGCCAGTATTTGTTTTCAGCGGTGTAAGGTAAATCTTTTCTTTGGTCAACGATTGGAATATAGGCATCAATAAATGCATAGCCGCATGCTTTTGAGAAGTCAAACCAAAATTCAATTCCCTTTTCTTCCGACGGCCTTTTGTAATCATAAAAAATACCGCCAATTCCACGGCGTTCATTATCGCGGTGAGAGTTTACAAAATAGTCATCGCAGGTTTTTTTAAAGCCGGCATAAAAAGAAGAGTCAAACTTATCGCAAACATTTTTATAGGTTTGATGAAAATGGCGGGCATCTTCATCAAACAAATAATAGGGCGTAAGGTCTGTACCGCCACCAAACCACCTGTCCGTAACATCGCCGGCTTCATTGTATAATTCAAACATGCGGTAGTTGCAATGCACCGTTGGTACAAAGGGATTGATTGGATGAATCACCAAACTTAAGCCGCACGCAAACCAGCTTTCGCCATCAATTTTTAATTGGTTACGCATTAAACTTGTAATTTTGCCAAACACGATGGAAGTATTAACGCCACCTTTTTCAATTACCTTTCCTTTGCTGATCACCCTCGTTTTTCCACCGCCACCCTCCGGCCTGTTCCACGCATCTTCCACGAATTTTGCATTGCCATCACTTGTTTCCAAAGCGGCGCAAATA
>JAVHOI010000050.1:0-21070 GCA_036169975.1 Ferruginibacter sp. | reverse complement strand
AACTCATTGCATTAGTGACGGTAGGCAACAGGTCAGGAGACCTGCGCCTACATGAGCGGGTTCAAGGATTGATCGCAATGCTGAGACATAATATATCTGAATTTATTGAAGCATTTTATTTTAACTTTATTTAATTAACTCTAACTTAAAAATTTAGATATGGAAGTGTTTATTTTCTTTTATATCGTTTTCAGTTTAATAGTTGGGTATATAGCCGACACTCGAGAAGGGAAATTTTTTCCTGCATTTTTATCCTCATTGATTTTGACTCCACTCCTAGCTTTAATTCTTACGCTATTAATGAAAAGAAAAATTCCTGCTAAACAAAATATGAAATCTATTACAACACAATCAAATGGCGAAGCCACTTCGGGCAGTTCAAGTACTACTGACACATCAAACTCTCCATCAGAAGATAATGGATTTAACAAGATAACCGAATATAAACCCAAATACATAAAGTATGCTATTACAGTAGCGGTCCTACTTCTCTTAACCTTTCCATTTCATTATATTCCATTTCATTTGAAAGTATGTCCAAAAGAAACTCTAACCTTAAAAAACACATTTATCTTCCAAAGTGACATTGATGATTTAATTGAAAGGTATAATTCTAGTAATCCTTTTGAAAGAATAGACATGATGAAAGAGCCACTTTTCAAAATGTTGAAAGAATTAGGTTTAATCTATTCAGTAGACCAACCAGTCAATACATCCAGTACATCTGAATCACAATCGAATACTAGTACTCAAAATTCAACAGAAAATAATTCAACTGAGGAATATTTGCCAGAAGACAAAAAAATAATCGAAAAAATAAAAGAAAAATCAAAAAGAGATTTTCCTGATGATTATTATACACAAAAAATGATTTTTGACCAAGCAGTAGAAGCCTACTTTTACATGAAATCTGTGAGTGACTTGAAAATTAAAAGAAAAATGGAAAAAGATTACCCACTTGATTTCTTTACACAAAAAATGGTGTACAACCAGGAGATTGATGCAAAAGAACAAATGAAATAATTAAACTATTAGGGTAGTTTATTCATTGTGAAAATAATGCCAGCCGCTAACATTCAGAACAATAGCCGAAAGCCCCCACTAAAAAAGCCCCGTATTAAAAAGAGATTAACGGAGGCTTTTGGCTATTGTTTGTTGAGCTGTTTGCCGGATGGTCTTTGCAATACCGTGACAGGAGCAACTTCGGAATTAGTGAAGGTTTCCCGGAAAATAAATTTTAGGATTAAATGCATTGCACGTATCTTAGCTTTATAAATAACACGTGCAATGACAACCAAATTAACATTAACGATCGAGGGAAAGGTTATAGATTCAGCTAAAAAATATGCTCAAAATAAAGGCAAAAGCTTATCTCATCTCGTGGAAAATTATTTTAAGTCAATTACAATTAATCCAAAAGAAAACAACGGGGAAACTATTTCCCCACGGGTTTTGAAACTCATGGGCGTAATAAGATTACCCAAAGATTTTGATTATAAAACCGAATTGGGTAATGCCCTGAAAAAAAAATATTCCAAATGAAATATATTTTTTTGGATACCAATATTTTAATTGATTTTCTGGCTGATCGCAAGCCATTTTCACTATACGCCGCCAGGCTTTTTAATTTTTCTTTACAGGGGAAAGCTAAGCTTTATGTATCCGCGGTTTCTTATAACAATATTTATTATATTCTCCGGCAATTCAAATCCGGCACAGAAACTTTAAAGTTATTAGACGAATTGTCCGAAATGACAGAAATCGCTGATGTTACAAAAAATATTATAAAGAAATCACTAAAATCCGGCTTCAGGGATTTTGAAGATGCTATTCAATATTATTGTGCGCTTAGCTTAACAAAAGTAGATTTTATCGTAACACGGGATACAAAAGATTTTAAGAAAAGTACCCTATCTATCATGACACCACAGGAAGCTGTTAGTTTGATTGAAGGCAACAGCAGGTAAAATATTAGATAGGTAATTGGCAGTTGCCTTAGTTGTAGAGAATTAAATTTAAGCTTTTAAATTTTACTACATTTTATTCCTTTGAAATTGCATAAAAGTACCTGCCTTTTTAAACTTTCGAAATTCAACTTTTGATTATTACGGATAGCCTTTACCGAAGGTTTTGATTCACTCCGGCATTCGCCTCTTTGCTTACTTTAAAGAAGGCCCGGATTAAATATCTCCTCCGCCATCCTGCTGAAGTTTTTTTAAAAAAGGATAGAGGGCTTTTACTGCTTCATTAAAAGGCTGAAAGCAAGCGTAAATATCATAATTTGGACGGCGACCTTTTTGTTGCAAAAAACAATTCATATTGCTTTGTTTCCTGAATTATTTTTTTGATGGTATTGTAATTATTTTCTAAAATAACACCTGGAAAAATGTCAATTTCATTGTAAAATATAAGATTATTTATTACGGGAGCTAGTTGAAATTGCGAATCGTTAAAAACTTTACTGATATCAACATTCATAGTATGTTAAGATTTTGTATAAATCAAATATAGGTAAATCATTCTTAAACGATTATTAATGCTACACTTAAACAATAGGCTTTCAATTGGATTAATTGCTACACTTTATAATAGTAAATGGTAAGAAGCTTGATTATTTTTAATCCACAGGCGCAGTACTCCGTCCCGTGTCTACCTTATTACTAATCCGCATAACTAAAAACCATTTAAAAATTACAATATCCAGCAGCCCCTTTTTCTCTGTAAAATAATCTGTCGCACGGCTATATATCCAATGCCACGGCTCTGCTACAAAGCCTGCTGTTACAGGGTTCCAACGCAAATAATTTAAAACGCTGGTTGTACATTTCCGTACTGTCAAATAACACCGGATGGTTTTCATGTTCCCAAAACTTATACCTGAAATTACTACTGCTTTTTTTCCCTTCTGCTTCAAATACATGCAGCAAGTTTTCTTTCCTGCTTTCCTTCGAATTATTGATGATGGCGCCTATTAATTTCATCGTGGTAAAGCTTTTTATATTGCGCCATATCAAACCCATATCATTCCCTTCATTGCAACTACAGATTGTATGCAAATGATTGGTCATTAATACCCGCCATCTATTTTTAACCCTTGGCTTTGCTGAAAATGCCTGATACTATCTAAAAGGATTGTTTTGTACATTTCTCTTGTAAAAACATCTGGCCAACCCGCTACTGTTGATGTGGTAAAATTAACTGCGCTGATATCTACAAATTTATACCTGGTACTCATGTTGTTTTTATTTATATTGATATAACTAAACTTGCATAACTGAAATGGTAATCAACTCTAAGCATTAGTAACAAGGAAGGCACAGGACGGAGTCCTGCGCCTGAATGAGGCCGGTCCCCACTGGCCCCGGATATTAATATTATTCGGCTACATACCAACCACGGAAGCAAATTACGCTTCACATGCGGATAAAAGATTTGATTGGGTACTGTACCTAAAGCGGTTTCAGCAGGCACTTGTTCAAAACCGCTATTGCGTATTTACAATTCCACATACACTTCATACACCGGGCTGAATAAATAAATTTTACCTGTTGACACCTCCACGCATTTAAAACGCTTTCGCGCCTTTTCGGCTTTTTTGAATTCCCTTCCTCCTTTAATTTTAAAAACCGTGCCGGTGGGCAATGCCTCTATCAAAATAGTCCCCTCTTTTTTTTTATCATATTGATGCAATACCCTCAACAGGGACGTATCCGCACAACTGCTGGCAGCGGGATTTTGAAGGGTGGTTAATAATGTTTTTTGTATATCCGCCGGAAAAATTTTCTTCAATAAAAATTGGGCCAATACTTTACTGTATTCATTCTTCCACTCCTGCCCATGCGCCTGCACCCTGTGGCCGAAACGCTCGTAGGTAAAAAGATGTGCCAGTTCATGTAATAGGGTAATTAAAAAAGAGTAGGGGTTCAGGTTACCGTTTACACTAATACGGTGATTTTTATCGGCGAAAGAATTACGATAATCCCCCAGTACTGATTTTCGTTCACGGGTAATAGTAAGTTGTACTTTATAATGATGCAGGTAATGAGATACTTCATCAAAACTTCCTTCGGGCAGGTATTGTTTCAACTGATGAAAGGGCGTTTCCTGCTTAGGCATTATGTTGTTTGTTCAGTTTGGTAATTACAGCTACTTCCACGCCAAGGTAAAGGAGGTACAAAATCATAGCCGCAAATACGGAGACCCTGCTAACGTTGTTGCCTGCAACAAGCCTGTACACAATTACGGCGGTTATACAAACAAACATTTTTATCATCATGCCGCCCATTACGCTTCTTACAAAAACATGGGGGTTAGGGTTGTTCAAAGCCTTTTGCTGCATAAAAAAGGCGATAAGGTTTATTAAAAAAAACAGCACATTCGCGGTAATCAATATATCCAAATCAATACCCCATTTGGCCAGCGGGGTTTTGGATGCGGTGAGCAAACCGCTCACAATTATAAATAAGGCAATAAGCGGAACAATAATTTTTTTTCGTGGATCCATGTATCCGCAAAGATATTTTAAAGATTATTGATTCACAACATTGCCCAATTCTTTATTCAATTCCACTACGCTGGCGCCTGTATGGCAGCAGCCGTTGAAACTAACAGTAGGCTCTACCTGCAATTTACCGGCGAAGATATCACCCTGCACATCGCACTTACCCAATAACTGCAATAATTCCTTGATTTTTATTTGCCCGGTTACTTTACCCAGCACGTCGGCCTGTTGCCCATTTATATCGCCTTCCACAGTG
Source organism: Ferruginibacter sp. (assembly GCA_036169975.1). Classification (GTDB taxonomy): domain Bacteria; phylum Bacteroidota; class Bacteroidia; order Chitinophagales; family Chitinophagaceae; genus Ferruginibacter. The sequence goes on along the minus strand of JAVHOI010000050.1, from coordinate 16,313 downwards.
CCTTCGGAGCCAATAAAAATTTTTGATTTGGCGAGAAGGTTGCCATTTAGTAAGCCATCTATCCGGATGTCACCATCACTTTTAATATCGCCATTTATTACAGTTCCTGCGCCAATAATAGTGGTACCCCCGGTAGATAATTCTCCCGAAGGCAACTTAGATTTTGATTTAAACATGAGACCTGGATTTAGATTATGAATATTGGTTAAAAAATATGAAATGTTTTTAAGGATCCTGTTATTCATTTGTATTTTCAATTTTTGGCAAATCCAACCTGTTGGTATCCAAAACCGATACTTTACCTTCCAATACTTTTTTTATATCATCAAAATATTGTTGCTTGTATTTAAGTGCGTTTTCCATTGAATCGGTTCTTATTTTCAATTCGCGGAATTCCCTTATCTGCTTTACATCGCCATAGCCTACACCCGGCAGATAATATTTGATTGGTGTAAATACGATTAAAGCAACCGTTAAAATGGTAAGCAAAACAAAAACACTGCTCATCACGATATACACGCTGAGGCGGCTTAACCGAAACTTTACCACTTCTTCATAAGTGTCCTCATTCATTACTACCAGACGGTAACGATTTCTTAAACGTTTTAGTGTGCTGCCGGCATCTAATTTGCCCATAGTTTTTTATTGGATGTTAAAAATAAGTAACCTTATGGCATTATCCCCGCAAATTCCCAAAAATAACCGATATTTAACCGCTTTATTTTAATCAATTATATTCATGTTGAAAAGGATTTTTTTACCGGCCTTACTATTTTTGGTTACCTGCACATTTCTGAATAAGGTGGTGGCGCAGGCCCCCACCTGGACGATTGACCTGCTGGGCAAAGAAAAAAAACCGCAAAAATTCGAGAACAGGAAATTAGGTTCCGAAAAAATGGCGGATAAAAAATTTACCCTTGTAAGGCATTTCTTTCAGAATAATTATACTCATTATAATTATTATTACAATGCGAAAAATAAAATAAACACCGTTATCGAAAGGGCGAAAGCGGCTCAAAAAGATGACTATAGCAAGCTGCTAACTTACTATCCATACACATTGGAAAATACAGCCAGTCAAAAATCCGAATTGGATTCCGTTATTTTTAAAGCTACAGCGGGGATACTGCTGCATGACCTGAGAAACGACTGGGTTGACAACATGTACCTGCTGATGGGCAAAGCCTTCTTTTTCAGAAAGGAGTTTGATTCAGCAGCCGCTACTTTCCAGTTTATTAATTATAATCTTTTCCCCCGTAAAAAAAATGAAGATGACAACAGGATTGTGGGCACAAGTGACGCGTCAAGCAACAGCCGGTTGAGTATCGCCAATAAAGAGAAACAAAATATCCTGCAAAAAGTAATTGCCCTGCCACCCAGCAGAAACGATGCCCTGATCTGGATGGCACGCACCTTAATTGAGCAGAACGAAATGGGCGAATCCGCTGGTTTAATCAACACATTGCAATACGATCCAAACCTGCCACCCCGGCTTCGCAACGACCTGGACGATGTAAATGCCTATTGGTTTTACAAACAAAATATATTTGACAGCGCCGCCAGTTATTTAGAAAAAGCACTAAGCAATGCGGATACCAAACAGGATTATTCGAGATCAGAATTCCTGTTGGCGCAACTATATGAAATGACCAGCCAGTTTGATAAGGCAACCAATTTTTATGAAAAAGTATCCACGCATACGGTTGATATTTTGATGGATATACATGCCAGGCTGAACAACGCCAAAATGATGAAGGGTTCAAATCCGGAAGCATTGGCCAGCAGCATTACTAACCTGGTAAGGATGGCTAAAAAGGATAGGTTTGAACCTTACCGTGACATCATTTTCTATTCGTCCGGCGAACTTGCCTTACAAAAGCCCGACAGCAACGCGGCAGTTAGTTATTTCAACAAAAGTGTACAATACAATCAAACAAATATCAGCTATAGAAACAAGGCATTTTTGCAACTTGCCGATATAGCTTTCAGCCGAAAGCAATACAGAGCCGCATTCGCATTTTACGATAGTTTGCAATCAGGCGATACTACCCTCAATGACCGCTTAGCCTCCATTAAGGCTAGGAGAAATGCGTTGTCAAAAATCATGGAAAAAATTATAATCGTGGAAAGAGAAGATAGCCTGCAGGCCATCGCGGCGATGGCTCCGGCAGCAAGGGAAATATTCTTAAAAAAAATGGCTAAGCGATTGCGTAAAGAAAGGGGATTAAAAGAAGAAGAAGCTTATACAGGTGGTTCGATGATTGGGTTTGATGATAAAAAAAATGAACCGGCGGATCTTTTTGAATCTGCCAACAAGGGTGAATGGTATTTTTATAACGCTTCTTTAAAGAGCAAAGGTTTCAATGATTTTAAAAGAAAATGGGGGGTGCGTAAAAACGAGGATAACTGGCGAAGAAAAAGTGCAACGCAAACTGCCGGGGGTGATATTGCTAACCAGGGCATCGGGCTAAGTACCGCTCCTGATGATATAGATAAGCCGGCAGATCCAAATTCAACAACCGGAGGCATTGGTAAAGATTTGCCCAAATCAATTGTAGGTAACAATACGAATTCTAATGTGCAGCCTGGTGATATTACCTATGAAGGGCTTATGGCAAATGTACCATTGACGCAGGAAAAAATGAATGCAAGCAAAGCTTTACTTTCCGTAAATTTATTTCAGTTGGCAAAATTAATCCAGGATGAACTGGAAGATTATGAACAGGCGATCATCACCTACCACCAATCATTATTACGCTTCCCGGATTCGTTGTATAATGGTGAACTTTATCTGGGCCTTTATTATTGCTATACTAAATTAGGCTATTTGGATAAGGCCGCTTATTACAAAAACCTAATTGGTAAAAATTTTGCCGGCAGCCATGCCGCATTGCTATTGAACAATCCGGCTGCCGCCAACCCCAAAGCAAAAAATGCGGAAGGCACCAAAAGGTATGAATCCATTTATAACTTATTTATAGAAGGAAATTTTGACCAGGCATTTGCTGAAAAGAAAAAGGCGGACAGCCTGTATGGCAGCAATTACTGGAGCCCGCAACTTTTGTATATTGAAGCAGTTTACCATATTAAACAACATAACGACAGTACCGCCATTGCGGTGCTGAAAAATATTACCACTTTATATCCTGATGCAAAGCTTACCCCTAAAGCGGTAAGAATGATAGATGTTTTAAAAAGAAGGGCGGAAATAGAAGACTATCTTTCAAAGCTGCAAATAACAAGGGCGAAGGATGATGAAATAGTAATAACGGATGACAGGCCAAAACTAATAAGAAATGATTCAAACCTTATCAAATCTCCCGTACGGATTATTGATACTACCCGGACGGAAATAAAACCTGCAGCGCTTACTATAAAAGATAGTTTGAAATTGAATGGACAACCTGTAATAATGGATACTGCAAATAAAATTATCAGGTCTGTTATCGCTCCTTTAAAAGACAGCCCGAAAAAAGGCCCCACGATTTTTATGAATGGGCCGTTTACTTTAAATACCGCAGCGTCACATAATGTGATCATGATATTGGATAAGGTGGATGGCACGTATGTGAATGAATCAAAGAATGCATTTGCCCGTTACCTCAACGAAAGTTTCAGGGGAGAGCCAATTACTTTAATAAAAGATGCCATTGATAAAGACCGGGCAGTATTGGTATTTACTTCTTTTACGGATGCCACGGCAGCTTACCGGTTCCTGGTAAAAATTAAAAAAGATGCACCCGATGAAGTTTCCTGGCTACCCGCTAACAAGTATTCATTTTACCTGATCAGCGATGAAAATTTTCAGTTATTAAAAACAAATAAAGATATTGCAGGCTATATTGGTTTGCTCAATAAAATTTATCCGGGGAAGTTTTAATCAAAGGATTGGTACTGGATACTGGTTGCTGGATACAGGTTGCTCATAGCGAAACACATAATTTATTTTAAAGTGCCATGAACCATCAACGATTAACTGGCCGACATCAACTATGAAAAAGAAAAAAGAAAACAAGACAATGAAAAAATCAGTAAGAAATTTATGGCGCATATTTTTTGGTGGGTTATTTTTAGTAATACTAATATTTACACTGGCCAATTTTGGTGCGTTTGGAAAAATGCCTTCTTTGCGGGACCTGGAAAATCCTGAAGCTGATCTTGCCAGTGAAGTTTACACCAATGATGGAAAACTGATGGGTAAATATTATTCGGAAAACCGGAGCGAAGTAAAATACAATCAAATTTCACCCAATATTATTCATGCATTGGTGGCCACTGAAGATCAGAATTTTTATGACCATTCAGGAATTGATGCGAGGGCGGTAGCAAGGGCTATTGTAAAATTGGGCACGGCAGGCGGAGGCAGCCCCATTACACAACAATTGGCTAAGATGATGCTTGGCCAGGGAAGAGGTAATATTTTTAAAAGAGGAATTGAAAAAATTAAGGAGTGGATAATAGCCGTGAAACTGGAACGGAATTTCACCAAAGAAGAAATCATCACGCTATATCTGAACAGGGCGCCCTGGGGCAATAACTTTGGCATAAGGAATGCTTCAAAAACCTATTTTCAAAAAGAGCCTGCCGACTTAAAAATTGAAGAAGCCGCTGTATTGGTTGGCATGTTAAAAGGCTTTGGTTACGAACCCATCCGTCACCAGGTGGCCGCTATCAACAGGCGCAATACGGTAATAGAAAGAATGGTGGATTGTAAACAACAATACATTACGGAAGCTCAGGCAGAAAAATTAAAAGCAAAACCCCTGATCACCAATTTCAAAAAACCGGATGATAATGTAGGCATAGCTCCTTATTTCCGCATGGCACTGGCAGATAAAATGAAGGATTGGTGCAAAACACATACCAACCCGAAAACAGGTGAACACTACGATTTGTACAGGGATGGATTAAGGATATATACTACCATCAATTCCAAGATGCAGCAATTCGCTGAAGAATCCGTGGTACAACACATGCCTGTAATTCAAAAGAAGCTGAATAACCTTTTGAAAAATAATGGCGACAGGATGTGGAAGTCCCGCGAAAACATTATTGAAAACGCCATGAAAAACAGTGAACGCTGGAAGGCGATGGCGGAAGATGAAATAAAACCGGAGGATATCAGGAAATCTTTTTTGGTTCCGGTAAAAATGAAAGTGTTTGCCTGGAATGCGAAAAGGGAATTGGATACGGTAATGACCCCAAGGGATTCCATCAAATACCACAAACAGTTAATGCAAACATCGTTTGTGGCAATGGATCCCAAAACAGGTGAAGTAAAATGCTGGGTCGGTGGCATAGATTTTAAATGGTTCAAATATGATCATGTTACCGCAAGCAGGCAGGTAGGTTCTACCATCAAACCGCTCATTTATGCTTTAGCCGTGCAGGATGCAGGCTATACGCCTTCAACTATTATTGAAGGCGGGCCTGTTCAGTATGGCAAGGAAATAAGGACATTTAGCGGTGGTGGAGGCACATTGGCCAATTGCCTTGCTTTCTCAAAAAATACGGCATCTGTAAGAATGACAAATTTGTTGGGCGTAAACAGAATTATAGAATTCGCGAAGAGTGTTGGCGTAAGCGCAAAGCTTCCTCCTTATACCTCTCTATCTTTGGGCGCTGCCGAAATCCCCTTACTGCAAATGCTGCAGGTCTATAGTATGTTTCCCAATAAAGGCTTCAACACCGAACCAATATTCATAAGCCGGGTAGAGGATAAAAATGGCAATTTATTAGAAGATTTTTCACAGGCCGGCAGCAAGCAGGTACTTAGTGAACAGGATGCCTTTACGATGGTAAAACTGATGCAGGGTGTAGTGCAAATTGGTACCGGAAGATCATTGAACAATTACGATATCCCCGCGCAAAAAGCGGGCAAAACGGGAACCACCAATGACAATACCGATGGCTGGTTTATAGGCTATACGCCCGAACTGCTTGCAGGCACCTGGGTTGGTTGCGATGACCCTTTTATAAGGATTTATTCAGGCACCAGTGGTGGTAATGAAATGGCTTTACCGAAATGGGGGTATTTCATGAAAAAAGTTTATGCGGACAAGACACTTCCCTACGGAAAAATTTTGAATTTTGAAGAGCCTGCGGAGATGGCCAACAACCCTATTTATGCCGACCAGCGTTTTGAAAGTATCGTAAACCAGGGTGACAGTAATAACCTCTCCGGAGACCATGGCAACGGCGATGCAACTGATTTTCTGGAGGCTCCATTATCGGACAAGGTAGCGCCGGAAGTACCCATCGAAAGTGAGCTTATCATTGCGAAGCCGGACACTAACAGTAAAGCAAAAACGAAAGAGCCAGCCCCTCTTTTGAAAAATAAATCCGAAGAGAAAAAAGACGGGAAACCAATTTCACCCGCTGCACATAAACCAGATGATAAAAAAGGTGCAGGCCTGGTTCCCGCGGCTAAACCGCGGGATAAAAATAAAATACCACCAGCAAAAGTGGAAAAGCCCAAACCGAAAATAAATAATGAATATTAGGATGAAATTTATTGGCTGATTTGTTGATGCCTGATTTTTTTTTAAATGATGCCGGATTCAAATACTACTTTCCTAAATCAAGTTTCATGCATAAAAAATAAGACATCACCAGACAACTACCGGGGTATCGCACCTCATCGCATCAAATACATTTTGCCATATCCTTTTTTAAAAAACTGATCGGTCTTTTCACCGTCAGATTTATACTTATCCAAAGACTTCCCATTCAAATTGGTAAGCACCCTGTAGAGATATACACCATTGCCGAGTTTTTGTCCAAACATATCCGTGCCATCCCATTTAAACTCCGTAATGTTTCGGCCAATATGAATATCGCCCAACTCTGCCTTTGTAATTTCCCTCACTATTTTACCCGTAATGGTAAGTATTTGTATGCGGATATTCTGGGGCACTTCACTACCGGTTAATGTAAAGACAAATGCCGTGGATGTAGTGAAGGGGTTTGGATAGTTAAGCATATTGCTGATCATCGGCGTGTTCAGAACACTGAAAGTTACTTTGTATTCTATATTGCCCGCCCGGTTACCCACCAAATCTTTACCCGATATTTTTAATTCGTATTCACCATCTTCCGGAAAGAAAGGTGAAAATTCAATGGAGGCCGTATTATCGCCACCAGTAGTGGCTGGAATAAAACGCATATTATCCCCAAAATAAAAATTACGATATACATCGGCGGCATCTCCCGGATAATGTACTTGCACTTTTAATGCAGCGGTATCGCTCAGCAGCAGGAACTGGCTTTCATCTTTCAACTTTACCAGTATCCGTGGTTTAGACGCCACGATGTCTCTGTTTAAAATATGCACCCCGTCAAAAGTTACATCCAGCAGCGGGTTAAACTTATCTTCTTTTACATAGAAATTCTTATAAAGAAAATTATTAAACAGGTATTGCTCCGGCTGGTTATTATCCGGGTTTACCATTACATACAAAGTGTTGGTACCAGGATAATTTTTTGTATCAATGCTATAACTCACAATCAATGTATCACCCGTTACCAGCGCTTTCTTTTTTGGAATTGCTATTACATGTGGGGTATTGTTGCGATCCGTAATTATAAACTTAATAGTAAGGCTGTCAAATGCCACAGGGCTGATGTTTTTGAAAGCCAAAGTAAAATTATTTTTTTCTCCCTGTTCCAGCGTATCACGCATGGTATATAAAATATTGGGAGCCACCACACCTTCCGGCACATAGTCCGCATTAATCCTCCAGTAATCCAACTGATTGGGTGTTGCAAAACTTTCATCCTTATTCAACATCTTCAATTTTAGATAGGGATACACAGCCGCATCAACAAAGGCAAGTGTGGTATCTGTTGCGGGATCTACGGTAGCCACCAGGTTTTGGGTACTATTTGTTTTAATACCATACACCTGTATTTGCACGGTATCACCCGGGCCTGCGTCCAGGCTTTTGCCACGCCAATGCAGGGAAGTCCACTTTTTAGCAGGGCCAAATAAAGGCGACTCAATCGTTCCCGAACTAAATTTAGAGGATATTGGAATGATGTTGACAATGTAAGCATCCGGGGTGCCACCCATTATTTGTACCGGAGTAAATGAGTTCACATTTTTCCTGTAGAAAAAAGAAAATGGAAGGTTATGATAAAAACTATCAATGGTGGTAAAGCCGATGGATTTCAACTTATGATATATGGAATTACCAGCTCCAAGCGATGACTGATCAGCCTTCCAATCATTGATGAATGTACTATTACCCATATCCTGAAGGTTAGTAACTGATACGTACATTCCATTTGGAATACTGTCTAAAAAATCCATTGCCCTTTTCCTATATACAAAATCATCAAAAGGAAATTCGAAAAAATTTCTTGTTCCATCACACACCGGCCAACTTCCAAAACGGCCTGATCCGGCAGTATTATAATTTTTCCACGGTAATAATGTGGTGCTGTCAAATACCATAAAATGCAGTACCCTAAATTTACAACCCCAATAATCCAACTGGTCAAAATCAAGTTTTACATTAATTCTGTCAAATTCGAAGTAAGGGTACAAGCCGGTATTGACTACTATTGTTCGGTTAACTTTGGAGAAACGATATGCCCTGTCCACATCCAGACTGATGGTGTTACTATAAGTGCTTTTCTTTTGCTGAAAGTAATGTGACTGATTAAATCCTGTACCACTGTTTGGGAGATAAATAAATGAAAACGTATTCCATATCTGCTGTCCGTTGTTTAAGGGTACAATAGAAGTTCTCCAATAATACACGGTACTATCCGTAAAATTTATGTTGCCGGGCGAAAATTCTATTTCCCCACCTATCCCGCTTGCGCTGTATTGTTTTTTATACGGGGAGTTAAATAATTCTGTTGTATCCAATTCCATCTGGTACTGCCTTACGCCACTCAATGGATTGGCGGTAGAAGCGGCAAACCGTATATTTTGTTGGTTAATTATTGAATAATTGTAGGGATAAACAGGCCGTATTTCATCCTCAAAGATGAAAAATTCTTTGGTAAACGTGTTATTGGTTTCCAAAGATTCCATCACCTTATTATCAGCATCAACCGTGAAAATTAATTTATTTAATCCCTTATCGGTAGCGCCATTTATAGGAATATTCAGGTCTAATGAATCAGCGTATTTAATACCCGGTACCAGTTCGTTATAAATGACCTGAAGGGTATCATTCGCCAACCGTCTTTTTATAGTTATCCTGATAGTATCGCCAACAGTTTTACCAAGATTCAGGATTTTTACTTTTACATTAAAACTATTATCCGCAACTGAAACAATGGAAGGGCTTATTTTTATCAACGGGTCTTCAACCGCATAATCCGGCAATGGGAAGGAGTTAATTTTAATGGCGGGATCACCATTCAGGTTCAATTCTTCCAGGTGAATGCGGGTATAATAATCCAGGTTCTGAGGGTTTCCTCCCAGGCTTTGTATCACAAATTTCATTTGATTGCCGATCGTATTGCCATACATTGACCTGGAAAAAGCTTCGTAAAATTTTGTATTGTAAAAATTTAAAAAAAGTGGTATCCCCAAATGTGTACTTGCCAAAAAACCGATACATCCCCGCTGATCCGCCATTACCCATTTTTCTGAAAGAGAAGTATTGCCATTTAAACGGGTAAGATCAAAAGTAAAATTATTTCCTGCACTGCAACCGCTCACATTGAAGAAAGGATACTTTCCAATATTAGTATAATTCTCCGGGCTATTAAGGTTAAATGCGAGAGTGTTGGCCGAGGAATGGCCAAAGTATTGTATAAAACTGGTGCCCTCGTTGATAAGCTGTTCAATACGTTCACCATTGGCCTGAACAACCGCAGAAGAAGACTCCTTGTTAAAGGTTTCAACTTTGGCGCCAAAGGCCGAGTCTCTGGCAATGGCTTCGTAATTTTTTAAATAACCGGTAAACTGGGTATTTTCATCCGCATCCTTGCCTCCTGCTGCCTGTATAAAATTTTTCATCCACGCTTTATCGGCAACCGTTTGTGAGGTTGAAACCTGAGCAGCTTCATATTGTTTTACTTTTTCAAGATAGTTTTTTATTTCCGCACTATTAATAACGGACAAACGTCCTATTGGCGCAATGGGCACCACCTGTCCGGGTTGGCTGGCTAATAATATATCAGAGGCCGGCCAGCCAAAGGTTTGCACCAAATCAAGTTTTTCAATTTGCGGGCTTCCTTCATTATACTTGTAATCTATCGAGGCAACTCCCCTGCCAATGAGGAATATATATTTTAGTTTTTGACCAGACTGTTGGTTGGCAGCCCGAATAAAATTGCGGATTGCCTCAGGGTGTTTATTTATACCAAATGCAAACTGGTCAGTTAACTCGTCAATGGAAATCACTTTGGCATTAAACCCTCCACCCAATGCGGATGAACGATAAGCCCGGTACTGCTCTACGTAATTTATTCCGTTTCCATCATTGAACAAAACAGGGTTACTAATGATAAAATAATCACCCTGGTTGGCCACAGCGTTATAATTAATAAAAGATTTTGATGCAAATGAACTTACCGCATTAATATTTCCCGGCTCAGAGTTATTCAGCCTGAATTTTCGAACCGGATCGGCTGAGGCTGGTAAAGCAAATCTGACTTTACCGGCAACGGTAATATCACCCATATATCTTTTTCCATCATTAATGCTGTATAAAATGGGTTGATTTCCTCCTGAATTGAAATTATCTATTTCCAGGAAATTGCCTGCAGCCGAAGGTTTTAATTCAAAATAAAAACTCTTTTCGTTGTTAAAATTAAATTTGGCCGGATAGGTAACAGCAACCGTTCCAACCACAATCCTGTCATTGACATTGGTAGAATTACCAGAGATGGAAACCAACAGGTTGGCTGGATTTTGTAAAGAACTTAATGGCAGGTTGTCTATCTGTTTTTTTACAATGGTAAAATAATTCATCGCTGTATCCAGCATAAGCTTGCTATAAAATTTCACCTGAAGGTTTCTGGTATATAAGGCATTACCAAATGCGGCGATGTATAATGAAACACTGTTGGCGGGCCCGGCAGTATAAACATTTAATCCGGTAAATAATTTGCCAAGGCTGCAACAGGGAGATATATCATTTGATGCCCAACCTTCGCCTACATCATAAGAAGAAGAATAAACATATTCGCCCACAATATTCGCAAATCCCCGGTTATATTGTTGTTTGTAGGGTTGCTCTATTCTTCGCATGAAATACGGATCAGGCGAAAGTACATTTCCAATGATATTATTAGCGGCATCGCTAAAACGTAAATTGGCAGATGACGTATTTATGGTTAAAAAATAAGCAGCCGTATCGGTATGCAGGCTAAAGCTATCGCAAAGTTGATAATCCGCAACCCTGTATAATGTTTTATCAGGAATACCATCATTCATTTTACCCCAAAATTCAAGGTAATCACCGCTGCCTAAAATACCAGTTGCGGCAGAAGTATATAACCTTACCTGCTCCCCGTTTCTCCACAATTGAAATTGTTCGGCAGGCGTGCTGCCAAGGCCTATGGAAGATAATGCAGGCTGGCTGATCCGATACAATCCACTTTTAACCACCTTGAATTTATAATAGGTTTTACTGTAATCAATCCAGCTATTGTTGAACTGTGCCCTGGCTGTTAGTGTACACAATATAAAAAACGGGAAAAATAATTTTTTCATTGATCTGTATTATTGAAATTTCATAATGGTTATGCCTGAAATGGTTATTCCGAATCTCTTTTCACCAAATTAAAACGAAGTGAAAAGATATGTGTGTATAAAGGATTAGATTGATTGGCAAGATTGGTAAATGCGTAATCAATCATTACATTCCTGATTTTAACTCCGGCTCCCAGGCTGGGTTGGTAAATCCATACTTTTTTTTGATTCAGTGTATCCGTATCGGCCAATGCCTTTTGAAAATTGGTAATGCCTGCTCTAATAAAAAAAACATCTTTTACCGAAGCCTCCAGGCCAAGGCTGGGATCTACATTAATGGCGTTACTACTGACAACAGTATTACGTTTTCCATCAAAGGTTAAATTCATATTGGCTTCCGCAAGCAGTTTAAGCGAACTGCTCAAAATAAAATTATAACCGCCTCCGATCACAATATGGGGGGCAGTTAACTCGGTTGATTTTACAGGAATTTCATTTTTGGTCAGGTACAATACTTCCTTTTCCTTTTCGGTAAATTTAAAAGACCAGGCATTAAACGTGGTGGTAATATCCCTTGCCACAATGCCAGCATGCCACTGTTCCCCATGCATTTGCAAACCCGCATCCACACCAAATCCCCAGGCGCTCGCAAAGCTGCCAACTTTGCGGTGTATTATTTTCGCATTCACCCCAAAGCTGATAGAATTTTCCTCTGATTCTTTAAGATTTTGAGCATAGGAAAATAAGAAGGCGTAATCCGCGGATGAAAAGGTTTGAATATTATTGAAATTGATACTGCCATCAGGTTCTACTAAAAACAAGGTGTTGGGAATATCATCCACCGCAAACCGGAGAAGCGAAAAACCAAGCGTTCTTTTATTGTCCTGAACAGGTAATGCGATGGAGCCATAATCATATTTTCCAATTCCGGCGAAATATTCAGCATGCATTAAATTAATATTCGGAAGATCCTTTACACCCGCCAGCCCAGCCGGGTTCCAATAACCCGCCGTAGCGTCATTAACCGAGGCTACCTGTGCGCTGCCCATGGCAAGCCCCCTGGCACCAGCTCCAATATTGAGGAATTCATTGGAATATTTTCTGAACTGTGCATAAGAAAGTAAAGGCAATAAAGTGATGCAAAGTAAAAAGGCAGACAGTCTTTGGCGCATATATTTGTTTTCCGGTTGTTAGTATTGCTATTTTAGGATAACTTATAGAATAAAACGCTGAATCTTTAAGTTAATTGTCTTTTTGAGGAAACGGAAATCTTACAAATTTAATGAAAATAGACCTTAAAAAAAGTCGCTTCCTCTTATGCAATCAACTTATCCTTTTTATATTAAGACATCTTAGCCTGCAAAAGGCTGTATTTACTTTAAAGTAAGGCATACCTAACCGGTGGCTATTGTTATTGGAATGTTTAAAAACGGATAATTATTTTTCTCAAATTTTCTACCCACATTTGCATAAGTTTTGAAAAATCAACTGGTAAAAAAGAAATTATGAAAAATTTGATTGAAGAATTGAAATGGAGGGGAATGGTGCAGGATATAATGCCGGGAACCGAAGAACAGTTAAACAAAGAAATGACCACGGGCTATATTGGGTTTGACCCAACGGCAGATAGCCTGCATATAGGCAACCTGGTACCCATCATCCTTTTGATTCATTTACAAAAATGCGGGCATAAACCTATCGCATTGGTAGGAGGCGCCACGGGTATGGTTGGTGACCCTAGTGGCAAAAGTGAGGAAAGAAATTTATTAAGTGAAGACATTCTTAACCACAACATAACCGGGGTAAAAGCGCAGTTGGAAAAGTATTTAAACTTTGATAAAAGCATTCCCAATGCCGCGGAAATAGTCAACAATTATGACTGGTTCAAACAAATTAGTTTCCTGGAATTTATAAGGGATACCGGCAAACACATCACCGTTAATTATATGATGAGTAAGGATAGTGTGCGCAAAAGGCTGGATAGCGATAGCGGGATGAGCTTTACCGAATTTACCTACCAGTTGGTACAGGGTTACGATTTTTACTGGCTGCACAAAAACAAACAATGCAGGCTGCAAATGGGTGGCAGCGATCAATGGGGCAATATAGTTACTGGCACGGAACTTATCCGCAAAAAAAGTGGCGGCGAAGCATTCGCATTTACCTGCCCGCTTATTACCAAAGTTGATGGTGGAAAATTTGGAAAATCGGAAAAAGGAAATGTATGGCTGGAGGCGGCAAAGACTTCTCCTTACCAGTTCTACCAGTTTTGGTTAAACGCCGCTGATGCGGATGCATTGAAGTACATAAAAATATTTACGTTTTTACCCAAAGAAGAAATTGACGCTTTGATAGCGCAACATACCGGCAACGAACACCTGCGAATTTTGCAAAAAAAATTAGCGGAAGAAGTAACCTGTTTTGTGCATAGCCGTTCCGATTATGAGTTTGCTGTAAAAGCGGCTGATATACTGTTTAACAATGACACCGCCGAAATATTGGGGCAACTGAATGAAGCGCAATTATTACAGGTAATGGAAGGCGTACCTACAGTTGATTTTTCTAAAACAACTTTACTCTCCGGCATTGATGTGGTAAACTTTTTGGCCGACACCAAAATTTTTTCAAGCAAAGGAGAAGCACGTAAAATGATACAGGGCGGCGGTGTTAGCCTCAATAAAATAAAAGTGGCTGCTATTGATTATACCATAAACGAAAAGGTATTACTCAATGGGAAATATTTATTGGTACAAAAAGGAAAGAAAAATTACAACCTGGTAACAGTTGTGTAAAAAGATCCATTCCCCGCAGCAGGGGGAGCCGGATCTTTTCAATTTAAACCCATTCAATTATTTCATCAATGATATTATTTTGTAACCGGTATGATTTATTAAAACAGGAGGCTGCATTTATGAATTCAATACAATATAAACACGCTTTAATATAATGATATCCGGATTAGGGAGATGATTCCATAATTGTATTCAACGCAACCTTCATGCATAATAAAAACTACGCATCAAACTATTTACCTGTTCAATTAGCAGCCATTACTACAAACTCCTTTTGCAATGAGTCAATAACCTGGTTTAGGTTTTTTGAAACTGTTTCCAACATATCCCCCAGAGAATCCGTACCGGTACCGGCTTTCCCGATCTTTTCAATTTCACGGATGGTTTCTTTAAGCGAAAAAATTCCCATATTATCTATGCCTGGTTTTATTTTATGCGCTATAGCCGCCATACCCTTATAATCACTATAATGATACTTCTCTGTCATTTCAGCCACATGCAGGGGGGTTTGATCTAAAAACATATTTATCATCTTTACCACAAATTTTTCATTACCTCTGCTAATAGCTCTTATTGATGAAAGGTCATACAACTTTGCCGGCAATATGGCTACTGCTTTATCTTCAGTTTTTATGGCTTCATTACCCACACCGAGCCAGTAGGAAACTATTTGCAATAGTTCATCTTCTTTAAAAGGCTTTGACAGGTAAGCATTCATTCCTCCCTCCAGGCATTTTTCATTGTCCCCCTTAATGGCATTAGCCGTTAAAGCGATAACAGGTAATGACTGGCTTATTTCTTCCCTGATAATTTTTGTGGCTTCCATTCCACCCATCACCGGCATTTGTATGTCCATTAATACAAGGTCGGCTTCGTTATGCATTAACAAGCCGATGGCTTCCTTTCCGTTTACCGCTTCGGTAATTATAGCGCCAAAATTATTAAGGATGGTTTTTGCCACGAGGCGGTTCATATTATTGTCATCAACTACCAATATTTTTTTATTGGCCAGCATATCTTTATTTATGGAAATTTTTTCCCTTGATGGCAAATTGGCTTTGCTTCCCTTAGCGAATTTTACTTTAAAAGAAATACAGGTGCCTGCACCCTTTTTACTTTCTACGGTTATATCGCCCCCCATCAGTTCTATTAAATCCTTACATATACTCATTCCCAATCCTGTACCACCGTACCGCCTTGTTACCGAAACATCTTCCTGCGAAAATTTTTCAAATAAATTATTTACAAACATTTCATCCATACCTATGCCGGTATCTTTTACTACTACAAGAACGGTTTGCGTTGCCGGGTTATCTTTTATTACTGTACAGGATAAATCAACGCAACCATTTTCGGTAAATTTAATGGCATTGCTGATGAGGTTAAGCAATACCTGGTTGAGGCGGTATGGATCGCCCATTAATATAGGAGACAGCGTGGTGTCGCAATGAGAATTGGTAATACTCAATCCTTTTTCTTCGGCCTTATGCATCATTACCTGCATTGCGTGGCTTATAATAGTTTTCGGTTCAAAGCCAATGCATTCAAGATTTAACTTACCTGCTTCAATTTTTGAAAGATCCAGAATGTCATTGATGATCACCAGCAAATTTTCTGATGCGGAATTAATCGTGTCAAGATAAAAGTGCTGCCTGCTATCTAATTTTGTTTTGGTTAACTGATGCGACATGCCGAGGATGGCATTCATGGGTGTACGGATTTCATGACTCATATTTGCCAGAAAAACTTCTTTGCTGCGTGTAGATTCTTCCGCTTGTTCCCTTGCTTCAATCAGGTCTGTTTCAAGTTGCTTCTGATCGGTAATATCCAGGTGTATCCCAATAGATCCCACCAGGTCGCCT
>JAVHOI010000049.1:0-1108 GCA_036169975.1 Ferruginibacter sp. | reverse complement strand
TTGGCCATTCATTGACTTCCAATAACGGGGTGCATAAGGCACCATAAAGAAACCCGATGACAGTTCCGGTGCCATCCAGCTTTTCGCGCCCTTGGCCGCTTCATCCAATGAGCGAACTTCCGCATCGAACATTTTTAATGATGGGTTAACTGCCTTTATAGAATCGAGGATAGCATTGATGCCCATTGGCTGTTGCGCATTGGCCAGGAGAGTAGAAAAAACCGTAAGGCCAAAGAGTAAATAAAGTATTTTTTTCATGAAATCATTTTTTGGTATTGTTTAAAATCTGCTGAATGGTCATAACCGCTCAGTATATCTTTATAAACTTTTTGGCTACAGCCATTCAGCGCTGTGAGGAATATCCCGGTAGCGATTAATCCTTTCGGAAAATATTTTTTTTTCATGATTTTAAATTTAATGGTTTGCATCCAGCACTTCTATTTTACCATGTTTTTTTAATTCGTTTTCCTTATTCAATAAAAATATTACCGGCGTTACCAGCAAAATGAAAATGGAGGAAGTAAGCACACCGCCAATCATTGGCAGTACTATTGGTATCATTACATCGCTTCCCGTACCCGTGCTCCACAGGATGGGAACCAAACCAAATAAGGATACGCTTACGGTCATCAGCTTGGGCCTTAGCCTTTTGGCGGCGCCGGCAATTACATATTCCTTTAAATCAGCCTTGGTAATTGTAGCGCTTGAATTTCCTTTTAGCGCCACTAACTGCTGCATGGCATCATTGAGGTAAATAACCATTACAATATTTGTTTCCACCGCAATACCAAATAATGAAATAAAACCTACAGCGACGGCGATGGAAATATTTACTCCCCAAAAATAGACGGCAAGGGCGCCCCCAATTAAAGCAAAGGGAAGGGATATGAGGCTAAGGAACGCTTCACGGGCGGAATTAAAGGCAAAGTACATGCATATTAAAATAATGATCAGCACTATTGGCAATATCATTTTTAATGTCTTTTCGCCACGGATAAGGTTTTCATAAGTCCCGCTCCATTCCAAAAAATAACCTTTCGGTAGTTTGGTTAGCATTTGATCCAACTTATCCTGCGCTTCTTTTACGGTACCGGCCAGGTCCCTTTCC
>JAVHOI010000048.1:0-4917 GCA_036169975.1 Ferruginibacter sp. | reverse complement strand
GTTCAGGTAAGGTTTTGGTGCTGCCCAAACTCAGGGCGTTACAATAATTATCCAATGCCTGATCACGGTTAATTTTAAACTGTTTCCACATACCAATAGCGCCTAACTGCGCAATACCATATTCAATATAATAAAAAGGTACTTCAAATAAATGCAACTGCTTTTGCCAAAGATTGCCGGTGTAATTTTCCAATCCGCTGTAATCAATTATATCATCGCTAAATTCTTTTAGTACTTCATTCCATTTGGTGGTTCTTTCTTCAATGGAATGTGTGGGGTTTTCGTATATCCAATGCTGAAATTTATCAATTGTAGCTATCCATGGAAAAAGCGTGATTACTCTTTCCAACTGGTATTGCCGCGCTTTTTTTAATTGGGCTTCATCCTTAAAAAATATATCCCAATGCTCCATACTAAAAAGCTCCATTGCCATACTCGCTACCTCAGCTATTTCCATCGGGTATTCTTTAAAGGCGGTTAATGGTAATGGGTGCGCTAAAAATGAATGGATGGCATGGCCGCCTTCGTGTACCATGGTTATCAGGTCCTGCATCTGCCCGGCAGCATTCATAAATATAAAGGGGGCGCCGCTTTCCGCCAGGGGACAGTTATACCCGCCGGGAGCCTTGCCCAACCTGCTTTCCAGGTCAAGGTGTTTTAAGGCGTTCATCCTTATCAGGCATCCGCCAAAAAAAGGACGGAGCTTTGAAAAACATTTAATGGTCTTATTGATTAGCTCTTCACTTGTTTTAAACGGTTGTAGTGATGGCGAACCTTCTGGCTCCGCATCTACATCCCATGGGCGTAAGGTATCCAAACCCAATTTTTTCTTTTTCTTTTGATAAATCAGGTTTACCAATGGCAATACATGCTGTTTTACCGCATCATGAAATGCGTAACAATCTTCTTTTGTATAATCAAATCTTCCTAATTCCTTAAAACGATAATCCCGGTAATTGGTAAAGCCTGCATTCAATGCTTCGGCGTTTCGTTTTTCAATTAACTGGTTGTACAGTTTGTTTATTTCATCTTTATCCTGTAATCTCCTTTCCTGAATTTTTCTGTAAGCTTCTTCCCTCAAACTCCTGTCTTGGTTTTCAAGAAACTTAGTGGCCTGTTGCAGCGTGTATTCCTGGCCGTTAATGGTTACGGTCATCTTACCGGATATTACACCATACTGCTGCTGCATTACAGCAAGCTCAGATTGCAAAGGAATATTTTCTTCCCTGAATAACTCAATGCTTTTGCGTAGTGTACGCAGGTAGGTAAAATATTTAGCGGTATCCAATTCCTTAACCAACGGATGATTGACTAATTTTTTATTTAACGCATCAGAATAAGGCTGGATCCGGGGCTGCAATTCCATGCAATAAAAATTGAACGCTTCTTCCAATGTTTTGTTTTCAGTATCGCAGGTCATTTTTATCTGGCGCCAGCAGGCATCTTCACTTACCACGGCTTCCAGTTCGCTCTGGTCAAGCAGCCATTGTTCCAGGTTTTCTTTTGTTTCAATATTTCTTTCGAGCAAATTCTTAAAAAATGGTTCAAGATTTTGCCAGTCAGTTACCACAAAATCAGCAGGAATAAAATGGCGGGGAATTTTTTGAATATCTGCTGTGTACATAAAAACGAAATGGGTTTTAATAAGACTACCGTAGCTGAAACAACTACGGTAGTGGGGTGTTTTGAAATTCTTCTTTTTACTTTGCTCAGCAAGCGCTTTCGAAAAGTTAGTATCGCTCCGCTTTCCAGCGGGGGTAGGCGGTTTTTTACGCCATCTTCCTTGGCGAATTAATTTTTTTAGGGGGAGCCGTTTTTACACTTGCCTGTTTTGGTTCAGTTATTTTAGCCTTTGGCGTAATTACATCATGAGCTACTGCATCAGAATCATGATTATCAGATAATTTAATTTCTACATTGTTGGCGGTTAATAGCGCAAACCATTTCACCATCTTTTTCATATCACTTCCATATACCCTTTCAAAATCCATATCAGGATACACTTTTTCGAAATATGCCTTAATGGCTTTCGCATCCGCCTTTCCATCAGGTATTGCTTCAGCGCTGTTTTTCATAGCAATAAAAACATCTGCCAGGTTCACATTATCTTCTTTGGTTGTAAAAACTTCAATGCTTTCTAAATGTGAAAAATTATGTAAGCGGGTGCTTACAAATTTAGTGCTCTTATCTTCCAAAGATTTCACTATACCACCATCCGATTTTGAAGACATTAATTCGTATAAACCGCCTAAACCGGTTACTGAAACGAGTCTGTTATAATCCATAATATCAAATTTTTTTTAGGGTTGCAAGTTAGTTGTAAAAAAGCAAAACAGATCACAAATTTCAGAGCCGGCGATATAAAAAATCCATCATTTATTGGTATAGTATTTTTTTCAGTTTATAATTTATCAATAATTTCTGGCGACAATTACGATCCGTAATTGTTAATTGAAAGTCCGGTTAATATTAATTTTTTACCAATTATTTGTTCCCATTAATTAAGTCATACAATTTATGCACATCTTCCAGTTTAAATAATTGCGTACCATCGTTCATAGTGGCTGCAGACCCGCAGGCCACCCCAAAATTTATTACCTGTTGTAAGGGCTGCCGTTGTTGCAACATAAAGGTGATACCAGCCACCATGCTGTCGCCCGCACCCACGGTGCTTTTCTTTTTTACCGGAGGCGCCGCCGCGAAATATTTTTTTTCACCGGTTACTAACCAGGCGCCATCCGGCCCCATTGATACTGCTACCAGTTCCGCGAAACCATCTCTTATGGCCTGTTGCGCCGCATCAGGCACCTCATTGTTATGCAGCTTTGTTATATTCAGCATTTTACAAAGTTCCCCCATATTCGGTTTTATTACGAATGCGTGTTTTCCTTTTAATGCCTGTAATGCGGCACCCGAAGTATCTACAATACACTTTGCACCTACCGCATTGGCTGTTTTTACAATCAACCCATAAAAATAATCCGGCAGGCCGGGTGGCAGGCTCCCACTCGCCACTACATATTCCGGGCTAAAAGAAAGTATATCATCAATTAAATCCTTTACCACCTGCTGTTCAATTGACCTGCCAGGAAAAGTAAACCTGAACTGCTTATTGGTTTCTGATTCCAGTACAATCCAGTTTTCCCTTGTTTCTACTTTTGAATTGATTGAATGAAACAGGATGTCTTCTTTTGTCAGCAGGTTTTTAAGCATTTCGCCATTATAGCCGCCCGCCGGAAAAAGCGCCACCGAAGAAGACTTCAGTTTTTTTAACGCCTTACTTACGTTGATCCCGCCACCACCAGGTTCATTAAATACATCCGTGCACCTTTGTTTTGATTCGGGTTGTATAAAATCGGTTGTAGTGCTCTTATCAATGGCAGGATTTAAGGTAACGGTCAGGATGGTGCTCATATTCATAATGAAAAAAAATATTTTGTAATTGAAATTTTGTGGCTTCAGTCTTTCCGTCCACAATTACGGACGCAAAGTTCGCCAACTGCATTCAATAATTTGTTTTAAATTATAAAAAAGAGTTTATGATTTGGAAACAGTTATTTTTCCTTAAATGGGAAACATGATTCAGATCCTTCTTCAGAAACAATGGAATTGTATGAATGCAAAATTTTGTATTTATAGAATTAATAAAATTAATAAAACAGGTTGAGAATAATTCCCCGCAAAATGACTATGAACAAAGAAAAGGATTACCATTTTGCATAATTATTTACCCTCCAATAATTGAAAAATAAAAATAAAATTCCGACTGTTTATTATTATAGAGGCGTCTTATGCAATAGTTAAACGAAACATTATGATTAAATTTTTGGGAGTATTTCTGTTTTTCAATTTTTTTTCTTTTGCTTTAATAGCACAAAATTCCACCATCAGGGGTATTGTAAAAGATGATGTTAATAAATTACCTGTTCAGGGAGCTACGGTAATTGTTTTCTTACAAAGTGATTCGACTCATACAGTAAAGGGAAGTACGGTAACAGATGCAAAAGGCAATTTTGAAATAGAAAATATTGATAATGATTATTATTTTATAGAGATCAGTTCTGTTGGTTATGAAAAAATTTCAAAAGAAGTAGTAACCTCCGGAGGAATAAATAATATGGGAACTATTAATTTTATAAAAAGAGGAAAAGACCTTGAGGGCGTAACTGTTGTTTCGAAAGCTCCGCCGGTAATTCAAAAAGGGGACACCTCGCAATTTAGCGCCAGTGCGTTTAAAGTAAACCCTGATGCGACAACCGAAGACCTGATAAAGAAAATGCCGGGTATTACGGTAGATAAAGATGGCACGGTAACCGCCCAGGGTGAACAGGTAAAAAAAGTAACCATTGATGGCAAGGATTTTTTTGGTGATGATGCTTCGGCGGCATTGAAAAATTTACCTTCAGAAGTGGTAGATAAAATACAGGTATTCGACAGGCTTAGCGACCAGGCACAGCTTACAGGTTTTGATGATGGCAATTCAGTGAAGGCAATGAATATTGTTACAAAATCAGGCATTAAAAACGGGCAGTTTGGTCGCCTCTATTCAGGATATGGCACAGATGACCGTTATAGCGCCGGAGGAAATATCAGTTTTTTTAAGGGCAACAGACGCATCTCTTTTGTTGGAAATTTTAATAACATCAATCAGCAAAATTTTGGTTCGCAGGATCTCTTAGGCCTTACCAGCAGTGGCGGACGTGGCGGCGGTGGCGGACGTGGCGGTGGTGGCAGAGGCGGTGGCGGCCAGGACAATTTCACTGTTGGCCAATCCAACGGCATCAGTAAAACAAATGCTGTTGGTATCAACTACAGCGATCAATGGGGCAAAAAACTGAATGTAACCGGGAGTTATTTTTTTAACAACAGCAACAACAATAACCAGTCTTTGGTAAATACGGAAACCTTTTTCAATCC
>JAVHOI010000047.1:0-1111 GCA_036169975.1 Ferruginibacter sp. | reverse complement strand
TGCCGATTATTCTGAATATCCATCATTGGTTCGAGGAGGACATAATTCGTATCAGATAACGTATTCAACAGAAGAAGTATTTATGGTGGATAAAACCGCAGATGTTTTAATATCCCTGGTTAAAGGACACGAAGAAGACGGGGTTAATTTGTGGGAAATCCCCTTGCCAAGTAATATATTTGCTAATACCATGGCAATTGGAGCGTTGGTATGTAGGTTAAATTTAAGTAAGGATAAGGCATTACAAATAATTAAAGATAGATTTGGAGAAGATGATAAAAATTTAAACGCATTTAATGATGGTTATGATTGGGCAAGGCAAAACCAACAATTTCCAACAAACAATTTCCAAATCAATGAAGATAATAAAGGGGATAAAAAGATGATTGTGGATGGGAGTGAGGCAGTGGCATGGGGAATGGTTAAAGGTGGTTTAAACTTTTTTGCAGCTTATCCCATGACACCAGTGTCGGGGGTATTGCATTTTTTGGCTAAAAATCAGGAAAAACTAAAAGTTAAAGTCTTTCACCCCGAAGATGAAATTGCGGTCGCCTCGATGGCAACTGGGGCTTCAATTGCTGGAAGACGATCGGCAGTGGCAACTTCGGGGGGTGGTTTTGCCTTGATGACTGAGACAGTATCTCTTAATGGAGCCATGGGGGTGGGAGTGGTTTATGTCATGGGACAACGCCCTGGACCAGCCACTGGCATGCCGACATGGACTTCGCAGGGTGATTTGTTATTTACTGTGTTTTCAGGGCATGGGGAATTTGCCAAAATTGTACTAGCCCCAGGAAGTGTCGAAGAATCTTTTGAAATGGGAAAAACAGCTATAAATTTGGCTAATAAATATGATGTACCAGTGATAGTGTTGACCGATAAAATGATTTGTGAAGGAGCAACCAATACCAGAGATTTATCAAAAGAAAAAGTTGAAATCGTAAAATCGACTAAAATTGCCCCAGGTGAAGGAACATATTTATATAATAGTTACGAACACGATGAAGAGGGATTTTCGGTTGAAGACAGTGAACCTGCTATAGCAGGTATGGAAAAGAGATTGGCAAAATTGGAATTAATAAAAAAAGATACACCAAAAGTATTATTATTA
>JAVHOI010000046.1:0-4921 GCA_036169975.1 Ferruginibacter sp. | reverse complement strand
AAGAACAATAGCCGAAAGCCCCAGCAAAAGCCCCTGTTAAAAATCTATTAACGGGGGCTTTTGGTTATTGTTTGTTGACCGACGCCTGGCAGAGTGCCACGGCCGCCTTTACTGTAGGTACTTAGTAGCCAGCAGTGCTTCTTTAACGGGTATGGGAAAGGTATTGCCATAAAAACCAGCCACTACTTTATGGCTTTGTTTTATGCCCGGCGCATAGCTTCCCTTACCTGCCAATGTTAGTTTTTGGAAGGATTGTTTTTCTGTAATGTTTTGTTTATTCATTTTATTATAATTGTTATTTTATGGTGATGCCTTGTCGCGGATAGCGGACAGTGCATCAATGCCGGGCGACAGTACTAACGGCCCTGAATATACTTTTAGCTAAGCAAAAGAAGTTTGCATGGATAATTGGTGTAGTTCTGTCAGCTACCATGTTCATTTTTCTTGTAGTAGTAAATGCATTTAGCCCTATAACCGGTATTGTTTGTTTGATTTGCCTGATATTCTTGTTCTTTGAATCGGCATTTGGTATTTGCCTGGGATGTAAAGTTTATAAAATGTTTTATAAAGAAAATGCCCAATACTGCCCGGGCGAAGTGTGCGAAGCGAAATCAAAACATGCTATTCAAAAAACATCCGGGGTTCAGTTACTGATTGTTTTATTTTTTATCGCCTACATTTTCCTTACCGCCTTTTTATTTAATGGTAAGTTTAAAGAAAAGCCTTACGACCTGTTTGGTATATTTGGCTCAACACGTTCCAAATAAAAGATATTTTAAAGTTCAATGAGGCTTAATTCCAACCTGGCTTTTATAAAGTATTTTTCCTGAACCTTTAAGTTTATTGCTCCTCATGGTTGCCAACTTGTCTTCGACCCTTATTACCTGAAAATCCCTCACCAGGGTTGGCAACCCTATAAGTAATGGCGCGGCATTTTGGGATACACCTTACCCATATCACCTCCCTTTAATTTGCAAACCTACCCCATTGGCAAGTGTTACCAACGCCGCCGGATGAACGCTTATACTTTTTACCGCGGTATTTGCATTGATAAGCGGATAGTTGGTAATTCCGCCGGGAACGATTACATCCGTGTATTGATCCGGCACCGAAGCGCAGCTCCAGTTGGCAGCTACGAACCAATCGGTGCTGGTATTGCCATTCCATATATTTGCAAACCGTACCGCATTTTCATTGCCATTTATTCCGTCTGTTTTACAACGATATTTGTAACCCGAAAATGTAGTAGGCAAATTTATTAATTGAAGTGTGGCGGTGTTGGTACCGGCGTACCTTGCACCCTCCGAAATGGGGACATACCCTGAACCATTGTCTTCCTGCCATTGATAGGTAGTTCCTCCGGGAGTGGCTGAAAACAGGATGGTTTCGCCGGGGCATACACCGCTTGCGGCGGGTTTAATATTGGCTGTACTTAACCAGAACTCGCTAAAACCGTTTACCCCAAACTCGGCATAGTAGCCATTATCGTAAGGAACGATAACGGTGTTGGCTGGTAAAATATATTGAAAATAACCCGTTGTATCATCCTCCAATATTCCGTTTTCGTCGGTGGACCTGCCACTGTATTTGGTAACCCCCAACTGATAAGGATCAAAAGGTTTTAAGCAGGTGGCACATCCGGTGGCATTGATAAGGCTTTGCGCTTCGGCCTCTGTAAAATAAAATCGAACGCCCACTTTTCCAACCGGCGGATTGGTGGTCCGCACCACAACAGCACGGTTGGCATAATAAACATTATTGCTGCTCCGCACAACGCCAGAATAGGGATGTGCTTGTATGGCAGTAGCCCCAAGGTTGGCGCCATTTGAATTTAATGAAACAATCCTATTGCCACCCGATAAAAAATGGACCCAGTTATTGCTGTTCACATTTTGAGTAATACCGGTTACAGGCATGCCGGTATAAATATCGGCCTTATCGAATACATGTATATCATCTATGCCTACTCCTTCATCCGTAACACCGGCATCGCTACTGAGCACGAACCGAAAGCGGATATTCGTTGCCGGTAAGGGTAAATCAATACTGGCTACATGCCACCTGATATTGGCGACCGACCAGTTAACCAGGGATGCTTCATCATACCAGTTGGTACCGCCGCCAACGTTTCCAAGCTTTTGCCACACCGTGCCATCGGTAGTATATTCTACCCAGTTGTAATCATAATTCAATTCGGTTTTAAATATATGGCTAAAGGAAAGCATTGGTTGCGCCAACCCATGAATATGAAAACAGGGTGAATATAAATACGAGGTTTCATTGTTATTATAATTCCCAGCAAGATTGGTTACCCAGGCCATGCTGCCACTGGCCGATTTATTAATGATGATTTTCGCCGGAGCGCCCCACTGCCAGGAACTGTTGGTACCCTTCGTATAAAAAAAACCGTCATTGATTTCAAAATTTTGCAGGTATGGATAACTGCTGATGACTGGGCTATTATGCACATTGAAATTTAAAATACTGTCATTGAGTGAATAACTGTCTGCGGGATACTTCACCCAAGCGTTGATGTTGTAGTCGGTATAGGCTGATAGGTCGGCGGTTTGGGCAAACACATAATCCATCAATTGATTGGGTGCGATGGAAGGGATATTTTCCGTTACCACCGCCCCGCCATTTACCTGGTAACTCACCGATAAATTATTCAGCGTGATGCCATTGTAATTTTTAATTTGAATGCCGATGGGGTTGGCCGGACCTAATGAACAACCACTGATGTCCGGCGAATTTATTTTTGTTAAGCCAACATCATTAAATGCTTCATTCAGCGTAAGGTCATCGAAAGTATAACCATCATCAATATCAGTTACAGGATTGGCGGAGTTGGTGGAAGTATTTCCCTCCTGGCCAATTTTTAACTGGAATGTTGGCGATACGCTTTGCGCCGGCACGGCATTGCCCAGCGTTTCATTGATATTAATAATCGCCCGCTTCCATGCACCAATGGCTGCCTGGTTTGAAAAAAGATTGTATGCCTGGATCCATGCGCTGTTTTCATTTCCCCTCAGCCATACTTTATTTCCGGGGGCATCCCCCTGCCCATGATTTTTATAATAAAAATCCAGCCGCAGTTGATTTGTTGGGTAATTTGATAAATTATAATTAATGTAAAGGCTGTCGGTATTGGTTGAATCATTATAAGGTGTTTGATCCAATGTCATCGCATTGTTTCCGGTAAATGCGAAGCCGGTATTTACAAAAGGCCTCGCCCTTCCCCTTAAAGTATTTGCTGAAAAATCAAGCCGCTTATTATCACCAATAGCCATTTCAGGAATGGTATAAACAGCGGCGGGCATGCTCTCGAAACCTTCCGTAACAGGCAGGGAAACTATGGCATCATTATTAATATACTTCACGGTTTTATAGGCGGTATCATTCAAATGATTTCCATCAGCAGCCAGGCTAACATACGATTTAAAATCGTACCTAAATCCGGAGGGTACAATTGGATAGAGCCCGGTAAAAGTATAAATGAAAGTGCCACCTGCCGCAATCACCGGGTTGATGGACTCGGTAACGGTGGTGTTACCATAATGGAAGGAAACATCAAATGGGCTACTTACCGGAACCGTTCCCAAATTCCGGATTAATATTTTTACCGGCTTTGAGGCATTACCGGCATTTGCAAAACCCTGCCTGGCAGTTGATGGTTCCAGGATGCTATCCACTTTCAGGTCGTTGTTAAAAGTTGCCAGCGTACAGGCGCCAATGTTTGGCACAGCACTTACGGATATGGACCGCCTTCCGGCAACCGCCCCGTTTTTAGCAGCTACCCCCAGCCAGGCCACCATGTTTTTATTCAATCCTTTTACTATGTACGACGTGTCTGAAGTATTGGCAATTACCTGCATGGTATCACCCGATAAATGAAGTATGTCGTAAGCCGTAGCGCCTGCAATGGAGTTCCAGTTTAATTGTATCGCACCTTCGCAAACATTGGCGGCCGTTACCAAGGGGCTTCCTAAAATGGTAAAATTAAAATCACTTTGGTCGGTTAATGATGTGCCATTCCTGCTTACCCTTACCAGCGCCTGGCTGGTAATAATCCCCGATGGGACTATCCATGAATATTTTCTGCTGGCAGCGGCAACATTATTATTTATTGTGGTCCAGTTGATGCCGTTATTAACGGAATATTCAATCGTAAAATTATTGCCCTCATTGCCATAGGCGGACCAGCGGATATTTTCGGTTTCTCCGGGCACCAATTTTTCTCCGCCAAAAGGATATTCCACGGTAACGGATGGTTGCACCAATTCATAACTGATAACATATTCCTGCGGGCCAAAGGGTACCGCAAATCCATTTATGTTGATTGTGTATATACCCGCCGCGGGATTTTCAATAACGGCCTGCTCCATATTATTTACATGATCAAATCCTTCCACAGCTACATTGCTAACCGTAGCAGGCGAGGGATTTAAAATAAGTGGATGGTGAACCACTGATGAAGGTTCGGTAACCGTCAGGTCGAGATCGTTTACCAATGTAACGGCTGCATTGATTGCGGCTGCGGTATCGGTCCAATACAACATTACTTTTAGCCGTCTCGTGTTAGCGGGCACAGTAATATTATGAAAAGTGTTGCCATTGTTTGATACGGTATTGATAAAAAAGCAATTGCCTTCAATAGCTTCTACCGCCCGCCTTGTATTCAGCATACCAAAACCAAAAGTAAAATCAGGTCCCGCATTGCCAAGATCCTCCGCCGTGTTGCAGGCCAGGGCTTTCATCAGCGAACTATTGGGATTAGCGCCGCCATGTAATTGCCGGTATCGTTCATACATCAATGATAGTGCCCCCGTAGCCACCGGGCTTGCCATGCTGGTACCGGAATTTGATCCGTAAGCATTATTGGTAACGGTAGAAGTTACCGCCAATCCACCCGTTGTTACTT
>JAVHOI010000045.1:0-4926 GCA_036169975.1 Ferruginibacter sp. | reverse complement strand
GGCGGGACTTTACCATTAATGCCCTTGCCATCAGCCTGAATAAAGAAAATTATGGGGACCTGATTGATCCGTTCAACGGAATCAGGGATATTGAAAAAGGGATATTGCAAACGCCATTGGATCCGGCAATAACCTTCAGCGACGATCCATTAAGAATGATGAGGGGGGTGCGTTTTGCGGCACAACTAAATTATACAATTGAAGAAAAAACTTTTGCCGCCATTATCAACAATGCCGGCCGCATAAAGATTGTGAGTGGGGAACGAATCGCCGATGAACTGAACAAAATTTTACTTTGTAAAAAGCCGTCCATTGGTTTGGATCTGCTATATAAAAGCGGGTTGCTAAAAATTATTTTTCCACAAATGGTTGATCTGGCAGGCGCCGAATATATTGATGGCAAGGGGCACAAGGATAACTTTTATCACACCCTGCAGGTGGTTGATAATATTTGCGGGTATTCCAACGATCTTTGGCTGCGCTGGGCGGCGGTATTGCATGACATTGCCAAACCAATTACTAAAAAATTCGAGGAGGGGCATGGCTGGACTTTTCACGGACATGAAGTGGTGGGAGGGAGGATGGTACCCAAAATTTTCGCTCAATTGAAATTACCCCTGAACGATAAAATGAAATTTGTCCGTAAAATGGTAGAGTTGCATTTGCGCCCCATCGGGCTTACAAAAGAAAATATTACGGACTCCGCCATCCGCAGGTTATTATTTGATGCCGGGGAAGATTTTGATGCGCTGATGGCCTTGTGCAATGCGGATATCACATCAAAAAACAAAATAAAAGTAAGGCGTTATTTGGAAAATTTCGAAATGGTCCGCAAGCGTTGCGAAGAGGTAGAAGCCAGCGATCAGCTACGCAACTGGCAGCCACCCATTACCGGTGAGATGATCATGGAAAAATTTAACCTACCCCCGGGCCGTATCATTGGCGACCTGAAGAATGCAATTCGTGAAGCGATTTTGGATGGTCATATCCCTAACAACTATGATGCCGCGATGGACTTCATGCTTAAAAAAGCAAAAGAGTCCGGATTGGAATAATGGATAATTGTTTTGTTCAATAAATTTACAAGAACTTAAATAGACCAAATCCCGTCAATTTAAATATTTATCAATTATCCCCTTATCCATTATCAATTAAACATTAATTTCGTGGTATGGCAATTTTACGTTTCAGGGTTTATTGGGAAGAGGATGAAAGCATTTACAGGGATGTGGTTATTAAGCACACACAGAATTTCGCTGATCTTCATTATGGTATTTTAAAAAGTTATGAATTTGACCATAAGCATAAAGCTACCTTTTACCGAAGTAATGATAATTGGTTAAGAGGAAGGGAAATTTCGCTGGAAAAATATGAGGATAAGATTTATAAAGCGGATCCATTGATAATGGCGGAGGTTATCCTGGGGTCTGAAATAAAAGATCCCAATCAAAAGTTCATTTATGTTTACGATTTTAATAAGTTCTGGACATTCATGGTGGAACTGATCAATGTAGATAAGGAAGAAAATAAAAAAATCAGTTATCCGGCCTGTATCCGGGTAGAAGGTATCGCCCCCTCGCAATATGGTACCAAAGGGCTTATAGATACCCGCCTGGCTGAGGTTGAAGAAAAATATGACCTTAACCCTACGGCAATGCTGGATGGGTTTACCGAAGAAGATGAAGATGGCAATGCCACTGAATCCGAAGAGGAAACCTCAGGGGATGGACCTGCTGAGGAGTTTTAATAAATTGATAATGGGATAATTGATAATTGATAATGAGATAATTTAAAATTGATAATTGAAAAATAGATAATTGATAATTTTAAATGTTGATCACTTTGCTTAGATAAGTTTCTTTCTATCAAATCATAAAACCACATCAAATCATAAACGCCGGGTTTATTATTAAATCTTCAAATTGAAACTATTATTATTTATCCCATAAAAAATTATCCTGCAACCTTAATACTGTTTGGATTATTTATTATTCTTCAGATTAAAGAAATTTTCCATTATTAATTTATCAATTATCCATTAAAAAAAATTTCCATTAAAAAGACCTGCATCATTATCATGGGGCCAACAGCGGTTGGCAAAACCGCACTGTCCATCGCTTTAGCCAAACACTTTTCCACCCAAATAATTTCCGCGGATAGCCGTCAGTGTTTTAAGGAACTGAATATCGGTGTAGCCAAACCTTCGCCTGAAGAATTACAATCAGTACAACATTATTTCATTAACTCCCATTCCGTTCTTGAAACGGTGAATGCCGCGGTATTTGAAAAATATGCACTGGATAAAGTGGGGAAAATATTTTTGAATAACAATGTAGCAATAATGGTGGGTGGCACGGGGTTGTATATAAAAACATTTTGTAACGGTATTGATTCCGTGCCGCATATCGCACCTGGTATCCGGGAAAATATTGTGGCAGGCTATGAAAAGAAAGGGCTTGAATGGTTGCAACGGGAAATTAAGGCGAATGATCCTGTATATTTTTCAACAGGTGAAATTAAGAACCCGCAAAGGTTAATGCGGGCATTGGAAGTAATGTTATCTACCGGGAAATCCATCGTGGATTTTCAAACCAAAAAAAAAGCGGTAAGGGATTTTACAATTATCAAAATTGGTTTGGAGTTACCAAAAGAAGAACTGTACCAACGAATAAACAACCGGGTAGATACCATGATAAAGAATGGATTGGTGGATGAAGTGAAAAACCTTGAACCTTTGCAACACCTGAATGCCTTGCAAACAGTAGGTTACAGGGAATTGCTGGATTACTTCGGAGGAAAAATATCTTTGGAGCAGGCAATAGCAACCATAAAAATAAATACGCGGCATTATGCCAAACGCCAAATGACCTGGTTTAAAAAAGATAGGGAAGTGAAATGGTGTCGCCCGGATTTTATGTCGGTATTGGAACTTCTCTAATTAATAATGGGTCAATTGATAATTGATAATTCCTTCTATCCGAACCATCATCAATTATCAATTAAAAAATTATCCATTAAAATTTAAAGCCAACACTTGCCACAATATTTCCACGCTGATCATTGATGGTAGCGAAGGTATTTGCCCTGTCAGCCAACCTGTATGGAAAATTAACGTCTTTGTTGATGGAATATACATAAGCCAGGTCGAAAAAAATTCCTTTGTGGCGATACCCAAGCCCACCACTAATCAACATCCTGCTGGCCTTTAACGCGGCATCCTTGTATGGGTTGGTGTAATAGGCAAATCCTAACCTTGTCATGATGGTATTGAACTTCAACTCGCCACCAATGCGGAAATTTAAGCTGCCTTTGTACTGGTCCTTTATTACCTGGTTAAGCGATTTGTAATAAGATTTTTCATCAGTGGTTGGCGTCGCATTGGCGCTATAAAAATTAGATCCCTTGTGGTCAGCATATTCGATGTCAGCGGTAATAAATCCCTTTTGCATTTTCACATTTTCAATTTCACTAAATACGTAACTTCCGCTTATCATTACCTTAAATGGGGTAAGCATGCTGTATTTACTTTCGCCCGGCTGATTATTAGTAAAAATGAGGGAAGAAACATTTGCGCTGCCGTTGTAATTTTCTGTATTGGCATCCAATGTAGAAGTTCTCTTATCTTTCAATGAAACCATATAAGTAGGCGTGTGTATTGCAAGCCCTAACCGTATATGTTCCGTTGGTTTAAATATCAGCCCAAGTTTCGCGTTTAAACCCACCCCCTTTGTAGTATAATCATCCGTGTAGGTAAAGGATTCAAATCCATTTAATTTATTTGAAGAAGTATCACTTTCTTTAAATGTGGTACTGCTGGTATAATTCATGATGGGTATCCCCACGCTGAATCCAAATTGGAATTTATTATTTTTATTTACGGCGTAACCCAGCGCTATTTCATACTGGGCGCCTTTTGTGTCAATAGTATTTTGCTGGCGTAATGCCTGGCCTGCATCCAGTATATTTTCCGGCAAACCCCTTACCTGTAAATTTCCGTTTACCCTGAATGTATCCACCAGGTAAGTGTATAAGGCCGGTGCGGTTCCATAAGCAAACCGGGGATTGTTTAAGGCATCATCTAAAGTCTGGCCACTTTTGGATAACTCCTCTGCCCATTGTTCACTGTAAGAACTTAAATTGTTCAACCCGTTGTATTGAATGCTGTTATTATAGTTTGCCGTTTGTGTTATGGCTAAGCTGATTGCCTGGCTTGTATTGGGATTGTAGCGGTTACTGGCTCCATACACGAAACCTATTGGGCCTAATCCAAAACCATTTTTATTATTTTTATTTTTGGTATCCCTGAAATTGGTCTTATTATTATTCATAAAAAAACCGGGTGTAAAAACAAACTCACCAGTCTTGTAATTTCCCAATCCCGCAGGGTTTACAAAAATCGCATTGATATCTCCTCCCAATGAGCCCATCGCCCCGCCAATGGCGAGATTACGGGCAGTACCGTTTTGTGGAAAGAAGGAGTACCGTAAAGCATCTTCGGGTATTTGCGCATAAATAAGCGTACTTATCAGCAATGCCGGCAAGAGTAAATATTTTTTCATGGCAATAGTATTTAAGAATGACACGGCCGGGTATTACAATCCGTTACCAAATGAATTAGAAAAATTTCCATTAATTAATTTCCACCACTTCTTGGTGGCCTTGATACCCCACCCGAACCGGAAGAGCTGCTACCCGAAGAAGATGAAGAACCGCTACTGCTGCTGCTTGAAGGCGTATATGTCCGATTGTTGCTGGATGATGAATTATTGGTATTATTGATATTATTAGAGTTGCTGGTATTGTTGTTTGATGGTGTAAAAATTTGCCTGATAACATTTCCAACAGCGCTACCCCTGTTATTATTACTGTTGCTATTATTATATTGCCTCACAGGCCTAACTGTACCAGTTTTAGGGTTAATATAAG
>JAVHOI010000044.1:0-4929 GCA_036169975.1 Ferruginibacter sp. | reverse complement strand
ACATGAAAATTATAAGTGCATCCAATTTCGCGAAGGCTTCCTTAATCCCCCAGGGGACCAGTGGAAGTGCAGGGGCAACTTCTTATTATTTTGATGCGGGCTTTTCTTACCTGGAGCAAATCGTTTCAAAGGAAAATACAATTCTCATTACAGATGAAAATGTATTCAGATGCCAGGAAGAGAAATTTAATGGATGGAAAACAATTCAAATTAAGCCGGGAGAAGAATACAAACAGCAGGCTGCAGTAGATGCGGTTTTTCAACAATTAATAAAGCTACAGGCCGACCGAAAAACTTTTATGGTTGGCGTAGGCGGCGGCGTAGTTACTGATATTACAGGCTATGCGGCAAGCGTGTATATGCGGGGTTTGAAATTCGGTTTTATCCCCACCTCCATATTAGCGATGGTGGATGCGTCTATTGGCGGAAAGAATGGTGTGGATGTAGGGATTTATAAAAACCTGGTTGGCCTCATTAAACAACCTGAATTTTTATTGTTTGATTATTCCCTTTTGAAAACCCTGCCCCAACCGCATTGGGTAAATGGGTTCGCTGAAATAATAAAACATGCCTGTATAAAAGATGCTGGTTTATTCGCATTGCTGGAGAATGAAATTTTGGGAAATTTTCAATCTGATAAAAATAAATTGGCGGAGCTGATTGAAAAAAACGTGCGGTTAAAAACTACAGTTGTTTTAAATGATGAATTTGAACAGGGCGATCGAAGGCTGCTGAATTTTGGCCATACGGTGGGGCATGCCATTGAAAATAATTATCAGTTGCTTCATGGCCATGCGGTAAGTATTGGTATGGTAGCGGCCTGCGCTATTTCGGAAAAGATCAATAATTTCCCTTCCATTGAAAAAGAAAGGGTAAAAAGGCTGATTGAAAAATATAATCTTCCGGCTACGCTTCAATTTGACCCGGGAAAAATTTGGGAAATACTGAAGATGGATAAAAAAAGAGCGGGTGATAAAATGAATTTCGTAGTGCTTAATAAAATTGGCGAAGCGATTATCCAACCTGTTCCCATTACCCGATTAAAGGATTTAATTAATCAAAGCTTATAAGGTGGAAGTAAAAATAACCCCGGGTAAAATTAAAGGAATAATAAATGCACCTGCTTCCAAAAGCTCAATGCAGCGTGCATGTGCAGCCGCTTTGCTAAATGACGGGGTAACGAATATTACGAACCCCGGCACAAGCAATGATGACCTTGCCGCCTTAGGTATGATTAGAAATTTGGGAGCAACTTTAAGTGAGGGCCACGACAATCAGTTGACAATTAAAAGCAGCGGGGTAAATCCTGTTTCTGGTGAAATAAATTGTGGAGAAAGCGGTTTGGGCGTCAGGATGTTTGCACCTGTTACCGCATTAAGCGGAAAAGAAATAATAATAAATGGAGCTGGTAGTTTGCTGACAAGGCCAATGGATTTTTTTGATGAAATATTTCCGCTACTCGCCATTAAAATTGAATCCAGTAAAGGCCGGTTGCCGATAAAAATAAAAGGCCCTTTGCTGCCAACGGACATTACGATTGACGGCTCAATGAGTTCACAGTTTTTAACCGGCTTATTAATGGCTTACGGTAAGGCCGCCACAAAACCGGTAACCATCCGGGTAAACAATTTAAAAAGCAAACCATACATTGACCTTACTTTGCAGGTGATGAAACATTTTGGTTACAATGTAATTAACAACCATTACAATTCTTTTGAAATTCAGCCTGCAACCAAATCAATCAATCAGCCAATCAATTACACGGTAGAGGGAGACTGGAGCGGCGCCGCCTTTTTATTAGTGGCCGCAGCCATCGCAGGAGAGGTTACCGTAAAGGGATTAGACGTTTTTTCCACGCAGGCAGACAATGCGATTGTACAGGCGTTGACGATGTGCGGGGCAGTGGTGTCGGTAGAAAAAAAGCAAATTGTAATTGGCTCCGGTCAATTAAAAGCATTTCATTTTGATGCTTCCGATTGCCCCGACCTGTTTCCTCCGTTAGTGGCATTGGCGGCATATTGTGATGGCACCACGGTGATTGAAGGCGTAAGCCGCCTGGCGCATAAAGAAAGTAACCGTGGCTTAACTTTACAACAGGAATTTGGCAAGATGGGTGTTGAAATAATATTGCAGGATGATAGGATGTTGGTAAAAGGGGGAAAAGGCGTTCATGCCGCGAAGGTCCATTCGCATCATGATCACCGTATCGCTATGGCTTGTGCTGTTGCTGCTTTACAGGCAGATGGGGAAATGATTATAGAAGAAGCGGAAGCCATCAATAAATCTTATCCGGACTTTTTTGAACATTTGAAGAATTTGGGGGTAAAAGTAAATCAGCGGAATTGTTCTTTGTGGAAATAGAAAGTAATTTTTAATTATTATAAACAAAAACCCCTGTTGGAATATCCCGGTTATTTCGGGAAGGGGATGAGGGAAAATATTATGAATAGTTTTGGCCGCATATTTCGGGTAAGCATATTCGGTGAATCGCATGGCGAATGTGTAGGAATTAATATTGATGGTTGCCCCGCGGGGCTGCCATTAACGGTTGATGATTTTACACCGGATATTGAAAGGCGTAAGTCAGGCGCAAAGGGAACTACGCCCCGCAAAGAAGCTGATCTGCCAAGGATAATGAATGGCGTATTTAATGGCAAAACAACCGGTGCGCCGATTATGGTTTTATTTGATAATACCAATACACGCAGTGGCGATTACGAAAAGCAACGGGCGGTACCCAGGCCTGGCCATGCGGATTTTGTAGCCACAAAAAAATTTGGCGGCTTCGAAGATTTCAGGGGCGGCGGGCATTTCAGCGGAAGATTAACTGTTTGCCTGGTAGCAGCGGGAGTGGTTGCCAAAAAACTTTTAAACGATATTAAAGTAGAAGCAACCATCCTTGAAATAGGGGGTGAAGCAGATAAGGAAAAAGGTTTGCAAAAAGCGATTGATGCCAAAGATACGATTGGTGGTATTGTTGAATGCAGGGTGAATGGGTTGCCCGTTGGATTGGGAGAACCGTTTTTTGATTCCGCTGAATCTGTTATCAGCCATGCGGTATTTGCCATCCCCGCTGTACGTGGTATCGAATTTGGTACCGGCTTTGCGGCAGCCCAAATGTATGGCAGCGAACATAATGATGCCCTGGAAAACAGGGATGGCAAAACCACTACGAATCACGCAGGCGGAATTGTTGGCGGTATTACCAATAGCAACGAACTGGTTTTTCGTATTGCCATCAAGCCTACTTCATCCACGCCTAAAGTACAGCAAACCATCAATGTTGAAACCGGTGAGGTGGAAGATTTTTCCGTTAAAGGAAGACACGATCTTTGTATCGCACTTAGGGTACCGGTTGTGTTGGAAGCGGTTACGGCATTTGTTTTGGCCGACCTGATGTTATTGGAACAAAAAATTCACCGGACAATAAATTAACAGGAATAGGTAGATTAAGCGCAAAGTGTATTTAATTAGGCTTTTTATTCGTTTGTTATGAATATTGCTGCCACGGCCTCGAAAAAATAGCGTTAAGAAAATTTAAAGGACTGGCGTTAAAAAATGAAATAATGTTACCAAAGCCCGGCTTTGCTATTAGCCCGTAAGTCGCACCAAAGCCTGGTAATATTCAACTGACCGGACTTAATTTCATTTTAGCCAGTCTTTTAAATTTTTAGCTATTTTTTCGCAGCCCTGATTTTTTTTGTTACTTTTTTTTATCAAGAAAAAAAAGTAAATAGAGTCTAACCTCCTATCAACAAGGCTTTGAACTTTAACTATCCAATCCAATAAATTAATATAAAAATATGCACAATTATATCGTTAATGCATCCATTCAGATTATTCCAATCGTTCAGGATAAACATCCCTATGAATGGGTGGACGAAGCCATTTCAATTATTCAGCAATCAACCGTTAAATATCAGGTTGGCGCTTTTGCTACTACGTTGGAAGGGACTTATGATGACGTAATGAAAGTGATTAATGATGTAAATGAATACCTGCTGCAAAAAGGTTGTGCCGAATGGATTTCGAATATTCAAATACAGATAAGGAGTAACAGCGACATTACAGGCGAAGAAAAAACCGCGAAGTTTGCCCCTGGCCCATAAAGGGGGATTTTTGAACAGTACTTATTTTTCACCTGTTGATTTATTGTATTGGCGATACGGATTATGAATAATTTTCCATTAAACAAATCAAATATGAATGAGGCCGGTTTAGAAGCTATCGCCATGCATTGGTTCGCGGCTTTTAATGAACATGATCTTAATGAATTATTATCGTTGTATCATGAAGGGGCGGTGCATTATAGTCCAAAATTAAAGGAGCTTCAGCCGGAAACAAATGGACGGATAAAGGGGAAAGCGGCGCTAATGGCCTGGTGGCAGGATGCTTTCAATCGCCTGCCAACACTGCATTACAGCGTAACCTCATTAACCGCCAATGGTAACCGGGTGTTTATGGAATATGTGCGGCAGGTAGCAGGCGTGGCCGATATGCGTGTGGCCGAAGTACTCGAAATAAGTGAAGGGGTAATCATAGCTTCAAGGGTATATCACGGTTAATAAAATCATTTGTAAGTTGTGATTAATCAATTCAATTTTAAAAAATAATTGAAAGTCCAGATAGTTTGTATTTATGTATCAGAAAACATGCTGGGGTGATTTGCCCGCCCGGATGAACCAGTTGGACGGGCTTTCAAATTTTTAATTATTTGATAGGGTTGCCAACCTTTTAAAGGTTGGCAACCCTGATTATCCATTCGTCTCACCACCGTTTTAAAACGGTCTTATAGATATAAAAAAAGTATGTTGTGAGTTCTTCAATTTTAATTACCTTAGTTCCTGCAATCTCCATCTTTTTCCTGAGTATCCTTTTTCAAACAATATTTCAAAACCTAAAACAGTTTTTTTATGAAAAAGATCAACA
>JAVHOI010000043.1:19547-21234 GCA_036169975.1 Ferruginibacter sp. | reverse complement strand
CAAAATATCATCCTTCTTCATATCGAAAGTTCCTGCTGACCTCATCCACCTTCTCACCAGGTATTTCGGGACAGGCCCTCTCCAAAAGAGAGGGAGCGGTACTACAATGCTTTTTCAAACAACACAACATCCTCTTCAGCTTTATATCTTTAATCAGCACAATCCAAAAACTACTTTTCGCTATTTTATCAAATTAATTATTCGAATATTCAGGTGCCGGGCATTTTGATTTTCCCCGCTGGCCATAAGGAGTTAAGGGGAACCGCATTATCGTTAGTAACAAATCAGGCATCAATAAATCAGGCATCATGCATTTGCTTCTTACCTTTATCGCATGAGAGCTGTAATACAAAGGGTAACCCAGGCAAGTGTAACAATTGATAACAAGTTGGTATCATCTATCCGTAATGGTTTATTGGTGCTGGCAGGTATTGAAGATGCGGATACTTTCGAGGATATCGTTTGGTTAAGTAGCAAGATCATTAATCTCCGGATTTTTGATGATGAAAATAAAGTGCCTAATATTTCAGTGAAAGATACCGGCGGGGATATATTGCTGGTCAGCCAGTTTACCCTGCAGGCCAGTACCAGAAAGGGGAACCGGCCTTCGTATATCCGTGCAAGTAAGGCCACCATTGCCATGCCTGTTTATGAAAAAATGATTGTACGGCTGGAAAAGGACCTGGGCAAAAAAATATATACCGGTGTGTTTGGCGCGGATATGAAAGTGGCATTGGTGAATGACGGGCCGGTAACGATAATAATTGATACGAAAACAAAAGAATAACACGAATTTTAAAGCACGAATTACACGAATTAAAAAAATAATATGACAGAAATTATTTTGAAAGACGAATCCTATCGGCTTATTGGAATTTGTATGGAAGTACATCGTGAGCTTGGAATGGGATTTAAGGAGATCATTTATAAAGATGCATTAGAATATGAATTCAAAACAAGAGGCATACCCTATACCCGTGAAAAGGAATTTAAAATTAATTACAAAGACATTATACTACAGTATCGCTATAACGCTGACTTCATAGTGTATGGGTCAATCATTCTTGAAGTAAAGGCATCTTATATAATAGTGAATGGCTTTATAAAACAAACAGTCAACTATCTGAAAGCATCAGGATTACAATTAGGTATTATCGCCAACTTTGGAGAGCCTTCATTTGTGTCGAAAAGAGTTGTATTCTAAAAGGATCGTATAGGAATAAAATAATTCGTGTAATTCGTGCCTTAAAAATTCGTGTTGGTTAATTAATAAAATTCTCATTATGGAAATTAAAGAAGCACAGGCTAAAGTTGACCAATGGATAAAAACCGTTGGCGTTCGTTATTTTAATGAGCTGACTAACCTCGGTATTTTAATGGAAGAGGTGGGCGAGTTATCAAGAATAATGGTAAGGACTTATGGCGAACAATCTTTTAAGGAAAGCGATAAAGGAAAAGATTTGGGCGATGAAATGGCGGATGTGCTTTGGGTGCTGATTTGCCTTGCCAACCAAACAGGTGTTGATTTAACATCGGCTTTGGAGAAAAATTTTGAGAAGAAGGATTTGAGGGATGGGGAAAGGCATAAGCATAATGAAAAACTGAAGTAAATAAAAGGTAATGAAAGACACTCCAAAACATGTTCAGCAAATCCAATTAAAACTTTGGTTGGCAAAAACTCCGGGCG